>JAAEOR010000113.1 GCA_024222895.1 Hyphomicrobiales bacterium | reverse complement strand
TCTCCTCCATGGGAACCTCCTGTCTGACGATTGAGAAGGTCCCAATCGTCAGACCGAAAAGCCCCATCAGAGAAGCACAACATTCACATCTACAAGTATCGGCCAGCCAAGAGCGCCAATGCCGCGAGAGCGGCTTCGTCCTTGGGCCCTTTGCTGACTTCGGTGTCTAAAAAGCTCCTCTCCAGATTGTGCCTAGTCCTTTGCAGTTTCTTCGCTCACCGACCAAAAAGGGATTCGATCCTGTCGAAGGCAATATCAATGGTTTGCTCGTCAACACAGAACGCCATGCGAACGTGGTTTTCTCCGGTTGGACCGAAAGCCGCTCCCGGCGTCACAACGACTTTCGCTTCCTGCAGCAGACGCATGGCAAACTCCATGGACGAGTCGTGCTCGATCAGTATGCGCGGAAAGACGTAGTAGGCACCCTCCGGCCGCACGTAGTCGAACACATGGGGAAGTGCGTCCAGCCTGCCGCAGATCAGATCTCGGCGCTTTGAAAGTACTGCTTCGAATTTGGCCAGATGGACGGGTTCTTCACCAAGCGCCGCAAGACCGGCGGCCTGGGAAATCCGTGGTGTACAGATTATTGTCGCATCATGAACCTTGATGACCTGTTTCTTAAGTACCTCGGAGAGGATCATGTAGCCGAGACGCCAGCCACTCATCGCGTAGGTCTTGGAAAAGGTGAACAGATAGACAAGCGTGTCTTGCAACTCAGGAGCACTGGCGAGATTGAAATATATGTCAGTGTTCTCGTAGGTGTAATGTGAATACGGGTCGTCAAGAAGGATCGTTACACTGTGGGAACGTGCGATCTCGCCGATGCGCCTCAATTCATCTTCCCGAAAGATCTTGCCCGTCGGATTGGACGGCGTCACCAATACAATGGCCTTGGTACGCGGGCCGATCAAAGTTGAAAGGGCCTCGACGTCGAGACTCCAACCGTTCGTCTCATCCATTGGCCAGAAGACAGGCGTCGCACCCACCATGCGGATCTGCTGAAAATGAGATGCAAAACCGGGATCGGTGACAATCACTTCGTCGCCCGGATCGAGGAGAACATGGAAGAGTGCATTCAACCCCTGCATGTTGCCGCAAGTTACATGAACATTCCGATCCGGATTCACTTCGATGCCCGTCGCAGATTTGTGCGTTTTGGCAATCAAACTGCGCAGTTCCGGCAAACCGTCAGGAAGCGCATATTTGCCGATCTGCGGATCGGCCTCCAGTTGGGTTTCAACCGCGGCGCGAATATGTGCTGGTGTCCGGAAGGACGGCAGGCCCCAAGTCAGGGACGCCGCATCCTCCACAGCCGCGGCGCGCATTGCCATCCCCTTGATCGCCGAAACTTCAATGTTCGATACGAACCGAGAGACGCGAGCGTCCACGACATCGGGTATCTTGTTGTCGTCCATGTCTGATCCGCCGGATCAGGACTGGTTGCGCACAACAACCGCGGAACAATGGGCATGGCGCACGACAAACATGGCGGTCGAACCGACAAAATAGTCGGCAAAACTGATCGCACCAGCGGCGGCATCGAGTTGCGACATATCAACCGGAATCAGAATTGTAATAGACATCTTCACCTCTTCATTTGGCAAGGTAGGTTCACATGTTCAGCCAGCAATATGCGCCCACAATCTCGTGGGCGCAATCGGTGGAGTTCACTCTGAAGAATGTTCAGTCAGTTGATTGAGCACATCAAGAAAGAAATGAACTATGGCATTATTGTCAAGCGCACCTCCATCTTTGACTACATTCTCGCAGATTCTGGTTTCGGCGCCTCTTTCGGCTTTAACATATATGGATTTGGCGGAAACGACCTCATCTTCAGACAGTCGTCCAATGACAATCTGTATGGCGGCAGCAGGGACGATACGCTTGTTGTCAGTTGACGGATCATGTTGCTTACCATGGTAAGCACGGCATCAACTCCCCAGTGTCACGGCTCAAACGAAAATCTGGATGACGGCAATGCAGACTTTGCGATCCCTGGGTCGATGGGTAGTTTCGGCCCAAGGACTAAGCCGCTCTCGCGGCAGGGCGCTCGTTGCGAGGCTTGGGAGCTGATCTGACCATTTCACTTCTCCGATCGGGCGATCCGGCCTGACGATTGGGGCCTTCTCAATCGACAGACAGGAGGTTCCCATGACGGAGGAGAGAACCACGCCGCTGCGCGAGCGGATGATCGAAGACATGCGCATCCGCGGGATGGGCGACAAAGCGCAAAAGGCGCATATCAGGGCGATCAAGGATTTCGCCGCATTTCTGGGTCGGTCCCCGGACACGGCTACGCCGGAGGATCTGCGCGCCTACCAGTTGCACATGACCAATGCCGGCATCACGCCGTCGATCTTCAACGCACGCATTGTCGCGCTGCGGTTCTTCTTCGGCATGACCTGCGGGCGGGAGGAGATGAAGCGGTACATGCAGTTCCGGACCCAGCCGCGGAAGCTGCCCGTTGTGTTCAGCGTCCAAGAGGTGTCCGACATCCTGATGGCGGCGCCCGGGCCGGGCCTGAAGTATCGCGCCGCGCTCAGCATCTCCTATGGCGCAGGGCTGCGAGCCGCCGAAGTCTGTAACCTCAAGGTCAGCGACATCGACAGTGACCGAATGCTGATCCATGTCGAACAGGGCAAGGGGCGGAAGGACCGGAAGGTCATGCTGTCGCCCGGGCTGCTTGACCTTCTGCGCGAATACTGGCGCGAGGCGCGGCCCAAAGGCTGGCTCTTCCCGGGCAAGCCCAAGATCAACCCGATCTCGCCGCGGCAGCTGAACCGCGCCTTCACGTCGGCGAAGACCATGGCAGGCATCAAGAAGGCCGCCACGCTGCACACGCTCCGGCATAGCTTTGCCACCCATCTGCTGGAGGCCAACACCGATGTCCGAGTGATCCAGGTGTTGCTGGGCCATGCGAAGCTGACGACCACCGCGCAGTACACCCACGTCGCCACCAAGACGATCCGCGACACGGTCAGCCCCTACGAGATGCTGGCAAAGCTGCAGGACCGGACCGTGAGACCAAGCCTGGAGTGACCGGACGCCGGGGTGCCCCGGCCGAGGCTGGAGATCGCTGACATCTTTCGCGCCCATGGTCCGGCCTGGCGGCAGGCCAATGCCGGGCATGTCAGCCTGGCCCAGTTCAAGGTCATGTCGGCGATCGAGGCCTGCCGGACCGAGGCGCTCGGCGGGCATGTGGCGGCCTGCGGCAAGTGCGGCCACCGGCATGTCGCCTACAATTCGTGCAAGAACCGGCATTGCCCCAAATGCCAGGGACCAGCGGCGCGGGACTGGATGGCGGCGCGCGCTGAAGACCTGCTGCCGGTGGAGTATTTCCACGTTGTCTTCACGCTGCCAGCCGAGATCGCCCGCATCGCCTATTGGAACAAGACGGCGGTCTACGGCCTGCTGTTCCGCGCCTCGGCCAAGACGGTGACGACCATCGCGGCCGACCCGCGGCATCTCGGCGCCCGCGTCGGCATGACCTCTGTGCTCCACACTTGGGGGTCGGCGCTGACCCACCACCCCCACATCCACATGATCGTCCCCGGCGGTGGCCTGTCGCCAGCCTGCCCCGGACAACGATCCGGGGGCAACCGCTGGATCGCATGTCGCCCCGGGTTCTTTCTGCCCGTTCGCGTCCTGTCCCGGCTGTTCCGTCGCCTCTTCCTCGAAGGGCTCACGGCGCTGCACAAGGCGGGACAACTTCAGGTCTTCGGAGATCTCCAAGGGTTGGCCGATCCCGCGGCCTTCGTCGCTTACCTCGCTCCGCTCCGCAAGGCCGAGTGGGTGGTCTATGCCAAGCCTCCCTTCGGCGGCCCCGAGGCCGTGCTGGCCTATCTCAGCCGCTACACCCATCGCGTCGCCATCTCGAACAACCGCCTGATCAGCGCCGATACCGACACCGTGGCCTTCCGCTGGAAGGATTACCGGATCAAGACCGGCGACCGACAAAAAGTCATGCGGCTGGCAACCGACGAGTTCATCCGCCGCTTCCTCATCCATGTCCTGCCCGACGGCTTCCACCGCATCTGGCATTACGGTCTTCTGGCCGGGGCATCCCGCAAGGCCACTATCGCCCGCATCCGCGACTTGCTCGGGGCGGAACAGGCCGAACAGAAAGACCCGCCAAGCGCCGAGATCGTCCCGCTCACCTTGCGCGAACCGTGCCCCTGCTGCGGCGGCCCGATGCGCATCGTCGAGATCTTCCGTCGCGGCCAGAAGCCGATGTCGCGCGCACCACCCCAGGAGCGGGCCGCATGACGACATGCCCGGCATATAGGGTAAAACCCGCCCGGATCCGCGACGCGTTCCGCAGCGGCGTCGCTTTGTGTGAAGCTCTTGAACGGCTCAGATGGATAGGCGGAGGCCGCGTGATTTGCTGCCCAGAAAGACCTCTCAATACAATCCATCCCGCTCAGACCAGCATGTTGTCGCCACCAACGGCAACACCAGACACCGCTCTCTTCAAGCTTTCCCCATAGCCAGCACTCAGCCCCCGCGGCTTCCTCCTTGGGAGGTTTTCCAACGCGGGCCGAAGTCATCCCAGGACGTCAACGTCGCGACGCGGCCCGCATCGAAAAACCTTCACCTAAGCCGCCGTTGGACCGCCAGGCTGGGAATGACGTTTCTGACCCGGGAACGGACACGTCGCGATCAAGGCTTCCCGTGTCGCTTGAGAGTGGTTCAAGTCGGAGCACAGCCGGCAAGCTAAACGGAACTCAACTGCCCGGACCAACTCGGCGATCATCCGACGCTCCTCAATGGCCTCGGCGGTGTAGCTGCCATGCTTCCACGCATTGCGGTTGGCGACCGGGGCACCACCGCCGGTTGCGGCAGACGGACTCTCACTCCGACGGCAGGGGGCCAGCACCGCTTATGCATCAATCTGATGAGCTTTATCGATGTATTACTCGTCGAAAGTGCGGGTTTCGATGTTTATCAACGCTTACCCCAGCACCAAATCTCGTGGCTCTTGTTAACAATGCAGGCTCGATCGGAATCGACACTTATTTGCACTGCATCGACGATGCCGACAACAGCATGCGCAGTCGAGAGGTTTTGGTCCTCCCACGCCCCCCAGCATAAAACACTTCCGTCTTCGATCGACGCACATGCATTGAAGTAGCTCGCGTCGAGGCTACGCACTGGACCCGAAAAATTCTGACGGAAAACCCCGCCGCTGGTCATGCCTGCGCCCAACTGGCCCATGATGTTCGATCCCCAGCAGACAACGCCGCCTTTTGTGTCGATCGCACAGACAAAGTTGCTCCCGTTCTCGACTGCGACGAGTTCCTCCGCGCCTGTAATCTTTACTGGAAGCTTCGATTCAAAAACGAAAGGCTTGCCCGTCGGACCAGGAGAGCCAGGATCATCAGTGCCCCAGCAATAAGCCTGGCCCGCACCTGTCACCGCACAGGAGTTGTTGATCCCGGCTCCAATCGCAACCGCCTCTGGCAGTTCCTGAACGTGCTGCGCAGCCTCCCAGTGATTGATCGTATCGCCTGTACCGAGTTCACCCCCTGCGTTGCCCCCCCAGCACCAAACCGCCCCGGTCTTACCAACGGCACAGACATGAACCCAGCCAACCGCAATCGCCCCTACAGCGGGCATACCTGGGATCTTTTCAATCCTTACCGGTTCATAGGTCTCATTATCTTCCTTGAAGCCCTCTCCCCAACACCAAGCGGCGTGAGCAATGTCGATGCCGCAATCGAAGTATTCTCTTAATTCAATACTTATAAGTCTAGGAATTTCTCCTATCCTCTTCACTTCATACCTAACTTTATCCTGTAATATCACGTTCCAGCAGTACAGTATGCCGTCTTCATCCAAAAAACAATCATGATTCAAGCCGACATGGACACTCTTTGGAACTATCAACTCCCCATCATTAGAGGTACTTATTGCGCTTAGGTCTAGCATTTCTGCTGGAGCGGATGGCGAGTAGAGCGGCGGCTCGGCTCGTCGAGCCGTCGGGCGGTCGCCCGACTTCCGCGCCTGCGCCAAGCGCTCCGCCTCAACAAGCTGTTCGGCTGTCATACCCCTAGCGAGTGTGTCGAGGACTTCCTGCCCGCCAACCAGGTCTGCGAATTCAGGATCATCGAAGGCGAGACTGTACCACATGTAGGAGAGAGCCGAGTCTCTCGGCACACCCCTGCCGAAAAAATACATATGGCCAAGATGCCCCTGTGCTTGGGCTTGGCCCTGCTCGGCGGCGAGACCGTACCACTTCGCTGCTTCGGCGAGGTCCGGAGGGACTCCCCAGCCTTGAGCATAAATGGTGCCGAGGTCGTTTTGAGCGTCGGCATCCCCCTGCTCGGCCAAAAGCCGCAACGGCGCGACGGCACTCTGGCACCACTTCGCTGCCTCGGCGTCATCCTGCGGTACTCCATTGACTCCAGCGGAGTAGATAAGGCAGAGCCTGTACAGGGCGTGGGGATTCCCTTGTTCCGCAAGAAGCCGGAAGATGCGCGCTGCCTCGGCGAAGTCGCCGAGATCAAACGCAGCCATACCATCCTCGAACGACTCAGCAACCGCCACGCCGGTCAACATAAGGACGGCGACAAAACTAGCGATGAGATGCGCTCGCATGCTTGGAACCTTCGTGCCGCTCTGCGAAGCGGATTGTTAATAGTGCGCTCAAGGTGACTATTTGGCATTGAATTATGTCAAAGGGGAACGATTGACCGGGCAAGAAGGGCCTGATGCTCGATTACAGCAGAGGCACACCGTCAGATGCCACCGAGCTGCTAAGTGGTACGGACTTGTTGCCGTTCACAACCAAGGTCCACGGCGACGACGGGCAGAAGCACCAAGGCAAACGAATGGGACAGGATGCGGACGTCGGGGCTTATACTAAGCCCATGCTTGCCTGTCTGACCCGAACGGGATCGGGAAACGTCCATCGCGGTCAAGCGGGACTTTGTCGATCCTGACGCTGGAACAGCTGACTGGACCTCCGGCGATGCGAGTGCGCTCCTGTCAGGCCCGTCACGATCGCGTGGAGGACGCCGTATAGGCGACCACACCGGGCCACCCAGCTCCAGTGCTCACCGCGAACACAACAGGCGTAACCTCTCGCATTGGCGGCTAAATGACCGATCGCCGCATTGGTGTTGCTTTGCGTGAGGGCACATGTTGGCGCGTTTGCTGCCGTTCGTTTTCGCCGCAGCGAATGACTGCTTCCCGCCCACAGCGGGCATTAAAGCATTTTCAGGAAATGCCTGTGCGCCTTTCCGCCCGGAAAGAGCGAAGAATGAAAGTCGACGACCAGCGATCCGATTCAGAACAAGCGGATCGTGCTCGAGCCCTCACGCAGGCGGGATCGACTGTGGGAAACGAAAAACATTATTCGGGTCGTATGTCTTCTTGATCTCGCTCAGGCGGGGCAGATTGGCTCCATAGTAAGCGTGCTGCCAATCGGCGAGGTCCGGGTCGGTGTAGTTCGAGTAGCTCGCACCTGAGCGGTACGCGGACACCGACTCGTACATCTGCCGGGTCCAGGCGATGTTTCGGTCGGCGATCTCCTGACTGGAGCCCGGAAGCCAGCGCGACTGGTATTGCGCCATGTAGAGCATGCCGCGATGCGGGAACGCGGTCGCGTCGGATGCGGTGTCGTTGATCGCCCCACCGCAGGACTCGCACAGGACCTTGCCGACCTGCGCATCGGCATCGAAATTCTCCGGCGTGAACGTCCGATCCCGCTGGCGCTTTTCGATGGCTTCGATGAGCCGTTCGAGACCCGAGTCCGGCCACGGCTCGAAAATCAGGTCGGAACCAATATATATGGCCGTGCGGGCCAGTGTTCCGTCGGGTGCCAGTCCCTTGATCGTGCACTCGCTCGGCCGCAGGCCGGCGCAAATCCAGTCCCGCTCCGTTGAAACGAAGGACGCCGTCTTCTGGGACGCCTTGAGCGGTTGGGCACCGGTCGCCTCCTGGAGTTCCCAGCCCAGGGCCTCGGCCTTCTGCGGGTCTCCGGCAAATACGAAGTCAATCTCAACTGTTGCACCGTCACCGGTCGGGTCGCCGGTGATCAGCTCCAGTTCGCAGTGGCCCTCGCGCGGCAGCTCGGCGATCCATTGCTGCCAGGCGCGAAAGACCTGCAGCGCCGACTCCCACCCGAACGTGTAATTGATCTCGGTGAACGCCATATCGACCGGCTGCAGCCGGAATGTCAGTTCGGTTACAGCGCCGAAGTTCCCGCCACCGCCACCGCGGCAGGCCCAGAGAAGGTTACTGTTCTCCCGGTCGTCTGCCTGCACGATCCGGCCATCGGCCGTAACCATGCGCACGCCCAGCAGGTTGTCGCAGGTGAGACCGTGAAGCGGCGACAGCCGTCCGAAGCCGCCGCCGAGCGCCAGGCCGGTGATGCCAACGGTTGGACAGGTTCCGGCCGGGACGACCATGCGATGTGGCCACAGCGCCTCATAGAGCGGAAGGTTGGTCATCCCCGTGCCGACGGTTGCGGTTTCGGCCTGCATGTCGGCGTTCACGGCATTGAGCGCCGCAATGTCAATAATCATTCCGGGAGTGGCGGAATAGCCGGCAAAACTGTGGCGACCGTTGCGGATGACAAAATCGACCTGCTGATCGCGCGCAAAGGCGATTGCCCTGGCGACATCGCCTTCGTTGGCCGCCAGGACAATCGCCATCGGCCGTATGTCGGCGAACCGCGCGTTCCACGGCTGACTGACCATCCCGTAGGTGGAGTTGGTTTGGTCGACGACCGTCCCGACAAGATCCCGGGCGAACGCGGCCAGGCGATTAGCCGGGATCGGAGACACCTCGTCTGCGACTGCTGGCAACAGCCGCGACCCGACCGCCCCGGCGGCCACCGCCAATCCACCTTTGAGAAGTTGACGACGCTGCATCCGGCCCCCTTACCGCTTTTCGACTGAGCACGTTGGCCGAGTCTATACCCTCAGGTCAGATTCTCCGAATGTCTGATCAACCTGTCCCGCGCCGCGGCAACGCCTCACCGAAGCGGACGGCGGCACCCTTTGACGCCCCAATCAGCCCGCCGTCCCACATGACCTGCAGCCCGCGCACAATCGTGCCCACCGGCCAGCCGGTGACGGCGATGCCGTCATAGGGCGTCCAGCCACT
>JAAEOR010000112.1 GCA_024222895.1 Hyphomicrobiales bacterium | reverse complement strand
TCGCCGAGGGTGACGACCTGACGCTCTGGGATCTGGAAATCGGTGCGTTCAATCAGATCCCGACGACCAACAAGCGGATGGAGGTGCTGCCGCATACGTCGCATATGACGCTCTATTCCGACACGTCGAAGATCGAGCTGGCGGCCGGCTACGCACGCGACTGGTTTGTCGAGACACTCAATCCTTGAGGCCAGGCTAACGCCGATCCCGGGAGAGCAGACGTGCGGATGTTCGACGATCTAGCGGGCAAGTCCGCCCTCGTCACCGGCGCGTCGCGGGGTCTTGGGCTTCACTTTGCTGAGCTGCTTGCCGGTCACGGCGTGAACGTCACCCTTGCTGCCCGGGACAAAGCCGCGCTCGCCACTGCCCAAGCCCGCGTCAGTAGCGACGGTGGGGTCGCCGCGATTGTGGACCTGGACGTAACGGACAAGGCGTCGGTCGAGGCTGCCATAGCATTCGTGCCCGGCACACTCGACATCCTCGTCAACAATGCCGGGATCACCGCAGGCGGTTCAGCGCTTACCATCGAGGAACACGACTGGGATCAGGTGATCGACACCAACCTCAAGGGCAGTTTTCTGGTTGCGCAGGCTGCTGCAAAGCGCGTAAGCGACGAGAAGACCGGGAGCGCAATCGTCAATATCGCCTCGATCCTTGGGCTGCGCGTGGCCGGCGGCCTCGCCGCCTATGCCGCTTCGAAGGCCGCGGTGGTGCAACTGACCGGAGCGCTCGCACTGGAATGGGCGCGATACGGCAT
>JAAEOR010000111.1 GCA_024222895.1 Hyphomicrobiales bacterium | reverse complement strand
GGCGCCACGGTTGGCCTCGCCCACAACGGCGGTGGAACCATCGGGACCGACGTGGCCGCCATGTGTGCGACTGTCGTCAGCACCTGAAACCGGCATCGCGGTAGCCACCGGGAGCAGCGTCGCTGGACGCGCAGCCACACATGGTCGCTACCCGGGAACCGGGACCGGCGCCTCGAACCCGGCCACCGAGCGCTCCGTGTGCGTGCCACTCCTGCGGACCACAAGTAGGCTCACCGATCGCTCGCGGGTGTAGCTCAATGGCAGAGCCCCAGCCTTCCAAGCTGGTTATGCGGGTTCGATCCCCGTCACCCGCTCCACTGAAAGTGCTGGTCAGAGCCTTTTCGCTCCCGCCGCTTCTGCTAGAGTTCGGTTTCGTGCCCCAAACGTGCCCCAATCAAACGGCATTTTGGGGCACGGAACCGCACCCAGCGAAACGAGGTGGATGAATGGCGTCGAGTCGAGGGAACTGGGGCGCGGTACGAAAGCTCCCGTCGGGCCGCTACCAGATCCGCTACCGCGTGCAAGGTGAGCGGCGATCGGGCCAGACCACCTACACGACCAAACGCGACGCTCACGCCGCGCTGGCGGCCCTTCGCACCGATCTCGAACGCGGCGACTGGATCGACCCCGAGGCAGCCAAGTCCATCACGTTGCGCCAGTACGCCACCCGGTGGCTCGACCTGCGGCCAAACCTCGCCGCCCGCACGATCGAGCTCTACGAGTCGGAGCTACGGCTCCACATCTTCCCGAAGCTCGGAGAGGTCACTCTCGCGGACCTCTCCCCCGACCGGATCCGGACGTGGCACGCCGGGCTGGTCAAGAAGGCCCCCGGGCGCACCACCCCGGCCAAGTCGTACCGCCTTCTGCGCACGATCCTCGGCACCGCGGTCGACGACAACCTGTTGCACCGCAACCCCTGCAACATCAAAGGGGCCGGCGTCGAGCGCCCCGCCGAGCGCCCGACCGCCTCGATCGATCAGGTCTACGAGCTGGCCGAGGTCATCGAGCCCCGCCTCCGCCTGATGGTGCTGCTCGCCACGTTCACCAGCCTCCGCCTCGGCGAGCTTCGGGGTCTCACCCGCCGGCGCATCGACCTGGACAGCCACGAGATCGCCGTGGTCGAGCAGATCCAGGATCTGGGGGACGGCACGGTCAGCGTCACTCCCCCGAAGAGTGCCGCCGGCCAACGAACCGTTGCCTTCCCGCCAACGCTGATCGACGAGATCCGCCAACACCTCCATGCCTACGCAGCTGACGGACCCGACGGCCTCCTGTTTCGTACCCGCGACGGCGACCCGATCCGAAAGGCCAACTTGTACAGGGCGTGGTCGAAGGCCCGTCGGAGTGTCGGCGTCGATCACCTGCACTTCCATGACCTGCGCCACACGGGGAACACGCTGGCGGCGACGACCGGCGCCAGCACTCGTGAACTCATGGCGCGGATGGGCCACACTTCTCCCCGCGCCGCACTCATCTACCAGCACGCGTCCCGCGAGCGTGACCATGCCATCGCCCAGGCCCTCGACGATGTGGTCAAGCCCGGTCGGACCGGCGCGTCATAGGGACCCGTGTTGCAGCGGCCGTTGTTTGGCCGAGCTGGCGGGGCCACACGCCACACTCTGGGGTACCAGGAGACGCCACCGCTCTTGCCAGGTAGTTTGAATCCATGTCCGTGCGCCCCACCCTTCCCACGACTCGGCAGGTGAGTGCCACCGAGTCGATCGAGGAAGCCGTCGCCTCGACCCGTCTCGAAGGGCTCGATCTGTCGCCGGAGTTTCTCGCCGACGCCGACGCTCTGGAGAGCGGCGAGATCGACTTGGAGGAGTTCCGCACACGGACGCTTGATCGCCATCGCCCTTGACCGGTGATCCAGGCAGGCCTCAACGGCGACCTCGAGCCGTAGGAACGGCTGCTGGACCGAGTGATCACGCCCTCGGGTGACGAGACAGAATCCGAGCAGGCCAGCGGTCACGGTCAGAACAGGTCGAGGCCCAAGCCAGCATCGTGGTCGAGGCCGGGTGGCTCGCGGTGGCGTTGGATGCTGACGACTTCAAGTCTGGCCAACGTGTCGGCCTTCCTCTCCTGGTCCGCGACCGACGGCGGCGCGTGTCGGTCAGCCGCGTCAGCGCCGAGGTGGTGGGCTTCGAGGATGGCGGCGCCGCGTTTCCATACTTCTTGTTGGTCGGGGTCTGTGGGCAGGGGGCCGATGACGTTGAGGTAGCGGTCGGGTGGGTCTTGCATCTGGTCCTGGACGCGTAGGGCGATCTGGCGGTCGAGTGTGGCTTCGATGGTGTCGAGGCGGGTCCGGTCGGCTTCGTGATCGTTCTGAAACCGCTGGTGTTCGTCGTCGGCAACCCGAACCAGGTCGAGGTCGCTGTCGATGGAGTCCAGGCGCTCGGTTCGACCGTTGATGCTCTCGCGGAGGGTTGCCATCTCGCGGCGGACTGCGAGACCGCGTAGCCGCCGGTGGGCGAGTTCGTTGTATCGGGCGATGTCCGGGGCTAGGCGAGCTGTCATGTGGTCGCGGTTGGCGGTGAGCGAGGCGATGTCACCTCTGCGGTTGGGCGGGCAGGCCCCGAGCAGCCCGGTGAGTTGTCGCTTCTCGGCGACGAGTTCATCGATGCCCAGGAAGGCGACGGGTTCGCCGGTGTCGATTGCGAGTCGCTTGTCCGTCTCGTAGGTCAGGGCCTGCTGGACGGCCTCGATCGGGTCGCCCGTAGGAGGTGGCGGGCCGTGTCCGGCAGGGTCATCGATCTCGGCGGCGCCGACGAGGTAGAGATGGTTGGTCTCGCGTCCTCGGCTCATTCCGACGTAGCCGCGTTCGCGGTAGAGCTCGTCGGTGCCCAAGAGGAGCCCGCGGTCGAAGGTTGCGCCCTGGGCCTTGTGGATGGTGGTGGCGTAGGCGTGGGCGATGTGGCCGTCGTCCAAATAGGCCGCCGGCAGCACGACCTGTTGGTCGACGGTGTTGATCGTGAGGGTCCCGGCGGTCGGGTCGACGGAGTCGATGGTGGCTCGGGTGCCGTTGCAGACGCCGAGCCGACGGTCGTTTCGCAGACAGGTGATGTTGTCTCCGGCCTGATACGGACGTTCGTCGACGACGAGTTCCGGTCCGAAAACCTCCCCCGCGGCAACGAGGTAGGCGCGTGCTCGGCCGTTGAGATCATCGACATCGGTCCGGCGGACAGCCAACATGGCGACCGTGTCGCCGGCTGCTCGATGGGTCCACCAGTCGGCGACCATGGTCTGACGCACCTCGATGGCGGTCGGCGCCGAGATGACCCGGCCATGGTCCTGGTAGGCGCCGAACGCAGTGTCGGTGTCGCCGGATCGGAGTTCAGTGAGGGCGTCGCGCTCCCATTCGTCTCGTTGGCGACGATTCTCGACCAGTTCGACGGGCTCGAGACGACGAGACAGCCCGATGAGTACCCCGCCGGCGTCGATCTCGGGGAGCTGGTGGGGGTCGCCCACGAGAACGACCTTGGCGCCTGCCTGATCGGCGGCAGCCAGGACCGGTGCCAGGGCCCGGGTGCCGGCCATCGCGGCCTCGTCGATCACGATCGCGGTGCGGTCATCGAAGCGGACGCGGCCGGCGTCGAGGTCGATCTGGAGCATCGCCAACGTCGACGAGGAGATACCGGCAGACGATTCGAGTTCTTGGGCGGCCCGTCCGGCCAGCGCCGCGCCGATCACTCTGTAGCCGGATGCCTGCCAGGCCTCGCGAGCTGCGTCGAGGGTGTAGGTCTTGCCGGTCCCGGCCGCTGCCGACACGACATCGATACCGCTACCCGAGGAGGTCAGTCGGGTGACCATGTCGGCCTGCTCAACGGCCAAGGTCGGTCGGCGAGCCATCACCCCGGCCAGAACGGCCTCGTCCACGACACCGGCGGTGGTGTTCGCGCGGGCGACCGACCGGTTGACGACCTGTTGTTCGATGCCGATGAGTTCCGCCGTGGACCAACGGGCCTCGTCATTCCCGGCGGCCAGGATCGTGCCGTCGGTCCGGCGGATCACGTTCGCCGACAACAGCCCTGGCCCGTCGCCACCAACGAGTCGGACCATCTCGGGCTGCCGCTCCAGGTCATCGGCCAGCTCCTCCACCTGGGCGACGGTGGCGCCTGTCGGCAAGGCTTCGGCGATGGCCCGCAACACATCACGGCGTCCAAATGACGACGCCTGTTCGGTCAGGCCCTGGTCGCCGAGCAGATGATCAAACAGCGCGTCCGGTTCGAGGTCGGCCGAGCGCACAGGTACCCTCCCGACAACGTGGGCCAGCGCGGCCTGGTCAAAGCCGATCTCAGCGGCTCTGGCTTCCCACAGCTGGCGCATCGACATCTCGTCGAGTGTCTGGTCCTTGGCGGTGCGGGTGGCCAGCGTGGCGAGCTCCGCGGCGCGAGCCGACCCGAAGCCGACCTCGTCGAGATGCTCCTCGATCTGCTTGCGACGAGTCGAGAAGTGATCGAGGACCTCCGGGTCGGTCCCGGCGATGTCGGCGATGCCGTTGTCGGCCGGTTCCCATTCGACTCCGAGCCGGACGGTCAGTTCATGGCGGAGCTGGGCTTCATAGAGGAACCCGGCGGTCCTGGCGTACTGGAACAGGAGCCTCCCATCGAGGGTCCGCCACTTGCCGTCCACGCCTTCGGCCATGTTGGCCACCAACATGTGGGTGTGCAGATGCGGGTCGCCGGCCCGGCTCGTCCGATGCCGGAATCCGGCCGCCACCAGACCGTTCACGCCGATCTGGGCCACGCCGTTCTTGCCGACCCGCGACCGCGCCGCCTCCCGCTCGACGTAGCCGAACGCCGCGGACACTGACAGGTCATGGGCCTCACGCACTGCCGCGGCCGTGTCGCCATCACCGAGACCGGCCAGAAGCGACACGGACTTCGGCGCCCGGAAACACAGATCGAACCCGGCGACCGTCCGGCCTCCGAACCGACCCAAGCGGTCGCCCGTCGCCGGATCCAGACCGCCCCACACGGCGCGGAGATCTTCGGCCGCTACCTCGCCGTCGAGCCCCAGCGGGTCCGCCGCGGTACCGGCCCACCAGCCGGGCGCTTCGCCGACGCCGCGGTAGTACTCGTCGATCCCGTCGGCGACCGCGGCCAAGTAGTAGCCCTCGCCGTCGAGACTGATCTTGCCGATACTCAACATGTCACCGTGGTCCTTTCAATGTTCTGTCACGCCGTGGCGCTGACCGCCGCGTCCGGCCGGGAGGTCCACGGTGCGGTTGCTCCTTCGCATCCGGATGCAAGTTCGTGGCCCTTGATTCGGTGATGTGAAAGATCCCGGGATGAACTCCAGGAAGGACTCACGACACGTTCGCTCGGCTTCGGTTGCGGCTCCGGGTGAATGCGCTTGCCGGTCAGCGCAAGAGGCTCAGCTGGTCACCCGAAGGATCAGGATCGAATCGGCGCTGATCGGCAGGTGCCGTGTCGCAAGCAGCCGAGTCCGGTCGAGCAGCCACGGCCTGAACGGTGAGCCCAGCGGAGCCAAGGTCGACCCGATAGACCGACGCCTCGAACCGGCCCGACTGTCCGCTCCGGTGGTCAACCCGCTCAACAATCCCGACAGCCGCCAGTTGGCGGAGAGAGCGGGCCACCTAGTCCTTCGACATGCCGAACGACTCGGCCAGGCTCCGCGTACTCACCGCCAGCTCGACGACACTGCTACCTGGCTGCCCCATCGCCGCCAGCGACTCCAACACACACCAGGCGGCCGGCCCGACCACCTGCCGGGTCGGAGCCGCGGCCAGCACATCGACGATCAGCAGCCGGGGTTCAGGCCGCATCAGCGCCGCCCAACTTGGCGTCGATCCACTCCAGCAACGCCCGCTTCGGGACCCGCAACGACCGGCCGATCCGGATCGACGGCAGACCTTCCAATCCGCCCGACCGCTGATAGACGGCAACCTCGTCGTAGGCCCGGGACCGGCTGATCCGCAGAACCTCTGCGGCCTCATCGACGCGCAACATGTCAGGAAGGCTCTCAATATCCATACGCAACATCTCCAGTGGCTCAGGTCCGCCCGGACGGACGGAAAACGCGAGGGTCTCTCCCCTACATACCCACTCACTGAGCCCGTGCGGGACCGGAAATCTCTCAGTGGAATCGGTCACACCGCAACGAACCTGGACGCGAAGAACTCCCTGCGCTCACGCGCCACCGCGGACACCATGACCAGGCCTCCGGCAGAACGCCTACGACCATGTGTCTCGCGTATGACGCGCCCAAGGGCGGGCAGGCGGGTCATTCGCCTAGCCATCGTGGTCGCTGCAGCGGGGATTGGGTTCTGCTCGCTCCTGGCTCCTTGGGACGGGGGTCAGCGCACTTCGTCCTACACCCGCCTGAGCAGCCCACGGACGCGCCACCCTCAGCCCAACCGAGCTACTGAAAGAACCGGGCTAGGGGTAGGGGTAGGGGTAGAAGGCTGCGCGGATAGGGGAAGACTCAGGTGTCCCAGCGGTTCCGCGAGTCGATGAGTCTGGCAGTGATCAACAGGGCGGTGACGAGGCAGAGTTGGGCCTGGCAGTGGCGAATCGGCCAAGACACAGCGAACAGCT
>JAAEOR010000110.1 GCA_024222895.1 Hyphomicrobiales bacterium | reverse complement strand
GTCTGGGCACTGGCCGACAACGAAAATGCCTGCCGGTTCTACGTCAACGCCGGCGGTCGCAAGGTCGCCCGCGCGGCGGAACGCTTTGGCAACGTGCAGCTGGCCAAGATCGCTTACGCCTGGGGGCCGCGCCGCTGACGCGGACGAGCAAACGGACCGTCGCGGAAAATTCAGCGCCGGAACGGTTGATCAGCCTGACAATCGAACAATGGTGCGACGTTGTCGGCAATCTGACGGGCCAACGTGTTGGCCTGCGGATTTGCCAACGCGTCGACGTAGCCTACGTGACAGATCTGGCCGCTACCGCCGAGTTTGGTGATCACCAGGACCTGACCCGTTTCGCCGTCACCCAGGTCGGGAAAGAACCGCAGGATCGTTGCGAACGGCGACCACAGGTCCGGCGCCTCGGGGCGCAGCCGCCATTCCAGTGTCTGACCGATGTGATTGAACGCGGGCAAAGTCTGTGAGGCAGCCATCTCGCCGGCCGCGTCGATCCCATACGAGACCAGAAAGCGCAGATCACCCTCGGCAACCCGCACCGGAATTGCGCCATAGCCCGCACACCACCAGACACCGCTCTGCAGCGGGTCATCGGGGTCGACCGGTTCCTGCCGACAAGTGGCAAGGTCGATGTTGGTATAAGCGCTGGTAACGCTATCGGCAGCGAGCGCCGGAATGGCTAGAAGCGAAGCGGTAAGCAGGATCAGGGGGCGGGGGACCATTTTTCGAGGACCTCAACAAGCCTTTCGGTGTCGCCCGCGATCCTAACCCGTTTCAGCCGGGATGTGAGGCCGGAAACGAGCGTGATCGACGATTTTCGTACGCCGAAGGTCCTCGCGAGCAGTCCGACAAGCGCCTTGTTCGCCGCCCCGTCAGCCGGCGGCGCCCGCACCCGCGCCAGGATCATCGACCGCCCCGCCGCATCGTCGGCAATTCCGTCGATCCCCTCGCGCGACGCCCGCGGCGTCAGCCGTACGGCGACGACGATCGCGCCCGGTTTGCGCTCCACCATCGC
>JAAEOR010000109.1 GCA_024222895.1 Hyphomicrobiales bacterium | reverse complement strand
TTCGCGCTTCACACGGCCTGGCTTCAGGCGAGACACGCCCGATGAGGAAACCACCGACCGGAGAGCCGTATGCGGGAAAACCGCACGTGCGGTTCGGAGGGCGGGGAGGGCGAAGGCCCTTCCCGACCCCTATCGAAGCACTCTTGTCCGGCTCAAGAATCCGACGATGGTTCGTCGTCCTCCAGTGGTCCGACTCCCACCTGTAGCCCTGATGCGCGTGATAGCGGCAATGATGCCTTCTTGTTCAGACCGTCAAACTGCAGCTCGTGCGGTTTGCGGTCTGGGCCCCTTGTCGCCGCTGACCGACGCAGAGCGCGAACAGAGAATCCGGCCTTAGGTGCACTCTTGCCGGATGGACGAGTGAAATCTTTCTACCGTTGCAGTAGTGTCTCTGCCGACTGTCGGCACGTTTTTCCGGCCGGCTCTACGACCATACGGACCACCATGCACCATGCTGCGACCGCAGCGCGATCCGCCATCGCTGCCATTTATCCGCCGCTCGGCTTCGGTCAAATTGGGCTCGGAGCGAACACCAGCAGGTTCTCATTTTTTCATCCGAAAGTTGAGCAATCTGTATGGGCTGGATCAAAAACGGTCGTTTCGGAACTTGGACAAAACCCCGGCCAAAACTAGCTGAGTTTTAGTCGACAGACGCGGGAAGCACACGCTTAAGCGGTATTGGAAACGGCTGCTCTTACTCCAACAACGGTCGCCCGCTCCACTTGGGTTGTTGGCTCACATTGACCCAATGCCGACGATCGACGATCTGAACGGGAGCAAACGATCGAAGGAGCCTTTGACAAGTTCCGGTTTGGTCATCCCGCAGATCGAGATCGCGACCCTGTAGGCCACGCCAACCTCCTTCAACTGTGCCGCTACGTTTTCCATTATCCGCTTCGGCGGCTTCTTGTCCGGCCCAGCGCGATGGCAAGGTTTGGCCTTGCCAATGCCCGTCCCCGGAGGCAATCTCGGCCCGAAGAGCCGGTCATCTGGTGGATGTCGGTTGAGTACTAAGGGGCTGCCACGATCGGGTAAAGCGAGGCGATCGTGACGTTTTCAGTAGGAAGAGCCCATGACCTTTAGCCGAAGAGTGTTTATACGTGGCGTTCCAGCCGCTGGCGCCTCACTCTGGGCCGCCTCCACGCATGAAGCCCTGAGCGCGGGCAGCCACACAGTGCGGTTCACTGCGGCGGCGGATCTCGAACCGGCCGAGCGAGCCCTCCACGAACGCTACATGTCCATGGCGCTCGACATCGTCGAAAAGGACGGCGGTCCGTTTGGTGCTGTCATAGTCAACCGAACATCCGGTGACGTCGTCTGTACAGGAAAGAACCGCCACCGCGATGGCAACATCTTCCACGCCGAACTGGTCGCGCTCGACGAATGTTCCCGCGTCGACCCGCCGGTCGACTGGCGCAACCTCGCCCTTTACACGTCCGGCGAGTCGTGCCCGATGTGCGCCAGCGCGGAGATCTGGGCCGGCATCCCGGAGGTGATTTACGCCACCTCAATCCGCAGCCTGATCGCCTTCGGTGTCAGCCAGATTCGGCTCGACAGCCCCACGATTGCCGCCGCCGCGCCGTTTTACGACGGCCATATCATCGGCGGCGTTCTCGCCGAGCGCGCCGACGCATTTTACAAGCGATGGGCAAAACGGCCGAGATAAACCAAGGGCCGGAGAGACCTTGCATGGGCGGGGCTCGCGCCGTCATGGTCGCGCTGCGTTGCAGCCGGGAACGACCTCCGTCACGGCGCCGGCCTGAGTGAACATTGTCTTGCGGTTGACCCAGCCGACCACGACCGCGACGCCGGTGAGAATCCAGGTGTCGTAGGGTTGCGCATCCGGCCAGAACGGACCGCGGGCCCTGTCAGGCTACTATTGCAGTGCCTATGACCGGGCCAGCGCCGCCGTGCCCGTTGTGTCGTTTCGCGGGTTGGTGTGAACGGATCGAAGGGCCAGCGAGTTGCCGCGATGCCGGCGGCTCGCTCGGGCCTTTCCGCTCGTCGTTCACCGAAAGCTTCGACACGCTGGATCTGATCGACGGCGACGCGGTGCTTAATAAACTTTCGTAACCTGGAAACGCTAGGTTGCGTTGCAGTGCAAGAGTCTGTTGATGGCGCTTCGCGGCCGTCTGAGATCCGTTTGCGAATGTCGGCCTCTGCCAACAACAGACATCGCGGGCTTTGCCTCATTGTCGAGCGTGCACGCCAGAGTAGGTGAGCAATAACGGTCGTTTTTGTCCCAAAATCTCAAACCACCGAAAACCTAGCGATCTGCTAGGACAAAAACCGGGGACAAAACTCTTCGATAAACGCTTGAACGTCGAATCGACTAGGTTTATGTTCCTAGTCGTCCAAGCTGATTTGGCGGGACGGGTGAAGCCAAAGCCTTTCACGCCGTGTGATTTGCATGCGCTGAGTTTGCGCCCGGGCGGGAAACCGAGCCGGGCTTTTTCGTGACCAAGGCATTGATCCCGGTCAACTGGGTTGCGAGGGAGGCATGATCGATGAATGGCGCAGGACTATCGCCGGGCAAGGGCCGCTTCGCGAAGAGCGAGAGAAAACGCGCTCATAGGCGATATCGGCTTGATGCGGCCAAGGCCTACAAAACCGCTGCCAGGCGGCGGAACCTGGAACCTGATGGCAGATCGTCTTCGGGGCGGAGCATCGACCTGGAGAGTGAGGAAGGCCGGAGGATCATCGAGTCGCTGAACGCCGGTCGGGAATTTCCTTGAACGGGGCCGCTAACCGCGAGCCGGAGCTTCAATACTCTCCGAGCGCGCCGTCCAAACGATCCCGTGCTCGGCCAATTGACTCGGGCGGAATGCCTTCGTTCTCGGCGAACGCGATCAGTAGCCGCTCGTCACTGAGCACATAGTCCAGAACACCAACGAGGAAGTCACGATCGGCCGCCCACCTGCGCCGGCGTGACGTGCCTGATTGTCGTCAGTTCCAGGAAGAACGGAAGGAGAGGTGCGTCTTGATGAGCCCGAAATCGCCATTCGCGGGGGGCAAGGCGCCGCACTTCGCTGTCACCGGTATCCCTCGCCGCCGGGACGGCACCGGGACGGCGCTCAGGTATTGCCTGAACCCGCAAATGACGGCACCATCGCTTCAACCAAGCCGTTCATCCGGTGGATGTCGGATAGAAATACCTGGCATGAACGCCGAGCAAGACAACGATGGGCCAAAATTCAGGGTTGGAAGGCGGCAGCCGCGTGATAAGGCCAGCCCGCCAGCGCCTCATCGCTGAGCTGGTCCGAGTCAGGATCGAACAGCGTCGCATCATCGCTGCGCTGATCCGCGAGCGTCGCGAACTGGTCGTTCCGCCCGGTAACAGCAACGCCCGCATGCACTACAACCGAGCCAGGATCGAACGGCGGCGCATCATCGCTGCGCTGGTCCGAGAGGGCCGCGAAATGGTCGAGATGGTATAGATAATACCCACTAAACCGCCGAGAACCGTGCATGGAGGTTCTCTAACCAAAACTTGGTGCTGGATCCCTTATGTCTTGCGGCGTCGAGGCCAACACCGACCGACATCCTCGTTGGGCCGATGTTTGCGAACAGGCCCGGTTGTCCTGAAGGCTTCAGTCAGTCAACAGCCCTTGTCGCACGAGCCAGCGTCAGTCGCGTTGATTCACGTTAAGATGATTTCAGCGTTCCGCCGGCCACCTTATTCGCGCAATTGACGACAATCGCTGGCGGTGAACCATCACCGGAAAAACTCCGCGGTCTGATGAGCCATGGAACCCTGGACAGTCAGGCACAGGAACCCGGTTGCTGACAAGATGAGCGACCGCCGGCGTGACGCCGATCGTCGCCGGCGTCGCGAGAAGCCGTGGCGGAACTGGTACGAGCGCGCCGCGTGGCTTCGCCGCCGCGCCGCCCAGCTGGTCAAGCAGCCACTGTGCGAGCGTTGCCTGGCTGAGGGCCGTGTCGTCCCTGCGACGATCGCCCATCACGTCGAGCGCCACGAAGGCGATTGGGACAAGTTCATCAATGGCGAGCTCGCGAGCTCGTGCAAGACCTGTCACGACTCCATCGAGCAACGGATCGAAGCGCTGGGGTACGACCCTGGCGTCGATACCGCCGGTCGGCCCGTCGACCCCAACCACCCATGGAACCAGACGAGGAGTGAAACCTCATGAGGTCCTTCGTCATTGGCGCTGCCGTCGTTGCCATCCTCTCAACGATCGGCACTGCTCAAGCTCATCCTCACCATGCCGATGCCTACTACTGGCCGGATACCACTGGCCTGTTGCTGATCGCGGCAATCGGCGTTGCCGGCATCTACGTGTTCGCGCGACGATGGGGTAGGGGGGTAAATCTCTACTGCCCCGCCGTCCCGGACCGCGGATTGCTTAGGGGTCGAGGACGAGCAATGTAGACTCTCGTCTAGGCGTAGACGAAGTCCACGTTTGGATCGAGGTTGGTCACGCCCGTGACGAGGATCGAGTTCGACCCGTCGAGTATCACGATCGAGTCGCCCGGATTTATGGTGGTATCGATATTGATGTTGCCGGCGTTTATTCCGGCATAGCCACTGATGTCGATCGTGTCCTTGTTGACCTCGAAATCGCCGATGGTGTCGTTGCCGGAACCCTCAGCAAAGAAGAAGGTGTCGGCCCCGGTGGATATAGATAGGGGTTCGAATACCGACTCCGCGTCGCCGTAAAGCATGTCATCCCCGGCACCGCCGTTGAGGAAATCGTCGCCGCATTCCGTGGAACTAGGTCTGAATAGCAACTTCGCGTCGCCATAAAGCATGTCATCCGCGCCGCCGCCTTTGAGCACGTCGTCACCGCCCTTGTTTCCGTCCCGCATCTCGTTGGCATCGCCGTAGAGCCCATCAAAGCCCTTTCCGCCCTTGAGCTTGTCGTTTCCGCCCTTGGCTCCTTCCTTCATCGTGTCGGCATCGCCGAAGAGTCTATTCCGGCCGTCTCCGCCTTTTAACTTATCGTTTCCGCCCTCGGCCCCATCTTTCATCGTGTTGGCATCGCCGACGAGCCGATCGCCGCGCTCGCCGCCTCTGAGCACGTCGTCACCGCCCTTGGCTCCTGTATACATAGTGTAGGCATCGCCGTAGAGTTCATCGATTCCCTCGCCGCCTTTGAGCTTGTCGTCGCCGCCCTCGGCTCCCGTCCGTAACGCGTTGGCATCGCCGTAGAGTGCGTCATTGCCCTTTCCGCCTTTGAGCACGTCGTCGCCGCCCTTGCCGCCTGACTTGATGACAAGCGCATCGCCGATCAGGACATCCTCCCCACCCTTGCCGAGGATCGTATCGCCGGGTGCCTTCGTCTTCAGCGCCGTCCCATCGCCGAAAAAGACCTGTTTTCCATCGCCCTTGTCATTGAGATCCCAGATGTAGTTTTTCTTGCAGTGAAGATCGATGGTTTCGTAGTTGTCGCCGAGGAGTGAGTCGTTCTTGTTCGTACCTTTCAGGCGGTCCGATTTGTTGCTGCCAATCCGTCTTGCCATCAGTCAATCTCCTGCTGTCTGGCGGTGTCGCCGACCGAGGCGGCCATAGGGAGCCATCCTCACCGGCCAAGCCGGATCGCGCTCTGTCTCCAGGCGCTTCGACGGCCGGTCGCTAAGCCGGGAACCGAGGAGCCCGATCGCCCGATCACCCTGTCGTCGAAGGCACCGGACGTTCACGGACTTCCGGCACGACCTTTTCGGTCGGGACATCGCCCATTCACGAACACTATTGATCGGTTAGGCGGCTTAGTACTACTGTGTCATAAGTTCTGTCGTCTGTATGTTTGTGCCCTGGCACCGCAGCAGGGACATCGCGGCAGAGTTTTTGCGAGGGCGCTGATTAAGCGTGCCCGCATGGTTGCGATGGAGTTTGGGATGTGCCGCTCAGGCCGCACGGGCGGAACCTCTGGGTCGATAACCTTCGGGTAAGTCAGGCGTCTGGAACAGCGTGGCGCAACGAGGTCCTGAGGGGGGAATCGTCTCCTGCTCGGAGATCAGGAATCCGTAGGCGGCGATGCATAGCGTGGCGTGATGATGGAAGCCGCGCCATCCGCGCCCTTCGAAGTGCCCAAGCCCGACCTCCTGTTTGAGTTCCTGATAGTCGCGCTCGATACGCCAGCGCAGCATTGCAAAGTCGACGAGCCGTCGGAAACTGATGTCGTCAGGCAGTGTCGAGAGCCAGTATTTGGTCGGTTCCGCCTCGCCTTTTGGCCACTCGATCAATAACCATTCCTGCGACAGACGCTCCGGGATCAGTCGGTTATGACCGACGCCAACGCGCACGCGCGCGAAGCGCGAAGACAGCCAATCGGCCGAGCCTTCTCGCCATCTGATCGTGCGCCAGGCATCCTTGGGCAATCCAAGAGCCATCTCCTTGGCCGAGATCAGATCGGGTGCGTCGCGCCGTCCGGTATTGTTCAACGGTTTGCCGCGCCGCCGCGGGCCGGAGCTGGAGGACCACACCAAGATACGTGGCTGGACGGCCGCCACGTAGGTCACCTCCAAGGCCGTCAGTTCCGTGCGCAGCCGCGAGTCTCGGCCAAAGGCCATGTCCATCACAGCGACACCACGGGGCAGGCCAGCCTCGCACGCCCAGCGGATCTGCTCGAGTGCGATCTCCGGTTTGGTCTGGAAAGCGATATCCGCAGGCACGTGCGCCCGGTTCCGACGAACCTCATCCTCGGCCCATGCCTTCGGCAGATAAAGCCGATAGGCCACCGGCAGGCTGGCTGAGTGGCTGGCAATCGACAGCGACACCGCCACTTGGCAAGTGGCCTGCTTACCAAGCTGGCCGCA
>JAAEOR010000108.1 GCA_024222895.1 Hyphomicrobiales bacterium | reverse complement strand
CTGACGATTGAGAAGGTCCCAATCGTCAGACCGAAAAGCCCCATCAGAGAAGCACAACATTCACATCTACAAGTATCGGCCAGCCAAGAGCGCCAATGCCGCGAGAGCGGCTTCGTCCAAGTCCGCTTTGCTGTCGTTGACGCGAGGCGCGGCGAAGTTCCGTTTGGGGTCAGACTTTGCCTTCCCGCTAATCGATCCGCGAATCCCCGAACAACACGACACTTTCCTGCTCGTTGGGATCAGTGCACGCAATCACCGCGCGCACAGGCTTGTCGGTCGGATTGAACGGCTGGTGCGGAACCCCGGCGGGGATGTAGAGAAAGTCGCCGGCGGTCACATGATCGACGTGTTCGAGGTGCGGGCCGTGGCGCATTGCCGCCGAGCCCTTGAGGACATAGACCGCCGACTCGTGCGCCTCGTGATAGTGAGGCTTGGCCTCTCCGCCGGGCGATATCTCCAGCAGATGCATGCACAGCGCCTTGGACCCCGCCGACTCCGCGGAGACACCGGCAAAATAGTCGAGACCCTGTTTTCCATGGAATCCGCCATTCCCGCCACGGATGATCCTGCATTCGGCTCCATCCGTTCCGCTTGCGGCCGGCGGCTGCGGCCTGGTGGCTGTCGGTGTTTCACTCATCGAGACGTCCTTGTTGGTGAGAGTGGGGGTACCGTCACGGCTACGGCGCGACCGCGATAAAGGTCAGCGTTGCCACACCCCAGATGCTGAGCACATAGTGGCCGCCCATGGCCGGCGCCATTCCGATCCGCTCCCAGAACCACGTGCCGCCGACCAGCAGGCTTCCCCATATGGCGCAGAAGCCGAGGACTGCGATTATCGCCAGGGAACGCGCCGCGCCACTGGCGACGATGCCAAGGGCCGCCAGCAGCAATGCCAATGCACTCAGCCACAGCAGCGTCGAGACAATCGCTTCTGCACCGACCAGCCGACCAGCGCCTGAAAGAGACGCTTCTCGGTTCTTGGGTTCTCGATCCGCCTGGACGACACGGCCTCGTAGGCGTCGCTGTCGCCCTTCGCCACCAGGTCCATGCGCAGGACATGCGCGAAGTCGGGCTCGGTGAGACTTCCTTGTCTGAAGTTGTCGAAAGCTGCCACTGTCAGCCAGGCCGCCTGGAAAGCCACGACACCAGCCTGGGCCAACAGCGGAAAGAACTCCGGCATCGATTCCCCCTGGTATCCGCTTCGAAGTCAGGCGCCAGTATAGCCCCATTGGTGTCCGGTTTGGATTCTCTGGACGAGGCAAGTGGTGTCAAACCCCCGGCTTCGGGAGCGCATTATCGATGTGCCGGACACGACGGAAGACAGTCCCCCACCACCGTCATCCTTCGGTGAGCCGTGGCGAGACCGGAGGATCGATCTCAACCTGGGACAACCAATGGGGTTTCGTGTCTTCGCGGCAACTTGGCGACGAAAAAGAGCCGCCTTCGTTGGGAAGCAGAACCGGGATCGGGGGGACCTTCATGCCAGCGTTTGCGCGATTGGATAGGGATACTGCGGTCAAGCCGCAGTATGACGGAGGAGAGAAGGCTGAAGCTGAGCGACCACGCCCGCGCCGCAAACAGCCGCAGAAATCTATTCCGACTCGTCCTCGTAGCCGACCATGTGGAGCGGCTTGGCCGGGATGCCCTGCAGCGCGCACCAGCGGACCAGCGCCTCTTCGCGGCCATGGGTGACCCACACTGCTTGCGGACCGAGTTCGGTGATCGTCGCCGTCAGTTCGTCCCAGTCGGCGTGATCGGAGAGGATCATCGGCAATTCCACGCCGGACGCCTTGGCGCGCTGGCGGATGCGCATCCAGCCGGACGCGGCACAGGCGACCGGATCGGGAAAGCGCCTGGCCCAGCGCTCCGAAATCTCCGACGGCGGGCAGATCACGACTGCACCGGCAAAGTCACCTTTCTTGCCGCTCTCGAGCGTAGCCGGCGCCAGCGGA
Source organism: Hyphomicrobiales bacterium (assembly GCA_024222895.1). GTDB lineage: Bacteria > Pseudomonadota > Alphaproteobacteria > Rhizobiales > Kaistiaceae > Bauldia. The sequence goes on along the minus strand of JAAEOR010000108.1, from coordinate 14,714 downwards.
CCAAGGGCAACACCCTCCTCCTCATAGAGCCGGCAGAGCTTTTCCATGGCGCCGTGAAGATAGATCGTCTCGCCATAACCCGCGTCGCGCAGCATGCGGATCACCCGCTGGGCCTTACCGAGCGAGTAGGCACCGACGAGATGGGCACGCTCGGGAAACTGCTCCAGCGAGGCAAGCAGCTTGGCGATCTCGCCCTCGGCCTCCGGGTGCCGAAACACCGGCAGGGCGAAGGTGGCTTCGGTGATGAAGACATCGCAGGGGACAGGCACAAACGGCCGGCAGGTCGGATCGGCGCGGCGTTTATAGTCACCGGAGGCCACAATCCGCGTGCCGGCGGACTCGACCACGATCTGCGCGGAACCCAGCACATGACCCGCCGGCTGGAAGGTTACGGCCGTATCGCCGATGCGATGCCGCTCATCCAATGCGGCGGTTTCGGCCGATCCGGCGAACTCCGCTCCGTAACGCGCCGCCATGATCCGCAGGGTCTCGTGGGTCGCGAGCACGGCATCATGCCCGGAGCGGGCGTGATCCGCATGGCCGTGGGTGATCAGGGCCCGCGGCACCGCCCGGGTGGGGTCGATATGAAAATCACCGGCCTCCGAATAGAGCCCGGCGGGGGTCGGTCGAAGGATCTGCTCCACGCGCATCCCCCTTCAATAGCCCCATTGCCAACAAGAACAAACCGTGGACCTGATGCCGATGGGACGCTACCTCTTTCACCATGACCGCGCCCGTCTCCATCGGCGATGCCGCAACCCTGTTGCCCGCGCCCTTCACCGAATGGTTCGCAACGCGCGGCTGGGCCCCGCGGCCACACCAGATCGCCTTGCTCGCCAAGGCGCAGGCGGGCCGCTCGACGCTTCTCATTGCCCCCACCGGCGCCGGCAAAACGCTGGCGGGTTTTCTACCGACGCTGGTGTCGTTGCACGAGCGGCCGCGTGCCGCGCCGTTGGGCGGTCGCGGCCCGCACACGCTCTATGTCTCGCCGCTGAAGGCGCTGGCTGTCGATATCGCGCGCAATCTCGAACAACCGGTCGGCGAGATGGGTCTGCCGGTGCGCCTCGAGACGCGAACCGGCGACACGCCGCTTCACAAGCGCCAGCGACAGAAACTGAAGCCGCCCGACATCCTGCTGACCACGCCGGAGCAGACCGCGCTGCTGCTCTCGGCCACCGACGCCGATCGCTTCTTTGCCGATATCGACACGGTCATCCTCGACGAACTGCATTCGCTGGTGGTGAGCAAGCGCGGCGATCTGCTCGCCCTTTGCCTGGCCAGGCTGCGAACCCTGGCGCCAAAGCTGAAGGCAATCGGCCTGTCGGCCACCGTGGCCGACCCGGATGGCCTGCGCGCCTGGCTGGTCAAGCAGACCGGCCGTCGCCGCGCCTTCGCCGATATCGTCACGGTCGACGGTGGCGCCAAGCCCGACATCACCATCCTGCAATCCGATGAGCGTGTGCCGTGGTCCGGACATTCGGCGCGCTATGCGCTGGCCGACATCTATGCGGCCATTGCCGCCAGCCACATGGCGCTGCTCTTCGTCAACACCCGCAGCCAGGCCGAGCTGATCTTTCAGGAATTGTGGCGGATCAACACGGACGGCCTGCCGATCGCCCTGCATCATGGCTCGCTTGATGCGACCCAGCGGCGCAAGGTCGAGAAGGCCATGGCCGCCGGTGAACTCCGCGCCGTCGTTGCCACCTCCACCCTGGATCTCGGCATCGACTGGGGCGATGTCGACCTCGTCGTCCACATCGGCGCGCCCAAGGGCGCCAGCCGCCTCGCCCAGCGGATCGGCCGCGCCAATCACCGCCTCGACGAGCCGTCGCGCGCACTGCTGGTGCCGGCCAACCGGTTCGAGGTGATGGAGTGCCGGGCGGCGCTCGATGCCAACTATCTCGGCGCCCAGGACACCCCGCCGGTTCGGGACGGCGGCCTGGATGTCCTGGCCCAGCACGTTCTCGGCATGGCCTGCGCCGCGCCGTTCGATGCAAGCGAGGCCCATCGCGAAGTCGCGTCAGCCTACCCCTATCGCAGCCTCACCCGCGAAACCTTCGATCGGGTGGTCGGGTTCGTTGCCACCGGCGGTTACGCTCTCAAGACCTACGAACGTTACGCCAAGATCCGCCAGGGCACTGACGGGTTGTGGCGCCTCACCCATCCGCGGATCGCCCAGCAATACCGGTTGAACGTCGGCACGATTATCGAAGCGCCGATGCTGAATGTTCGGGTCAGCCGCTCCGCCCGGGCCGGATTTGCCGGCCGCGGCGGGCGGATTCTCGGCAAGATCGAGGAATATTTCGTCGAAGACCTGACACCGGGTGATACCTTCCTGTTCGCCGGGCAGGTGCTGCGCTTCGAGGGTATTCGCGAGAACGAGGCGATCGCGACCCGGACCGCCGACGACACGCCGAAAATCCCGATCTATGCCGGCGGCAAGTTTCCGCTCACCACTTATCTGGCAAAAGGCGTCCGGGCGCTGCTCGCCGATCCCAAGGCGTGGTCGCGACTGCCGACCCAGGTGTCGGACTGGCTGAGGATCCAGAGACGTTGCTCGATCGTCCCGAAGCGCAATCAGCTTCTGGTCGAAACCTTCCCGCGCGGCCATCGATCCTACCTGGTCTGCTACCCGTTCGAAGGGCGCCTGGCGCACCAGACCCTCGGCATGTTGCTCACCCGGCGGCTGGAAAGGGCGCGCCTGCGGCCGACCGGTTTCGTCGCCACCGACTACGCCCTGGCGGTCTGGGGCCTCGGCGACCTGGGCGCGGCCTTCGCCCGCGGCGATCCGAGCGTTGCCCAACTCTTCGACGAGGACATGCTCGGCGATGACCTCGATGCGTGGCTGGCCGACTCATACCTCCTCAAGCGGACGTTCCGGGCCTGCGCACTGATCTCGGGGCTGATCGAAAAACGCCATCCGGGCAAGGAAAAGACCGGCCGACAGGTGACCGTATCGTCGGACCTGATCTACGACGTGCTGCGCGATCACGAACCCGATCACATCCTGATGCAGGCCACCTGGACCGACGCAGCCACCGGCCATCTCGACGTCGCGCGGCTTGGCGCTATGCTAGGACGAATCAGGGGCCGAATCGTGCACAAGCGTCTCGATCGCATCTCGCCCTTGGCGGTCCCGGTGATGCTGGAGATCGGCAAGGAAGTGGTCGCCGGTGAGGCTCGGGAGGATGTCTTGCGCGAAGCGGCCGACGACCTGGTCAAGGAGGCAATGGGTGAAGGCTGAGGCAGCCAGACTGGCGGGGCACCCAACCGAACCGGTGCTGGTGGCGGTTGCCGGGGTCGTCCTCGAGGCGTTTCCCGAGGGCGTTCTGTGGTGGGCGGATCAGCGGCTTCTTGTGGTTGCCGACCTTCATCTGGAAAAGGGTTCGGCTTTCGCACGGCGGGGCCAGTTGCTGCCGCCCTATGACACCGCGGCGACACTGGCCCGTCTGGAACGGCTGGTAACGCGCCTGGAACCGGCAGTCGTCGTCTCGCTTGGCGACAGTTTTCATGACGATGGTGGGGCGGCCCGCCTATCCCGTCGCGACCGGGCGGTATTGTCAGCCCTGCAAACCGGCCGCGAGTGGATCTGGATCGCCGGCAACCACGATCCGGCAGCGCCGGCTGGCCTGGAGGGCACCCATCTCGACGCGCTGGCGATCGGTGCGGTGCGTTTCGTCCATGAACCTGGACTGATGGCGACCTCTGGCGAGATTGCCGGCCACCTGCACCCGGCCGCCCGCGTCGCCGGACGTGGCCGGTCTGTGCGTCGCCGCTGCTTCGTGAGTGATGGCGAACGCCTCGTGTTGCCCGCCTTCGGTGCGTATGCCGGCGGCCTGAATGTGATGGATCAGGCTTTTGCCGGGTTGTTTGCAACCCGGTCGCTGCGTGCCTTCATGCTTGGCGAAGACCGCGTCTATGCGGTCGGCCCGAAAGCGCTGAGACCGGATTAGCATTAGTTAACGCGCCGCTCTTAGGCAAAAGCACATCCTAGGCTTCCGAGACGCACGGCGTCTCACCCGGTGCGTCCTCCGATCGAGCCTCCCGAAATCTGGGAGGCATGCCGTTGGATCGTTGTTCTGAGCGTTGGCAGGATGTACCGGTCCTCCCCCGAGACTTCGGGGGAGGGGGACCGTCGCGAAGCGATGGTGGAGGGGGCGCTGGTGTGAGAGTACCATCACCGCCGATCAATAATGCCCGGCGGCCGCGGCGATGAGACGATGGAGCCGATCGTTCAGGCTGCGCGGGCAGCCATCGAAAGGCTCAGCGGAGCGATGCTGTTCGGCGCTCCCCAGCGCCCCCTCCGACGACGCTTCGCGTCGCCACCTCCCCCGAAATCGGGGGAGGAGTGCGGTTGGATCGTCGCACGACCAGATCGAAAGTCGCGCCTATCCTCCCGCGCTTTTTGTCGGGGAGTGTGATTCTGACCGAATGCGGAACGCTCTGGTCGGCACTTCCCCTCAGTCCCTGCGGAAGACGACGCCACCCAGCCAGCCGATGAACAGGGCGAGCGCGACGCAGGCCAATCCATAGATCAGCGAATAGTCCTGCGACGCGGCAAACATGAACTGCTCGACACCCACCTTGGTGATATCGAACGCTGCCTGTTCATGCGCGAGCAAGGCGCCGCCGGAGAAAAGATAGACATCGATCGTATATCGACCATCGGCGGTGTTTGCAGGAATCCACATCGCCGACTGGAAAACATCATCGGTGTCGCCGATGAACGACACCCCGGCGGATTGCTCGACATAGAGGCCGGCATCGGCCTTGAGCCGGATGAATGCCTGCCGGAACTCCTCTGCCTGTGGATCGTTGATCGTCGCCCGGTGCTGATAGGCCAGGCGAATGTTCTGAAACCCGAGCTCGTAACGGGCCAGCAACGGCGCAGTCGAGATCTGCGACAGGTCCCCGGATGTGTAGAGACCATAAACCGACGGCGCCGCAATGATCGTCTCGGATACATTATTCACCCAGACAAGAGCAATGCGATCCTTGCGACGCTCAACGACGGTTTCGGGTGGCCCGCGCAACAGGACCGCAATCTGATAACCGGTTGCCCTTGACACGGTTGCAGCATCCCGGTCGATCACGCCGAACAGCGTGATGGTTTCACCGGCGAAGGTCGAATCGATGCGAATCTTGCTCGTCGACAACGAGATGGTCATTTGCTCGGCTGTCGCTTTGCCTGCAACCAGGATACCGGCCAGCATCAACAGGGCAACGAGCGCTCTCACAACCCTGCTCCGATCAGCACCGTCAGCGAGTAACGCTCGTCCGGTGGAGTCACCAGACCGACCAGGAAGCGCACGCCGACGGCAAGGACCAATAGCGCCAACAGGGCTCTGAGCTTGTCGCCACGGATATTCTGACCCATCCGGGCGCCAAACTGTGCACCGATCACACCGCCGACCATCAACAGCAACGCCAGGACGACGTCGACCGACCGACTTGACACCGCGTGCAGGACAGTGGCCACCGACATGGTCGCGACGATCTGAATCAGCGAGGTGCCAATGACGACGTTGGTCGGCACCCGCAAGAGATAGATCAGGGCCGGAACAAGAATAAAGCCTCCACCAATACCCAACAGGGCTCCGAGGAAGCCGATACCCAAGCCAAGCGCGATGACGGGAATGACGCTGACATAGAGCTTGGAGCGCTTGAAGCGCATCTTGAACGGCAGACCGTGTACCCAGTTGTGCCGGCCGGGCCGGCGCAGCGGCGAGGGTCGACCCCGGCGGGCGTTGATGATCGCGGTAATCGACTCGCGCAGCATCAACGCGCCGATGACACCGAGGAAAGTGACATAGGAGATGCTGATGATCAGGTCGAGCTGCCCCAGCTGGCGCAGCGCGTTGAAGACAAGAACGCCCAATAGCGTGCCGACGGCGCCGGCCGCCATCAATACTCCGGCCAGCTTCATATCGATCATTCGCCGCCGCCAGTAGGTCAGTGCGGCGGAGGAGGAGGAGGCGACGATCTGGGTGGCAACGGTAGCGACGGACACCACCGGCGGTATCCCGGAAAAAATCAGCAGCGGCGTCAGCAGAAATCCGCCACCGACTCCAAAGAGGCCGGACAGGAATCCGACAGCACCGCCCATGCCGAAGATGATGAACATGTTCACCGACAGTTCGGCTATGGGAAGATAAAGTTGCACGAGGTCGCGCCATCGCGGGCTGTTTGTGACGCACCGAGGCCGCGCGTCAGTTGCGGTCGATAAAGCCCCGGCAGCCGGCGCTGTCAACGCATGTTGAGAGCCGGTGCCGGCGCCAAAAAGAGTCCCTAGCCTGCGTCCCTTGCCAGAGCGGTAACCAGAGTGCTGTCGATCTGTCCGGTTGCGGCGACCCCCATCGACCGCTGGAAGGCACGGACGGCCTCGCGGGTCTTCGGACCGTCAACACCATCGGCCGGACCGCGATAGTATCCGTTGTCCGCGAGCAGAGACTGGATCTTGACGACAAGGGCCATGCGATCGGCTGCGTCGATACCGTCGCCATCTTCGTCCCAGCCCTCCGGAAAGGCATCGACGGAGTTCGCCTCGGAGACAGCATCCTGGGGCCGCCAGGCTTCGACCACCCGGCGGACGGCATCCAACCGGTCCGGCTTGAGCAAGGCCGCAACCTCATCACGACGGACGGCCGCGTCTGCGTCGCCTTGGCTCGCCGCAACGGCGAACCACTTATATGCCTCGGCCAGATCCGGCGCCGAGCCGAGCCCGCGGGCGAAGATGACCCCGAGATTGTATTGACTGTCGGTCACGCCGCGGTTGGCGGCGGCCCGGAACCATTTCAGAGACTCGGCCGTGCTGTCAGCCCTCTCCCGGTCCTCGGAGATCAAGACCGCGAGATTGTGCATTGCGCCGAGATTTCCCTGTTCGGCGGCCCGCCGGTACCAGCCCATGGCGCCGTCGATGTCCTTGGTGACACCGCGGCCGCGCTCGAGCAGGCTGGCCAACCGGTACTGGGCCACGGCGACACCGTTCTCCGCCGCACGCCGGTACCAGAAGGCAGCAGCAGCAAGGTCCTTCGCGACGCCGAGTCCTTCGGCGAAGCGATTGGCCGTCGCAAACGCGGCCAGCGGGTCGCCGGAAGCGGCAGCGACACGAAGACTGGCAGGACCTGTCAACGGCGCGTCGACGGTCGCAGATGTGACCTGTGCAGCCGGAGCACGGTTCAGCTTACCGAAAGCCGCGTTGAAACGATCAGCGACCGGCTTGGCAGTCGCCAGATTCATGGCCGTGCGGGGGTCGGTTGGGGGCGCCACCAAGGCTGCTTCGTCAACCTGGGGGACAGCTGGCGGGGGGGCGTGATCGGCCGGCTGTGTTTCGACTGCATCGACGGCCGGGGCCGGTGACGAGATTTGCCGGGCCAGATCTCCACCGGCACCGACCCGCGGGCCGGAGAATTGCAGGGCGCCGATGGCCAGAACCGCGGCAGCTGCTACCAGCAGAAGCGCCTTCTTGCGATTTCGAATCGCCTGGCCGATGCGGGCGAACGGGCTCGCTTTCGGACTCGCCTCGCCAATGGAGTCATCGACCGTATCCTCCATTTCGCGCGCCGCGGACTGGGCGGCTCGTCGAGCCGCCGCGATGAAGTCCGCCCGCCGATCGGCCGGGACCGACCGTCCCTCGGCAGTGCCGGCGGCCAGTTCGCGCAGTGCCGCGAGATCAGCCTTTGTGTCTTTCGCTGCCGGCGGACCATCGACCGGCGATTCGACAGCCGGCGGCCGCACCGAGGAAACCGCCGAACCCGGGCCAAACGTCCCGGTCGCGACGGTGCGAACCGCAGGTTCGGGACTCGCCTCCTCCAGCCGTGCAAGGCGTTCAACCACAGATGCCAAAACGTCCCGGAGCGCGCCGATGCGCTTCTCCGATTCTTCGTTGCGCTCTGTAACGGCAAGGCGCAGAGCCTCGAGGTCGCGGCGCAATGATTGGCGAAAAGCCTCGTCATGGTCGTCGGTGAGGTCACGCACGGCTGCCTCGGCGGCGGCGCGTGCTTCTCCGATGACTTTCTCCCGGTCAGCGGACAAATGCGTGTGCAGACGATCCAGTTGCTCCTCGACTCGAGCCGCTGCATTCGACCCGGCCGCGACCCGCTCCACCTCCGCCGCGAGCCCCGCAATCCGCGTTTCGAGTTCCGCCAGTTGACCGGCGTCGGCGTCAGCGCTGGCGGCCGCATCGACCCGCGTCGCGAGTTCGTGGACCTGAGCTTCGAGGTCGTCGAGCCGGCCCTGATCACTCACCTCGTGACGGATCGTATCGATCTCAGCCTTCAGCGCATCAAGGTCGCCGGGCTGGACAGCCTGAAGAGTGAGCGCATCGATTCCGTCTGCGATCGCGGCAAGCTGCTCACCAATTCCATCGATCGTCCCGGTCGGCTCATCGAGCAAGAAACGATCAAGGCGGGCCGTAACATCTTCGAGGCGATCTTCGAGACGACTCACCGCCGCTTCGATTGGACCGGTAGCGTCTCGGGCCGCCAGTTGACTGCCGATCTCGTCGATGGCGACAGCCATGTCCTCCAGCACCGCCATTTCATCGCGCGACCCGCCGACGCTGGTTTCCTCGATGGCGGAGCGGATTTCCGCAAGATTGTCGGCGAGACCCGCGACAGCGGTCGCGTCTGGCCCGGTTCCATGGGCCACCACGAGATCCTCGAGCGCACCGCGAATGTCAGCCAGCGCAGCGGCGACCCCGACCGCCGCAGCGTCCGAAGCCGACTTGCTTGCCCCCAGCGAGATCTCAACGCTGCGCGCCAGCTTGCTGACCTGCATTTCGATGCGCGCAATCGCCCGCGGACTGTCATCGGCCTCCAGAGCATCGCGAAGAGCCGATACCTCCTGCGCCAAAGTGTCGAGACGATCCCGATCGGGCGGTTCACGACGAGCATCGTCCACGCGCGGCGGCATCTTCGCTTCGCCTTGCGCCGCCTCGCCCGATACGCCAAGGGATTCAAGCTCGCGTCGGATGCGCTCCAGCACGTCGCGCTTCTGCGCAGGGTCGTGCGGCCCGGTGGAATCGCCACTCCCGTAAAGGGGGTCGACAGGGTGGCCACCCGAGGGGCCCGGTAGCTGGGCGGCGAGGGTCTCGATCTTCGAGCGGAGAGCGTCGATGGTCTCGGCGGGATCGGCGCCCATTTTGCGCCCGTCGGAAGTGTCTCCAGGACCGGTGGCCCGATCGATGACCGCCTTGCGCCCTGGCCGTTGCGGCCCCGCAGGGTTTGGCTCAGCCCCGGCCAGACGGGCCGCAATGTTCGACAAGCGCTGTTCGATCCGCCGAATCCGATCGGGGTCCTGACCAGACGGCCCCTCGGCGGGGCTCCCGATCAGCGCATCGAGCCGATCCCGCAGGCCTGCGTCCGGCCTGGTGTTCAATGCAAGCGTCGATCGCTGCTCCAGCCCCTCGGCCAGGGCCGAAACCCTGGCTTTGAGGACTTCGATGGTCTCGTCCAGCGTAGGGTCCCGGCCCTCGGGTCCGGCTTGACGCTCCATTGCTTGTCTTACCGGCACGTCACGTCGGTGAGCAGCAGTCTGAGACAGGTCTTCCACCAGCGCAGCCAGGCGCCGAAGCGCCGTGAACTCCTCGGATCCCACGCCCGGTGTTCGCGCTGCCCGGTCGGCAATGGCGCCCGAAAGCCAGTCGGTTACCGATTGCCCGGCTTCGCGCGCCGCCTGCAGGGCTGCTTCGCGGGCCTCGTCGTCAACCTCGATGTTCCACGACCTACCCGACTTCATCCGCCATTCCTGCCCGCGCCGGTCAGGGCGCCCCGAGCCGGACGCCCGTCGCGCGGACGAGACGATTTGCGGACGAGACAATGAAGGAATCGCTGCCCGCCCCGGCCCCGACAGATTTCGGCCAACATAGTAAACAGGCCGTTAATTCAAGCTGCCGGAAGTAACCAACTTCTGCCCGCGGGAGTTTGCTTCGATCACTTTGGACTGGACAGTCGTCGCCAGCGGAGATAGATGAGGCCGAGGTATATATTCCTGCGGCGACGTCCGGACGGAGAGCGGGGAGGGTCGCGTGCTGTCACATCGACAGATCTGGGCGGCGATCGACAGACTCGCTGAAAACAGCGACCTGAGCACATCGGGTCTGGCGCGCCGCGCCGGCCTGGATCCCACCACCTTCAATCGCTCCAAACGGATCGCCGCCGACGGCCGTCAGCGCTGGCCGTCGACGGAGAGTGTCGCCAAGATTCTGGAGGCCACCGGGACCACATTGCACGACTTCATCGACCTGACCGGCGCCCGCCGACCCCGGGGACGTGTTTCAGCGGCCAGGCGCCGTGTTCCCCTGATCGGCCTCGCCCAGGCCGGAGCCGGCGGATTCTTTGATGACAGTGGTTTTCCGGCGGGCCAGGGTTGGGACCAGATCGACTACCCGGGCCGGGCCGATGAGAGTGTCTACGCCCTCGAAGTGGCGGGAGATTCCATGCTGCCACTCTACCGAAGTGGCGATATCATCGTGGTTTCCCCGTCGGCAACTTGCCGCCGCGCCGACCGGGTGGTGGTGAAAACCCACAACGGTGAAGTCATGGCCAAGATTCTGCAGCGGCGAACATCCAAGCTGGTTGAACTGGCATCGCTCAACCCGGATCACCCGGTGCGCAGGCTGGCGCTCGCTGATGTCGAGTGGATGGCACGCATCATCTGGGCCAGCCAGTAGGGGCCTCTGCGTCAGGGGTCGCCGATCCGTGGAGGGGAACCGAGGCTTCGCAACGTCGGAAAATGCAGCAGCAATCCAGGTCGACCCTGTTATCCGCCACCATTCGATCCGGCCGCGTCGTCGCACTGACCGCGGTCATCCTGGTGGCTATGCTCACCGCTGGTCCGATTCGGGGGCAGGAGTCCCAAGGCCTAGAGATCGTGCCGCGGGCCTCGCGTGATGTGACGCCGCCCGGCATTACACCAGGCCCGACCATCGACGGACCGTTGCTGCGCGAGCCGCTCCCGCCGCCGCCGCCCGAACCGACGCAGTGGAGGCGCTTCTTCCTGCCGCGCACCACCAATGGAGCGACGTTCGTGACCAGGCAAAATCTGGAAATCAGGGTCTATGGCGTCGCGCCACCGGCACTCGACCAAACCTGTGAGCGCGCCAATGGGGAAGTCTGGCCGTGCGGCCGAACTGCCCTGTTCTCGCTGCGGATGCTTCTGCGCGGCCGCGCGGTCGAGTGTTTCCTGCCCGCTCTGGATGGAATCGATCGGGCGATCGCCCCCTGCCGCATCGGCCGTATCGACATCGGACATTGGCTGTTGCGCCAGGGTTGGGCGCTTCCCGATGACAACGCGACCGAGGAATACCGGGCTCTGGCGCGAGAGGCCCGGTGCGACCGGCTCGGCATGTGGCGCGGCGCCGCGCCGGAACCCGATTGTCCGGCGGCGGACCGCATCGAACCCGACCCGGCCTGATACCAAGAGTATGAGTCTCAGGCGGCAAGCTCGCCGGCAAGCGCCCGCGCGATTAGAGCCCGGGTCTCGGCAATGCCATAGATCGCCACAAACGAACCGAACCGCGGTCCGCGCTCCATACCCAGGAGGACGCGGTAGAGGGTTGCGAACCACACCAGCGCGACACCGGGGCGCCCGTCCGGACCTGTCTTGCGCGGGTCCTGGAAACGGGCGAAGGACCGGCCGACCTCGTAAACCACGTTCTGGACCGCACTGGGCCCGGCATCCGGTGCCAGGCCTTCCAGTGCCAGATCAAGCGCCGTCAGAGCTTCGCGTTCCTCCTCATCCGGCTCGCGGAATTCCTTGGTGGGCGCAACGAAGTCATCATAGTAGCGCACGGCATAGCCGACGAGTTCGTCGAGCTTCGGATGGGTCTGCGGCGTCACGCCGTCCACATGACGGGTGATGAAACCCCAAAGCACGTCCTTGTGGTGAGCGTTGGAGGCGGCTGCCAGATTGAGCAGCATGGCAAAGCCGATCGGCATCGCCGCAGGTGGCGGGTCGCCCGCATGGATATGCCAGACCGGGTTGCCGACCCGGCGGTCGATCTCCTGATCCGGATAAGCGCCAAGGAAACTGAAATAGTCGTCAACGGCTCGCGGAATGACGTCGAAATACAGCCGCTTGGCTGCTTTCGGCTTCTGGAACATGAACAGCGAAAGGCTCTCCGGCGACGCGTAAGTCAACCACTCCTCAATGGTCAGGCCATTGCCCTTTGACTTGGAGATCTTCTGGCCCGTCTCGTCGAGAAACAGCTCGTAATTGAATCCCTCCGGCGGTTGGCCGCCGAGGACCCGGCAGATGCGCGCGGACAACCGGACCGAGTCGATCAGATCCTTGCCCGACATCTCATAGTCGATGCCCAGCGCCGTCCAGCGCAGAGCCCAATCGGCCTTCCACTGGCATTTGACCTGACCGCCGGTGACCGGCTGCTCGACGAGCTGCTCGGTCGCGGGATCACGATAGACGATGGTCCCGGCGTCGAGTTTACGTTCCACGACGGGCACCTGCAGCACCGCGCCGGTCGTCGGACTGACGGGCAGAAATGGGGAATAGGTCTCGCGCCGTTCCTCGCCGAGGCTGGGCAGCATGATCGCCATCACCTCGTCATAGACCTCGAGCATTTTCAAAAGCGCCCCATCGAACCGGCCGGCGCGATAGGCCTCCGTCGCACTGAGGAACTCGTAGTCGAAGCCAAACCGATCGAGGAAACGCCTCAGCCGGGCATTGTTGTGGGCTCCGAAGCTGTCATGTTCGCCGAACGGATCCGGCACCGCGGTCAGGGGCTGATCAATATAACCGGCCATCATCTCCTGGTTGGGGACATTGGTCGGAACCTTGCGCAGGCCATCCATATCGTCGGAGAAGCAGATCAGCCGGGTTGGCACCGCATCCCCGGTCAAGACCCGAAACGCATTGCGGACCATCGTCGTGCGCGCGACCTCGCCGAATGTACCGATATGGGGAAGACCCGACGGGCCGTAGCCGGTTTCGAAGATGACCGGCCCACCCGGCGATCCACGCCCCTGGTGCCGGCTAATGATGCGACGCGCTTCCTCGAACGGCCAGGCCTTCGAGCGCTGAGCCGCCTCCCGCAGGTCCGAAGTTACGTCAATGGCAGGCAGCGTGGCGGTATTCATGGCTTCAAAAACCGGCGTCGGTTGCGGCGGACCCTAGAAAGACCTACCTGCGGCGTCAACGCCACGTCTTCCGCTTGCCTCGCTTTGGGCAACGCCATAGGTTCGCAGCCGTCAACGACACAATCGAGGCAATCTCATGAACGAGTCGGTCAAAACAGTCCCCCATCATGACGCACTGATCTACGCGATGGTGACAATGTCGGCCGTCGACCGGACGATGACCGATCGCGAGATGAAGAAGATCGGCAACATTGTCCAGAACCTGCCGATCTTTAGCGACTACGATCAGGAGAGATTGGTGGCTGCGGCCGAGGACTGCGGTCGCCTCGTGCAAGGGGAAGACGGGCTTCAGGCGGTCCTCAACGTTATCGCATCCTCTCTGCCGCCGAAGCTTTATGAGACCGCCTACGCTGTCGCGGTCGAGGTCGCCGCTGCAGACCTGCATGTTGAGCAGGAAGAGCTGCGATTTCTGCAGCTCCTGCGGGATCGGCTCAATCTACAAAAACTGATTGCCGCGGCGATCGAGCGCGGCGCCAGAGCGCGCCACACCATCATCTAGCTTTGCTGGTCCGGACTGGTGGAGCGAATTTGACATTTGAGCCCCGCTTGCGGCCAGGCTCTCGCACAAATGTCAAATTCAAAAAGCTCCACTAGGATCAAATGGTTGCTAGTGGTCCTGTTGACTCCGACATTTGTTCGAGCGGGTACTGCAGGGGGCAGCAAATGTCGGAGTCGGACCACTGGGCTTCAGAAGAAGCTGACAGGAAAGTAGCGCAGATAGAGCTCGGAATAGACTCCGTTCTCGAAGAGCGAGGCAAGCGCCGAATCGATAGCTTGCTTGAGATCCGCTGATCCGCGAGGGACGGCCACCGCCATCCCTTCACCAAAAAACCGGGCCTCCAGATACGGGCCGCCGGCAAACCGGCAGCATCCGCCCGCTGCCTCGCTTTGCAGCCAGAAGCTGAGTTGTAGCCCGTCGCCGAAAAAGGCGTCGGCCTCACCGGAGCGCAGGGCCGCTCGCGCGGCATCGACGGTCGGATAGAGTTTACGCCCCACCTCCGGAAAAAACGCCGCAAGATATGCCTCGTGCGCGGTTCGCGCCACGACAGCCAATGTCTTGCCCGCCAACCCTTCCGACGTCGGAACAAACGGCTCGTCCCCGATGCGGGTGGCAAAGCGCCCGGGCGAGCGGAGATACACGTCTGAGAAATCGAGCACCTCCCGGGTTTGCGTGGTCATCGCGACGCCGGCTATGACGGCATCGGCATTGCCTTCCTGCAATGCCCGCATCAGGTCGTCCCACTCCCGCGCCTGGATCGTGCATCGGATGCCGAGCTCGTCACAGATTGCGCGGGCCAGATCGACATTGAAACCCATGAGCCGGCCATCCTCATTGAGGAAGCTGAACGGCGGAAAATCATCGGTGGTCAGGAAACGGATCGCCTGAACCGATCCAGCCGGCGGCCGTTCGACCCTTCGTTTGGGGTCCCAAAAACTCGGTATCGTCGGACCGCTCGCGTCCGCGCCGGCGTCCTGCTGGGCAGCCACTGGCGACATCGGCATGCCGGCAGGTCCAGCAAGCACCGCCATCAGCAGAATCGGAAGCCAATATCGCGGCTT
>JAAEOR010000107.1 GCA_024222895.1 Hyphomicrobiales bacterium | reverse complement strand
GAGACTGCGTTCGGTAGACGGTGACGCAGTGCGTTCTTCGAGGCTCGGGCTTCCGCCCTCGCACCTCAGAATGAGGCCGTTGGTGTGGGCTCTGGGCGTGCAATCCGCATCAGTCACGAGAAGCTCCATCAACCTCATCCTGAGGTGTGCGCGGTACGCGCGCCTCGAAGGACGCAACACGTTTACGGCGTCATGAAAGCCGGCCGACACCAGGCTGCGCTCGCATGATCACTTGAGCCCAAAGGATCTGTGCATCCGGTAGCCTGGCGGGAGCGGGTGGCCCGGCGCGCAGCGGCGGGTCGGGTGAGGGGGCGGTGACGCGCAAACTGGGGGGCGCCGATGCCGGGACGTCCGCGCCTCAACCCCGATTGGCCAACGCATGCTCATATCGGTGGGAGATTATCTCGATCACATTTCCGAACGGGTCTTCGCAGTAGCAGACCTTGATGTCCTCGTCGGGAAAGAGGGTCAGGATATCGGAGCGCTGCAACCCGCCTTCTTCGACGATTTCTTTCACCTTGCCCTCGACGTCAGGGTCGGTGAAGCCGATGTGGAAGAAGCCGTTCTTCCAGTATTCCATCGTGTCGTCCCGCCGTTCGTGTCCCGGAAACTCGAACAGCTCGAAGCCGGCGCCGTCGGCGGTGACCATGTGGGCGATCTTCATGCCCCTGAAGGTCGGCCCGCAGATGTTGCCGGCAAGGTTGCCGAAGTGGGAGCCATCGTTCGCTACCTCCGCCGGTTCGCCGATCACACTGAATCCGAATACCTTCTTGTACCACGCCACGGCGGCGTCGATGTCGGGAACCGACACACCGACGTGATTAAGCGCATGAGCAATCCGTTTGGCCATTGTTCGTGTTCCTAAAGATGCACGACTTCACCGGATGACGCCGATTCCTCCGCGGCCAACCCCGCCTCGACCGCCCGCATCGATTCCTCCGGCGTGATGATAGTCGGGCGGGTGCCGGTCGCGCAACATTCGGCGAAGTAGGCGAACTCGTCGCGAAGCGCACCACCGAGGCGGCCATGGAGTTGTGGCCAGTAGGTGGTATCGGGGCTGCGGAAGCCATCCTTGGTGACAATGCCGATATTGGGGAAGGTGTCCTGGATATGGATGAACCCGTCCGTCCCGATGATGCTCATCCGCTCGTCGATGTCGAAGGGGGTCTTGTCCGGCATGCACCAGACCGTCTCCAGCGTTGCCGTGGCGCCGTTGTCGAAGCGATACATGGTCTGGGCGATGTCGGGATACTTCTTGCCCCGCAGATCGACGGTCTGCGCATAAGCACTGACGACCCGTGCACCGGTGAACCACAGCATCAGGTCGGTATCGTGGATGGCATCGCCGATGATCGGACCGATCTTGTTGAGGATTTCCGGGGTCCAGGCCGCTGGAATGTTGCGGCGCGAACTCATACTGAGAACCTTGCCGATGGCGCCCCCGGCGATCTGCTCCCGCGCGGTGGCGTAGCGCGGATTGAAGCGGCAGATATGCCCGATCATCAGGATGCCGCGCGCGCTTGCGGCCGCGTCGCAGATGCGCTGACAGTCGGCAACGGTATGGGCCATGGGTTTTTCAAGAAAGACGTGCTTGCCGGCATCCAGAGCGGCAAGCGTCGGGTCGGCGTGCTGGTCCCACATTGTCACGATGCTGACGGCGTCAATGTCCGGATCAGCGAGCAGATCGTGATAGTCGGTGTGGAGCTTGGTGACGTCGTATTTGCGGCCAAGGTCTTCCAGCCGGGATTGGGTGCGCGTGCACAATGCGGCGAGTTCCAGCGCCGGATTTGCCTTGATCGCGTCACAGTGGATTTCGCCAAACCAGCCGAGGCCGATAACGCCGATTCTGATTTTGCTCATCAGGCTTCCCTCGTTTCCTTGTGTTGGACTAGCGCCGGCTGACGAAACGCCCCGATCGGGCGCCGGTATGGGCACCGTCCTGCCATCCCAATTTGCCGTTGACGAAGACCTGGGCGATGCCGGTGGCCGGACGAGTCGGCTCCTCGAACGTCGCGCGGTCGATGATCTCGTCGGCATCAAACAGCACTAGGTCGGCGAACACGCCCTCACGGACGACGCCGCGATCCTTCAGGCCGAAATTTGCTGCTGACAGACCGGTCATCTTGTGGACGGCCTCTTCGAGCGTGAACAGATGCTCCTGTCTGCAGTATTTGCCTAGAACCCGGGGGAACGTTCCCCAAAGACGCGGATGCGGGTGGCGGTCGTGCGGCAGGCCGTCCGACCCGATCATCGTTGGTGGGAACGCCAGGATTCGACGCACGTCGGCCTCGTCCATCTGGAAGTAGATCCCTCCGGCTGGAGCCAGGCGTCGCGCTGCGTCTTGCTGCGAGCACTCCCAGGCCGAAGCGATGTCGGCCAGGTTCCTGCCGGCCATCTCCGGGTGAGAGACGGACCAGGAAACAAGAATGCGAATCTCCGGATCGACCCAATCGGGATCTAGAACCGTGGAACCAGCGGCGTATGGATAGGCGTCCAGCGCGACGGCCATCCTGGCCCGCGTCTGTTCGATCAGGGGGAGGGTTTCGCGACTTCGGCCCCAGTTGCGGGGCCCGGCACATTTGTGATGTGAAATGACAATTGGAACATCGGCACGGTTGGCGGTTTCGAATGACTCGTGCAGCGAGTCGATAACATGGTCATGCTCGTCGCGCATATGCGTGACGTAGATGCCACCCTTGTCGGACAGGAGCTCGGCCAATGCCACGACCTCGTCAATGTCCGCCGGCGCATTGGTCTTGTAGTAGAGACCGGTGCTGAAGCCGATCGCCCCGTCGTCCAGGCACTTTGCAAGATTCTCCCGCATGCGGTCGATCTCTGTCGTATCAGCCTTCTTGCTGATGTCCCGTACGGCCCCGACACGAAGGGTACTGTGGCCGATCAGCAAGGCGATGTTGATACTGGGTGCCGCTGCGTCGACCGCGTCGGCGTAGTCCTTCAGTCGCTCAAAACGAAACGCGTCCGGGTCGGCGTTGGCGATCAGGGTCAGGGGTGGGGGTGGATCGGCCAGCGGACCGGGGGCGATACTGATTCCACAATTGCCTGCAACCACGGTCGTCACGCCCTGGCTGATCTTGGCCGACATATCCGGGGCGACGAGCACCGCATTGTCGTCGTGCGTATGCACATCGATGAAGCCGGGTGCAACGACCAGACCGGCAGCATCGACGATTGCCGCTCCCTCGATCTGAATGGAGCCGGGTGGCGCCACGGACACGATCCGTTCGCCCTCGATCAGAATGTCGGCCTTGCGACGCTCTGCACCGGTTCCATCGATCAGGTCACCGGAGCGGATCAGCCAAGCCGTCGGATCGGCGCGCGCGGCGTCGGTCATGTCAATCTCCAAGAGGCTCCAGCACTTCGCCATGGCGGAAGTTGAGGAGGTTGTACTTGATGCGGCGCAGTGTCTCCTGGGCGTCGGCGCCGAGCCGGTAGGCACAGCCGGTCGCCAGAAGGTCTACTACAACGAGAAAGGCGTAACGGGAGGCCGTTGGCTTCAGCACGTTCGAGCTCTCAGGAACGTCGATGGTGATCGCGGTATCGGCGACCCGAGCGAGCTCGGAGTTCGGTTTGGTAATCGCAACGACTTTCGCGTGATAGTCCTGGGCCAGCTGGACGGCTCCCAGTATCTCCTGGGTTCGCCCCGTGGCCGATATGGCGATAACGACATCGTTATTGCCCAGGGTCGAAGCCGCCATCCGCATCAGATAGACGTCGGAATAGGCAGTGACGTTGATGCCGTAACGGAACAGCCGGTACTGGGTGTCCTGGGCGATGGCGGTCGAACCGCCGCCGACGCCCAAAACGATGACCCGCCGCGCGGCGGCAATCAGGTCGATGGCCTCCCGGATCAGGTTGTCGTCAATCTGGGATTCGGCCCGGTCCAGAGCCGCCCGGGCATGGTCGAAGACCAGATCGGCAAATGGCAGATCGGCTTTCGCGGCGTCCGGTAACCGCGGTGGCTCGCGGAAATACATCGAACCGACGATCAGGCTTTGACCGAGCTTCAGTTTGAAATCGCGCACGCCCTCACAGCCCATGGCTCGGGAAAACCGCGTGACGGTCGGCTCGCTGACGCGGGCGCGTCGGGCGAGTTCGGCGCTGCTGGCCCGCACGGCAAACTCGATGTCCTCCAGGACGGCGTCGGCGACCCGCCGTTCGGCGGGTCGCAGTTGTGGCTGTAGCTCTTTCAGGCGCGATATCAGGTCGGCGGCATGGACCTGTTCGCTCACCGACATGTGCGGTCGCGAGACACTGGCGGAGTCGTGCTGCGGTGCCGCGGCGTCAAGCCCGGACTTGGCCGGTCGGGATGTTTCCGGCGTGTCAGTCAAATCGCGATGTCCAGATTCTTGTCGATTCCATTGTGTCGCGTCAGATCTCCTCTTGAATGAGGCTTCGGGTCATCACCAGGTTTCCGGTGCTCAGCCCGCAATCCACCGGCAGAGCAACACCTGTGATCGCCGCCGCGTCGTCCGACGCCAGAAACAGTGCCGCCTTGGCAATGTCCGATGGTTCGGCAATGCGACCGAGCGGGTACCAGCTTTCCAGCTCCTCCAGGACGGCAGGGTTGCGCGCCTTGCGCTCGTCCCAAATCGGCGTGCGAACCGTGCCGGGACAGACGGCATTGGTGCGGATGCCGAAGCGGCCATACTCCTGGGCGAGAGATCGGGTGAGACTGATCATGCCTGCCTTGGCCGCGCTGTAGGCCGGGTCACCAAGGGCCGCGAGACCGTTGACGGAGGAGATGTTGACGATCGAGCCGCCGCCCGCTGCCTTCATGTCGGGAAGTACAGCGTGAGCGCAGTTGAACGCGCCGTTCAGGTTTCCGTCGATATCATGTTGCCAGATGGCCGGGGTGGTCCTCTCTACGGTAGCGCTCTGCGAGAATCCGGCATTATTGATCAGGATGCTGATCGGGCCGAGCGCCGAGCGAAACTCTCCAACCGCCCGGGCGACCTGCTCGGCGTTCGCAATGTCGGCCACTGCGGCCACGGCCCCGATGCCGTCGCGGGCGAGTTTCCTGGTCACCGCGTTGACCGTGTCTTTGATATCGAGCGCGGCGATTGCCGCGCCCCGCGCTCCAAACTGCTCGACCAGGGCTGTGCCGATTCCACCGGCTGCACCGGTGATCATCACCACCTGTCCAGCCATATCGTTCATCAATTGCCCGTCTCCAAAGCTGCAAGTGCGTCGCGGATCCAGTCGAGGCTGGCCCGGCGCAGATGTCCAAAATTGTAGAATCCGATATCGGCAATGCCACCCTCCGTGAGGGCGCCGACAGCGGCGACCACCGCATTGCGGTCGGTCAGGTCGGGGAAACCCGGCCGCAAGACGGCTCGGAGCTTGTCCGTACCACCGGTTCGTCTGGCAACATCGAACAGGTCGGCGCGAATGCGCGCGACATCGGGCTCGTAGAAACAGGAATCGACGCTGTCGGCAACCGACTTGAGCCCGGCAAGGTCGCTGCCTTCATACCAGGCTCCGCCGGTCGGGCGCGCCACTGAGGGAAGGACCGAGACTTCCACATCCGCCCGGACCGCAGCACGGATTTCCGCGACCAGGGAGGTTACAGTTGCACACCGCCACCTCAGAAACGCTGCCAGTTCGTGATCGAGGATGACATCGGCGGTCCAGAAGGCGTCCGCCATGTCGTCTGCGAAGTCGAGGTCCGATGCAAAGTAATCTTCAACCGCCTGGCGGATGCGGACACGCAAACCGTCTGCATCGACTCCCGCCGACCTGGCTCCAGCACAGCAGTGCTCGCAGAAACAGAGACCGAGCAGGTTGTTGAGCCACGGGTTCTGGCGGACAAGCCCAAACTCGTGATGATAGCCATGAACAAAGGGGAGGTAGCCTGGTGTCTCCAGAGCGATGCGCCCGAGT
>JAAEOR010000106.1 GCA_024222895.1 Hyphomicrobiales bacterium | reverse complement strand
CGTCTGGCAGGACGTGGATCAAGAACCGCCGGATGAATTCGCAGGTGGCCAGCCGCGTGACCATCTGGCGGTCTCGGTTCCTGATCCGATAGTCCTTCCAGCGGAACGCGACGGTCTGGGCATCGGCGCTGACGAGGCGGCAGTTGGAGATCGCTACCCGGTGGGTGTAGCGGCTGAGATAGGCCAGCGCGGCCTCCGGCCGAGGGTGTCAGATATATTGTGTAAGCGAGCTTCGGGGCACTGGTTTCAGAACTGTTCTGCGTCGAGCCGCTCAGCGAAGATAATAGCGAACTGGTTGAGGGCTGTCTTCCAGCGGTATGTGTTGGCCTTGGCGATCTGGCCGGCGTTCTTGATGGCGAGATAGATCAGCTTGTCCTCAAACTCCTCGAGCCGGACGTCTGCCATTTCGGCGCTCTCGGCGCGATAGATGGCCTTCAGATCCGCCGCGACGGCCTGACCGACGATGACGAAAGACAAGACAATCGATCAAGAGATCCCGGACGAAGTTCTCGACGCCTTGAGACGGAAATCATACTTTATTTGTCGGTGCGTGTGCAATCTCGGCCGTGCTCTTCGAAATCTCAGCAAGGCTTATCTCGCGGGCCTCGCCCCAATCGGACCTGGAACCTGCACACGAGTTCGCAATGGGCACCGCGCCGGCGGCATGGGAGAAGGCTGCACAAACAGCCGGCGTCGGTGGTTCCCGCTTGCCAAGCCGCACTATCCATCGCAGGTTTCATCGCAAGAGCGGCAAGCCGCCGATCAGGGGACGTTGAATGCGGGTACTCCTTGCCATCAGCCGGGCGATCGACGCCGTCACGACGGTCATCGGCCGCACGGTTTCGTGGCTGATCCTGATCGCGGTTCTCGTCAGCGCCGGCAACGCCGTCATCCGCAAGTCGTTCGATATCTCGTCCAATGCATTCCTTGAACTGCAGTGGTACCTCTACGGTGCCGCGTTCATGCTGGCGGCGGCCTACACGCTCAAACAGAATGAGCATGTCCGCATCGACGTGGTCTCGGCAACGCTGAGCAAGCGCACCCGGGACTGGATCGACCTGATCGGCCACGTCCTGTTCCTGACGCCTTTCGCCTTTTTGATGGTCTATCTTTCGTGGCCGTTCTTTCTCCGATCGTTCCTGTCGGGCGAAGGCTCCCCCAACGCCAGCGGCCTGATTCTGTGGCCGGCAAAACTCGTTATCCTCGCTGGCTTCGTACTGCTTTCGGCCCAGGCGATTTCGGAGATCATCAAACGGGCGGCGGTCCTGACCGGCCACATCGATGAGACCGCGCCGCCGCACGAACTGCCACCGATGGTCGAGGAGATGGCCGACCCGCACGACGCCGAGATCCCCGGCCACGACGGCGACCCGAAATGATCGACCTGATCGCCCACAACATCGCACCGATCATGTTCGTGACCGTGATGGCGATGCTGCTGCTCGGCTACCCCGTCGCCTTCACGCTGGCCGCAGGCGGGCTGCTGTTCTTCGTTGTCGGCGTTCAGTTGGCCGAAGTCGCTCCGAACGAAATCACACTGTTCTGGACCCTGCTTCAGGCCAATCCGGAACGCGTCTACGGAGTCATGAGCAACGATACGTTGCTCGCCATCCCGTTCTTCACGTTCATGGGCATCATCCTCGAGCGATCGCGCATGGCCGAGGACCTGCTCGAGACGGTCGGCCAGCTGTTCGGCCCCGTCCGTGGCGGCGTCGCCTATGCCGTCATCCTGGTCGGCGCGCTGCTGGCCGCGACAACCGGCGTCGTCGCGGCGTCGGTGATCGCCATGGGGCTGATCTCACTGCCGATCATGATGCGCTACGGTTACAACACCAGGATGGCCACCGGCGCCATCTCGGCCGCCGGGTCGCTGGCCCAGGTGATCCCGCCGTCACTGGTGCTGATCGTTATGGCCGACCAGCTGGGGCGCCCGGTGGGCGACATGTATGTGGGCGCCGTATTTCCGGGCCTGATCCTGGTCGCGCTCTATTGCGCCTACGTCTTCTTCATCACCATCGTGCGCCCCGAAGCCGCGCCGGCGCTCCCGCTGGAGGCGCGAACCCTTGGCGCTGGGGTTCCGACCCTGCTGGCGGCGCTCGCCGCCGCCGTAGCCATCTATATCCTGGCCTATTACTTCGTTTTCGACCAATTGCGTTACGAGACCCGCCTGGTGTGGTCGGCGGTTGTATCCGTTGGCATCGTCTACGGCTTCAGTCTCGCCAACCATTCGCTGAAGCTGGGGCTGCTCTCGCGCCTCGCCGAGCAGGTCATTATTGTTCTCATCCCGCCGCTGGCACTGATTTTCCTGGTGCTCGGGACGATCTTCCTTGGTATTGCCACGCCGACCGAAGGGGGCGCGATGGGGGCGACCGGCGCGCTTATCCTGGCCTTCTCCAAGCGCCGGCTCAGCCTCAAGACGCTCACTCAGGCGCTCGACACCACGACCAAGCTCACCGCGTTCGTGATGTTCATCCTGATCGGAGCGCGGGTATTCGGGCTGACCTTCTATGGCGTCAACGGCAACATCTGGATCGAGGAACTCCTGCTGGACCTGCCCGGCGGGGAACTCGGCTTCCTGATCATCGTCACGATCATTATCTTCATTCTTGGCTGCTTTCTGGACTTCTTCGAGATCGCCTTCATCCTGGTGCCGCTGCTCGCACCCGTCGCCGACAAGCTTGGCATCGACCTGATCTGGTTCGGTATTATCATCGGCCTGAACCTGCAGACCTCGTTCCTGACGCCGCCCTTCGGCTTCGCGCTGTTCTACCTGCGTTCGGTATCGCCAACCAAACCATGGCTCGACGCGGTATCCGGCCGAACGCTGCCGTCAGTCAAAACCACCGACATCTATCGCGGCGCGCTCCCGTTCATTGCGATCCAGATCGTGACGATCGCGCTGGTCATCGCCTATCCACCGATCGTCACGCACTACAAGGACGATATCGTCCGGGTCGATCCGGACGACGTTGATATCGATCTGCCACCGATTGGCGGCAGCGATGGCGGTGGGCTTGAGTTGCCGCCGATGGATGGCGATCTCGGACTGCCCCCGATCGGCGGCGACAATGGCCTTGGCGCACCGGATCTCGGATTGCCGCCGCCGGACCTCGGCGGGCCGACGCAGACCGAGCAGCCGGCAGAACCCGCGATCGACCTTTCGCAGCCGCCGAGTTTTGACTAATGCTCCTCTTCGTGGGTGATGGTTGAGTGCACTTGCTCGGTGCTTGGGCTCAAACGCGGTGCGTTTCGATCAAACGTTTCAAAGTCTCAAGATTACTGGTCATGCCACGCTCGAAGAACCGTTCGGCCAGTGACTTGAAAAGCGCGATCGGTCCAGAGAGGCCCTCTCCCGAAATGGCCCCGTCCAACCGCAAGTGCGTTCCGTTTTGCGAGGGAGTGAGCCCGTAGCGGTAGACAAAGGGTGTCGGGCCCGACACCGACGAAAACTCCAACGTTCGGTCGCGCTCAAACGCAGTGACCTCGACGTCATTCACAGCGTCATTGGCACCCAGCTTGCGCCGGTAGCGGAAGCGCGTCCCGACCCCAACCGGGCCGGCATGAGGGCGGTCGACCGATGTTACCGCGGAATACCACAACGGTGCATCGTCAATCCGTGCCAGAAAGGCAAACACATCGCTGGCCGGCCGGGCGATCGTCGTTTCGATCGTGAACATAGCTGTCTCCGTACCTCTTGTTCAGGTGCTGCCCGGGACGCCGGCGGCGCCCAGGTTCGATATCCGTCGGATCAGGCGGCGACCGGATTGGCTATCGGGACCGGCTTTTGCTTGTCGCGAGCGAAGAGCCACACGAGGCCTGAGGTGGTGATCATCTGGACTAGGATGACCAAGGCAAAGACCGTGCTCTGCCCACCCAGCAGCGACTCGCCGACACTGATAGCGACCGAGTAAAGCGGGATCGACGCAACCCCCAGCACCAGCATCAGACCCAACAGTCTCCAACCGCCGCGGTAGATCCACCAGCAGACAACGCCCCACAATGTCTCAAGCGCCAGGGCCTGAAGCGGCAGGTTCGAGTAAAGCCCGGTTCCGTATCTGCCACCGAGAAAGGGGGCAATCGCGATGTCCGGTGCGTGCACCGACACATCGAGGACGACATGGGAGAGGACGCCGAGGGATATCGCCAGCGCCGCCGCGGTTGCCGCCCTCCCGCCGCGCCACACGACGAAAAGACCAACCAGAACAGCGATGAGCGCGCTTGTGGCGATTGAGTGCGAAAACGGCATGTGGACGAGATGGACGTCGGCAACCGAGCGCATCTCCTCGTTGATGATCGTGTGCTCAATGCCGATGACATTGAGGCCGACCCATAGATACTCCACCGCCTCGGTCGCCAGTATCAGCCCGAACAGGGGCGCGGAGGGGAATTTCCGTTTCAGGACGAGGGCCGTGGCCGCATGATTGATCGCTTGCATGGGTCTTCCTTCCTTTGAGTTAGCGTTCGCTCACTTCAATGACAGAAAAAAAGAACTAGGCTGAGGCTAGTCCAGCCCGAAGCATCTGTTCGATCCCCGCTGCATGTTTGGCGGCGGGGCCTTCCATCGCGCGCAGATATAATTGCCGTGTCAGTTGGCCGAGCGTTCCAATCACCAGGATCAGCTGCAGGGGCAGATCGGCGCCCTTCGTAACCAGCCCCTCCTGTCTGCCCTGCTTCAGGAGCTCGCGGGTCATGGTGATGATCGTGCGTCTGCGCATGCCTTCGGAGACCTGCGGCCACAGCACAGGAAGGTTGTCCGTCACGAAAATCATGGCGTGTGGGTGGTCGTCGTAGAAACCGATGAAGGCTGCGACATAGGCGCGAAATCTTGAGGCGAACCCGCTCTCCTGCTTCACGTCAAAGGACACGCGGGTCATGAGTTCGCCATAGGTGCGCTCAAAGAGCGTCAGCGCCAGCGCCTCCTTGGTCGCAAAATGCTTGTAGAGAGCCGGATTGCTGTACCCCGTCGCTCTTGCAATATCCCTGATTGACGTGGCCGAAAGACCGCGCTCGGCAAACAGGCGCAGCCCCTCCTCCAAAATGCCTCGCTTGGCCGGAGGATCGTCGACCGAGATGTAGAACTTGTCCTGCGTCATGACAAAGAGTTAGCATTCGCTAACTTCATTGTCAACGCTCAACGATAGCCCGTTTGATTTTGACGCCATCAATGGAACAAACGGCAGCGGTCCTGTTTTTGGCTGGTTCAAGGAGATTGCCTTGAATTCGGCGATCGGACTTGCGGCCGACGTCAATCTGTTGTCGCGGCCCATCGAGCAAGCCATGAAAAGGTTCGCGTTGCCGACCGCGTTTATCCACGGAACAAGCGACCCGTACACAGGCACTGCCGAGATCGAGAGATACGCCTCACTCGTGGGTCAGGCGACCATCGAACACATCGACAAGTGCGGGCACTATGCCTCGGCATCACGCCCCGCTGCTTTCTGGGGCGCGGTCGCAAAGCAACTGCATTATACCAAGGGCGGTTAATATTGGCTCTGGCGCAATTTTGATGATTTCAGCGGTTAAGCCACACCGATCAATCGCGCCTCGAGAAGGTCGATTTTGCCGCGACCATACATCTGCCGTTTGACGAGCTTGAGCTTGGTGATTTGCCCTTCAGTTTGGCCGTTGGACCACGGCTCGGTTATCGCAGCACGTACCGCGGCCATGTCCCTCGCGATGCCGTTAGCGAACGACGCAATCAGG
>JAAEOR010000105.1 GCA_024222895.1 Hyphomicrobiales bacterium | reverse complement strand
GGCTGTTCGCGCTTCACACGGCCTGGCTTCAGGCGAGACACGCCCGATGAGGAAACCACCGACCGGAGAGCCGTATGCGGGAAAACCGCACGTGCGGTTCGGAGGGCGGGGAGGGCGAAGGCCCTTCCCGACCCCTATCGACCCTGACGACATTTTCGGGATCGCCGCCTGCAACGGGGTCACGTCCATAGACGTCCTGGGCGATGATTTTGCCCCGGATGGTCTCTCCGCGCCCGGCGAGGTCCTCTTTGACAATGTACGACAGGAAATCGCGCAATCGCTCCAATTGAGCGAAGGAATCACTCGCCAGCACAGAGGACAGCGCGCTCTGTTTTTCGGCAGCGCTGATCGAGTTTCCTGTCACACCTTCTTTGCCAACTGTCTTCGCCAAGGGCCTGCTCCAGAGGGCTGCTCCAGAGGGCTGCTCCAGAGGGACATTATCGATCCGTCCGCGGCGTGAGTCACCCCTGCATCACCGTGATTCCGTTACATGGCGACCCAATCTGCCGGACTCTTGCCGCAGTGATTCCTCCGACGATCCAGACTGTACCGCACACGACCAAAGACCGCCGGAGCGAGGCGCTCAGATGCAAGCAGAAGAAGGAGAACTGCGCGATGAGACATCGGAAACAAATACTGAGGCTATCGGCCCGCTTCGCCGCGGGCGTCGCCTTCGGCGCCTGGCTCGCTGCAACTGGTGGGGGGGCACAAATCGTCGGTCAACTCTTTGGCCCCACGACGGCGTTGGCACAGGAAGCCGACCAGATGGAGGTCTCTCCGGTCAAGGCTCGGGAGAGGGAAACATACTACCCCAATAGCGAAGACCTGAAGCCCGACGAAATGCGGGTCATTGCATGTGGAACCGGCATGCCGACGACGCGCGCTGCCCAGGCGGCCGCCTGCTTCCTCGTCGAACTGGGCAATGGCGACAAGTTTCTGTTCGACATCGGCTCCGGCTCGGCCGAGCGGATCTCATCGCTGCAGATCCCATACAACTATCTGGACAAGGTGTTCATCGGCCACCTGCACACCGATCACTTCGGTGCATTGCATGACCTGTTCATCGGCGGCGCGCTGTTGGGGCGGAACGTTCCTCTGAAGGTCTGGGGTCCGAGCGGAGCAACGCCCGAACTGGGCACCGCTTATGCCCTTGAGCACTTGCAGAAGATGCTCACCTGGGACCTTGCCGGACGCGCCGGGCTTGTCGACTTCCGCGGCTACGTAATGGAGGTCAACGAGTTCGATTACAAGCTGGAGAACGAGGTGATCTATGACGAGAACGGCGTCCAGATCCGCACCTTCCCGGCGATCCACTCGATCGACGGGTCGATCAGCTACGCGTTGGAATGGAACGGCCTGAAGTTCGTCTTCAGCTCGGACACCTATCCGAACAAATGGTTCATCGAATACGCCAAGAACGCGGACCTGGTGATTCACGAGTGTTTCATCGCGGTGCCGGAGTTGGTGTCCAAGATGAAGTTCAGCCCGGAATCCGCATTGCTGGTCGGCACCCAGGTGCACACCGCCCCGGAAGCCTTTGGCAAGGTGATGAGCGCCATCGAGCCGCGCATGGCGGTCGCCTATCACTTCTTCAACGACTTCGACACGACACCGGGCGTCTATGAGCGCATCCGCTCCACGTATGACGGGCCGCTGAGCCTGTCTGAGGACTTCATGGTCTGGAATGTGACGAAGGATGACATCAAGGTGCGTATGGCGGTTACCGAGGAGCGCACCTGGGCGCCGCCGCTCGCGGCCCCGGCCGAACTGCCGAAGGAAGAGGACAAGGTCGCCATGGCCGAAAAACTTGGTGTGGAATCCGTCGACTTCAGCGATTTCATAGCCGGCGGTGTCTGGGATGTCGATGATGTTTTGCGGCCGATCTACGAGGACGCCAGCGAAGCCTTCGGACAGGACTTCCCTTATCCCGACAATTCCGCACCCAAATAGGTAGCGGCGCGACATCCCGGTGC
Source organism: Hyphomicrobiales bacterium (assembly GCA_024222895.1). GTDB lineage: Bacteria > Pseudomonadota > Alphaproteobacteria > Rhizobiales > Kaistiaceae > Bauldia. Next base: position 27,246 of record JAAEOR010000105.1, on the reverse strand, counting down.
GGAGGGCGGACGTTGACCCTCCGCACCTGGAGCCACTCGATCATGTGATTTGCAGGTTGGAGCGTGGCTACGTTCCGCGGAACCCGAGAAAGGGGAGATCCTGATGACGATTGCTGCCCTGAGGCCCTGGTTGCTTCCCGTCGCCTTCACGATCCTGACCGGCCCGGCCCAGGCGGATCTATTACCCGCCAATGGCGCTGACAGCGCCGCGAATTTCGCCGAGATCAGCCTGCTGGAAGACAGGGTTCGCGTCGAGATCGAGATTGCTTTCGATGACCTCCCGGCCTTTGTCTCGCCGCCCGCCCCCGGTATGGACCCGGCAGATGGCCTGTCAGCGCGCGTTGGCAAAACTCTGTCGGTCCAGGCAGACGGCTCTCCCTTGTCCGTCACAACCCAGAGTGTTGACATACGGGAAAGAAAGGCCCGTGTGGCGCCCCTCCGGCCAACCAATCGCGTGCGAACAGAACAGCCAATGGGCGGCAATGTGGTCCACGCGGTTCTGGATTACTCCTTCGACGGTCGGCCGGAAGCATTTACCTTCGCCCCGCCGATGCTGCCGTCGGGACTGCCGGCTGCCACGCTCAGCTTTCTCGTCGATCATGCCGGGGTTCCGGTCATCGATTACCGCTATCTGTCCCGCGCCGAGACCCTGCGCCCCGATTGGCAGGATCCCTGGTTCTCGAGCTTTGACAATCCGAAACTGACGCGTCACCACAAGTCCGCGCTGATGTCCTTCGTCCAGATTCAGCCCCGTCAAATCCGCCACGAGGTCATCTTTCGCCTGAAGGATCTGGAGACATGGACTGATCTTGATCTCGGGGAGGCGAGATCCCTGGACCCGGCCGCGATGGAGACCATCAAGCGGCGCGCGGCAGAAGTCTTTTCGCGCGAGAACCCTCTGAAAGCCGATGGTACCCTTCTTAAACCCGGTGATATCCGCGTCGAGCAGATCTCGGTGGGAGTCGACGGGCTGAAAGTGCTCGACCCGCCACAGGCGACCGATCGGGCGACGGCGCTTCTCGGCATCGTGCTGTCCTATCCAAAGCCGACCCTGCCCGAAATGGTCGATGTGACCTGGACGCTCTTTACCAACAGTACACAGAACGTTCCGATCCAGATGTCCGATCCCGCTGGTGGTGTTCCGGGCCAGGTTACGATCGACGATCCAACCCTGACCTGGAACAACTACCTGGTAACGTGGGAGAACCCGGCGACCGCGCCGGTACGGATCGGCGCTGGGGTGTTGGCTGTCCCCCACCTGTCATTGCTGCTCCTGTTCGGTGCCGGCGCGGCCGGCTTCCTCGGCCTGCGTGGTCACGCGAAACCCGTGCTGCTGGCCGTTGCCGCGTCGGCCTGCACTGCGGCGTTCCTTCTCCGCGCGACCACGATCGGTATTCCCTTGGCAGCATCCACCGCGCTCGATCCGGAGTTGGCGGAGCCGGTCCTGGAGCGGATCGTCGGCAATATCGGCGTCGCGATGCTGGAAACCACCGATCCGGACTATCGCGCGGCACTCTCGCCATTCGTTGTGGATGAAAAAACGGACAGTGTCGGTGACGAGATCCGTCGGGGCCTCTCGGTGACATTGCCGTCCGGCGCCCTCGCTCAGATAGACTCTGTCGAAAACATATCGGTTCAGGAGATGTCCAGCGAAGATGGTGGCAACCAGGTTCTCGCTTCGTGGCAGAGCCTCGTCAGCGGTGGGCACTGGGGTCACCAGCATCGGCGGGTGATCGAATACCGGGCCCTGCTTGATATTACGGCAGACCAGGGCGACTGGAAGCTCAGCGGCCTGACGATCCTGGGCGCCCGGACCCCGGACCCCGCGGCTGGACCGGGGGTGAGTTTGTGAAACGCATTCTGCTCACCCTTGCGCTGCTCTCTGTAGGTCTCGCTTCGTCGGCCCAGGCCCATTTCAAACTGAACCAGAACGTTCGCATTTACCATGTCCTGCACACTTCAATTTCGATGACATCGACACGACCGAGGCCATTGCGGCCCTGAAGGCGGAGTTCGGCGTGGCCGAGGAACTCGTCGACCAGTTTTTCCAGCCTTATCTCTACTTGAACCGTGAAGCGATCGCGGCCCGCGGCCTCGACTTCTCCATGGTATCCCGGCGAGTGGCGGAGGAGCTTCGGGACTTCGCCGGTATCGCTTACGCGGTATCCAGCGACGACCTGCGGGCGGGCGCGGCGGCGCGGACGCCGGTCACCGAGGCGGTGCTGGCGAACTTCAACGAGGACCGGTCCGGCGACATCTACGTGGTCTTCGAACCGCATTGGTTCGTGGCAGACTTTGACGGCAAGGCGGTGACCGGCTCGCATGGCTCGCCTTGGACGTACGACAGCCACGTGCCGGTGATCTGGATGGGGCCGGGAATCGAGCCTGGCCGGATCGCGCGACGGGTTGAGACGGTGGACGTCGCGCCGACGATCGCAGCCTATCTTGGCGTAAGGCAACCGAGCGGCACGCGCGGACGGGTGATGACGGAAGTGACCGACTGACCCGCAGATTACTTCTGGCCGACAGGAGTGTAGGCGAAACGAAGCCCACCCGCGACGGCACCCGCGAGGCGACAGCCGTGGTATCATGCGAAGTCCAAAGAGCGGGATTGAGCCATGACACATTCGCATTATGTCCCGGCAACCGGAGAACGGCGTGGGCGTATCTTTGGATGGGCGCTCGCGGCGGCCTCGGTTTGCGGAGTAACGCTTAGAGGTGTTGCGCCGTCTTACTCGGCCGACGACGCGGAGCTCGGTGAGTGGGAGGAAATTGAGCATTTTGGCCCAGCCGACGGCGGGATCCTGACAGGCGATGGGGCCTTCTTCCTCGGCGGAAATGCGCCCATTCTTGATAGCGACCGGGTCTACGCGGAGCGATGGATTGACGTTGAGGTCGACCAAGCGCTGGTCGTCACCGTTAGCGTCATGAGCAAGCCCGACCGAAACACAACGCCGGAAATCACAGTCCGCGACCGCGCCGGCAGCGTCGTTGGACGGTCTGTCGTCGGCGTCGACGCCGGCAATCCCAATCTGCATGTCGCGCAGCTGGAATTTTCTCCGCCGGAGACAGGGCGCTATCGGGTCCTGCTGACCAGCGTCGAACGCTTCGACGATCTGGTTCGATATTCGGTGGACGCCGTCCTGTTCGGGCCGAAGCCGGAAGACGGTGAAGACGGTGGAGAAGAAGGCGGCGGCGGAGGTTTCGACTTCACCGATTACAACCAGCCTCCGGATATCAAACCTCGCAACTGAGCGGTCCGGCGCGCCGACGAGCGTTTCATCCAGGTTGGAATGTCGGGGGGCTCGGCGCGAAGACGGGGATGGAACCCAAGAGGCCAATTTGATGTCTGGTGTCCTCTTTGCTCTCCGTCTCGGCTTGCTTGTTGTCGGCTTGCTTGTGATCGTGGGCGCAGCGGCTCAGCAGGATGAAGAGGAGTTCTTCGACCTCGGCATTACCGAGTACGAGCTCTCGTGCATGACCTGTCATGGCGTTGACGGTCATGGCGACGGTCCGCTGGCTCGGCACTTTGAAACGAAGCCGACCGATCTGACCCAGATCGCAAAGGCAAACGGCGGTGTATTTCCGGGTGACCGGGTGGCGATGATCATCGACGGTCGGGCCATTGTCGACAAGCATGGACCGCGCGAGATGCCAGTGTGGGGAGAGCGCTACCGTCGGCCGATCCCGGATGCGGACGTTGAGTGGGACGCCGAGCGGCGATCTCGGGCAAGGATCGAAGCACTGACCGAGTACGTCGAGGGCCTTCAGGAGCCATAGGAACACGTCGTCCTGATCGAGGGTGCGGAACCAGAGCTTCGCGCCGATGCTCACGGGCGGACCGGGGTCAGTGGACAGGTTGGATCGCAGGTCGGCTTTTGCCATCCTCGACCGTCTCGTCCACAACGCCTACCGCCTCGAACTCGACGGACCGTCAATGCGAAAGATCAGAGCCAAGAAACAGGACAACGCAGCATGAACCAGACCACGTCAATATCACGCCAGTGCCTTGACGAAAGCTAAAGCCGCTGACATCAACGACCGCAGCCAACGGCGCTGCCGTTCACCTGGCCGGATACTCCGGAATGAGCGGCCGGATGTTGCTGGAACAGCTGGCCGGATGCGCCGGAATGGGCACCGACGTCCGCACGCTTTCCCCATAGCCGTCGCGCCAGCCCACGCGGCTTTCTCCTTGCCAGGTTTTCCAACGCTGGCCGACACAGCTCAAGCGACCGCCGTCGCGCAACGGCCTGCATCGAAAACCCTCCGCCCGAAGCGGACTGTAGCTCTAGCGTCGGAAGCAAGACGACCCCGAAGGGGGCCGCCAAGTCGCTAGGTCGAGAAAGGAGAAGGACACTGCCGTTTCCGAAGGTACCCAGGATCCCTCACCGCTGGGAGGAGAACGCGGCCGGAGGGACGACAACGGCCTTCTCCGGTATATACTGGTCGAACAAGTCCATCAGACGAACTGCTTCGGCGGCGTCGCCGGTAACATCTATTTCGCCGCCTTTGATCAATTCTCCTGGCGTCGCTTGGCTCACATAGAGCTTCGCCCAGGTTTCTCCCGATGCCACCGTCTTTCCGGCAAAGCTCAACAGGTTTTCGACTTTCGGTATCATTTCTTCAACGCCCGGTAATTGCCCCCGGACGCTTAATGGCAGTTTGATCTTTGCATCGGTATTGGCCGACTTATCATGACCGGGCCGGGTCTTTGGCGAGCCTCACTGACTGCACGCCATGCCCGCCGCCCAGGCGGGGAAAACGAACTCTGCATTGGCCCGAGATCGTCTCATAGTCCCTCCACCGCTTTGACATGCAGGCTCGATCGACGGTCGTGATTCCCCGGGCGTGGGAAATTGGCGGCCATTTGCCGTGAAGATCAAGATCGGCAAGGATGATATCGCCGAAGATGTGAAGCGGCGTGCGCGCGCTCAGGGGGCCGGGCATCGCCTTCATGGCCGATGCAAATTACGTCTGTGACCTGCCAACAGTGATCGAGGTCGGGCGCCGGCTTAAGTCACTCAACATAACATGGTTCGAGGAGCCAATCGTTCTCAGATCACTATGCCGGGCACGCAACCGCGGGCGATGCGACCGGCCTTCCGATCGCGGTGGGCGAGAACTTGCTCACGATCCATGAGTTTGTTCTCGCATTCGAGCGGTCGAAACTCGCCTGCGATTCGATGTCGCGAAAATTCAGATCGGTAAGGATGATATCGCCACGTGCGTGGGACGATGGAGAATGAAGATCAACAAGCCCCGCCAATCAACCGTCACCTCTGATGCCGCCTCAGGAACCGAGGCGGATCGAGGCTTAGCGGGTATCATTTATATGGCGGCCGGCATGTTCGTGTTTTCGGCGGTGGATACCCAGGCCAAGTTTCTCACTGATACCCTACATCCACTTCAAATCGCCTGGTCGCGTCAGCTGGGACTATTGATGGGAGTCTTGATTCTGCTGGCGGTGCGCGGCATCGCAGTTCTTCACACCAGCAATCCGGGCATGCAAATCGCTCGCGGTGTCCTGGCGGCCGGTTCCGCAACGTTGTTTATTCTCGCGATCAGCTTTGTACCGCTCGCCGACGCCGTGGCGGTGACCTTCGTTGCTCCATTTATCGTAACGATCCTCAGCGCCCTTGTCTTGCGAGAGCGGGTTGGCATGCGCCGCTGGATAGCTGTGATTATCGGTTTTCTCGGGGCGCTGATCGTCATTCGGCCGGGTCTGGGCGTTTTTCACCCAGCAATGATGCTTGTGCTGCTTGCGGCGGCATTCTTCGCCGCACGTCAGATACTTTCGCGCATGCTGAGCCGATCAGACCGCACTGCAACGACGGTCGCGTACACTGCCTTGGCCGGCTGCTTGGTCCTGACGATTCCGTTGCCATTTGTCTGGCGATGGCCCACAGGCACCCTGGAAGTGGCTCTGCTAGTAGGGATGTCCGTTCTCGCTGCGCTGGCAGAAGTACTGGTTATCAGGGCGTTGGAGGTAGCGCAGGCGGTCGTCGTCGCGCCGGTGCATTACACGCTTCTGATTTGGAGCACGATGTACGGCTATCTGGTGTTTTCCGAGTTGCCCGACTTGTGGACCTGGCTCGGGGCGCTGATTATTGTCGCCACCGGCGCCTATACGCTGAACAGGGAGCGAGTGGTCGCCCGCGGAACATAGATTTGGTATTTTACCATTTGTCCCGGAATTTTCTTCCATATCGGAATGGTCGCTTCGCTTAACTCTTGCCGTTTTCTGCGCAATACGCGCGGGGCATAGACGGATAGCCGTGAGGTCAGCGTTGAGGTTGCTCCCGGAGCGCCGAAGCGAAAGCAGTTTCAAATAGTGCTTCCCTTTCTCATTCAGCTCTGATTGATCGAATCGGAGAGCACTCGAAGCCTGTCGCTCTTTCCTTATATCGCGGGTTCAGCATACATAGCAGACGAAATGAGTTGGTGTCCCGGCATCGGCAGTCCTCGATTGCCAATCCTGACTGCGGGTTCGAAAGCAAGGGATCCCGCGTCGACCGGGATACTGAAGGGTAGCGCCTGACACCCAACGAACAACACGATGAAAGACGGTGCGACGTGAGACGAGACGAGAATTGGTGCCGCTCTGACCGCACCGTCCGTGATATAGAGGTACTTTCGGTCGACTTGTCACCTGACATCGAGCGAGAGAACGCGGCATTGGTTCTTCTCGACGAGGCAGAAAGTTCCCGTTACGAGAGTTTTCAGGTGGAACATGCGGCGCGTCAGTTTCTGCTATGCCGTGCCGGTCTGCGCAAGGTCATCGGCGTGCGGCTCGGTCAACCGGCTACGGCTTTCTCATTCAGTAAGGCGCGCTACGGCAAGCCCTACGTCTGCCTCGACGGTACCAGGGCGCCTCTTTCCTTCAATGTCAGCCACAGTGGCGATTTCGGTTTGATCGCGCTCACGGCGTCGCGTCCGGTCGGGATCGATTTGGAGCTGCCTCGTCGGACGGTCGACTTCGAAAGCCTGGGTGCACGGGTCCTTGCCGCTGAGGAGAGAGCCGCCCTGTCCCAACTGCAGGGATTCGCGAAGGCGTCGTTCTTCTACAAGCTCTGGACCAGCAAGGAAGCGCTCACAAAAGCTAGAGGCACGGGCCTAAGCTACAATCCGTCATCTTTTCAGGTGCCTGACGAGATTCTTCGTGGCGGTCGCACCGCGCGCTTTCAGTTTCCGGATCAGCCCGCGCAGCACTGGGTTCTGATCGACCTCGGCACGGAGACCTATGGCGCCGCCCTTGCATTCCGGAGCGACGATTGATGACACCATCTGAAAGTCCGCACCGAGCATCCTTCGCTCGACGCAGTCCATCGCCGCGGCATGGAGCTCGTCGAGCGTGTCGGAGTGAATGAGCGGGCGATGCCATTGGATGACGCAGCCGTCCTCGTTAAGAGTCGAAAGGAGGCTTGCGGGTGTCTTTGCCGGAGATGATCCCTCCGAGCGCGGCCGTGACGCCCGCTTCCCTGACCAGCGCGCTGCGCGAAGCGGGGGATCTGACTAGCGGACGGATTGTCGATATCGCGTTCAGCCCGTTGTCGGCCACTGGTCAATCGGCGACGCTGGCGCGAATTGACGTAGAGTACCATGGCGCCCCGGACGGGGCGCCAAACTCGCTGGCGGTGAAGGTCCCGTCGCTACACGCTGGCACGCGGGCGTTCGCCCGTCAGCTCGGCGGCTATCGCAGAGAGGTACTACTCTTCAAGACCTTCGGCAAAGACTCCGCCCTGCCATCACCAAAGGTCTACATGGCCTCCTATGACGACAAGAGCGACGATTTCCTCATTGTCATGGAGGACCTGTCGGCCGGGCGACCGGGTTCTCCCTTCCACGACTCGGTCGAAGACGTCGGTACGGCGCTCAGCCACTTGGCCGCCATGCATGCGGCGTACTGGGCGGCGCCCGCGCTTGCCGCACATAGCTGGCTCAGGCAGTGGGACCATCCCGACACCTTGCGGGGCCTGGGCGCGGCGCTACGGCAGGCTCTGCCCGAGGCTCGCACCGCTTTCGGCGACCTGGTTTCCGGCTACAGCTGGCGGGTCGCAGAGACCTGGTTGACGCAGTGGGATCTCTTCTGCGCTCATCGACCCGAAGGTGCCCCGACTCTCGCCCATGTCGACCCCCATCCCGGACAAATGTTCTTCCCAACTCCGGCACAGCCCCGTTTCGTGCTGGTCGATTGGCAGGATGTCGCAAGGGCCTGGGGCGCCCTTGATGTCGCCCGCCTGCTCGCCATGGGGCTCGCTCCTGAAACCCGTCGGCAACACGAGCAGAGATTGATCGATCTCTACTTCGTCGAACTCCTGGCCGGCGGCGTTACCGGCCTCACCAGGGAGCGCATTTGGGAACAGGTCAGGATCATGAACCTTTGGAACTTCCACATGAACATCCTGGCGGCTGTGCACAGCGACGTGTCCTCAATGGCCGCGCACAGTGGGCGGGTAGCGCTCGACTGGCGCGAAGTCCTCTTCGCGCGCGTGGACCAGGCCATGCAGGATTGGGATACGGGCGAGGCCCTGGTGCGCTGGCTGGCAGAGGCGCGGCATGGATGACGGCAGCCCGCGCGCTTGCACCGCAACGCAGACCTGTCTAGACTCCTTCAACTTTATGGGGCGCTGCCTTACGTTCGTTGGTGCGCTCAAACGCCAATAAATTTGTATCCTGGGATAGTATTCATCTTAACTTGGAAATAAGAAACCTGAAGAAGGGGATGCCAGAATGAGAATAGCACTCTTTGCCTTGTCCTGTGCGAGCATTGCCGTCGTACTGGTGCCTGCCCAGGCCCAAGAAACCGCCGTCGACGTGAACTTCTGTGGCGCCGCAACGCGCGGCGCACTCACCGAAGATGTCGAAACGGGCCTGCGCCTGACCAGGTTTCGGGGCATGCTTCATTCGAACACAGGGGCAGAGCATCCCCTGCACGGCGCGAGCGGCCACTGCTGGGTCTTGACGAACTTCGATCCCGCCACGGGCAAGCATTCGGAAAGCGATGGCTATTGCGTCGCCATCGACAAAGACGGAGATACGCTCGTCATGACCTCCAGCCGCAAGGCGGATGGGATGGCAACCTACGATTTACAGCGGGGGACGGGGAAATGGGCAGGCGTCCAAGGTAAAGGCACGGCAAATCCGGTTTCCATTTCGAAGCCGACGGCGAGCGGAACCTATGAGATCTGCACGCGGATACAAGGGAACTATCAGGCCGCAGAATAGATGGTTTCCTAGCGCGGGCGCATTGCCTCCGTCCGTGGCGAGTATTCGAAGGGGGCGAGGGTGAGCATTGCCGAACCGAGCCGCACGGCGATGACCGCGACGATCCTTCGCGCGGCGCATCAGGTCCTCGATTCCGACGACAAGATACTCCACGATCCCCTTTCACTCGGGCTCGTGCCGGGCTCCTCGAGAGAGGAGATCCTTGCTGATCAACGCAAGTTGCAGCAGCCCGTGGCCCGCCTGGCGCGTTCGCAAGCAGTGCTCCGCAGTCGTTTCATGGAGGACCAATTCGCCGAGGCAGTTGGCCAGGGTGTGAAGGGCTTCGTCAATCTCGGTGCCGGCTTTGATACTTTCGCCTTCCGACAACCGCAATGGGCCAGCGACGTGGCGTTCGTCGAGGTCGATCATCCAAGCACCCAAGCCTCCAAATTGGAGGGTATGGCGCGTGCCGGTTTGGCCCCACCAAGGAATCTGAGACTCTGCCCCCTGGATCTCGAAGAAGACGGCAGCGAAAGTCGGCTGTACCAATTTCTCCCGGTCAGTGAGCCGCTGTTCTTCTGCTGGCTCGGCGTCTGCCAGTATCTGGCAGCCGCCGCCATCGAGGCAATCTTGAAGTTCGTTCTCAGCTTTCCCAATCCGACGTCAGTGTGCCTGACGATAAATCTGCCGGAGCGCGCCTTGGACGGTCTGGAGCTTCGGGCCGCGCGCCTGGGCGCAACTGCCGCTGCCGAGGCTGGAGAGCCCTGGCGCTCCTGTTTCGATCCGGAGGCATTCTGCGGTACCCTGCGCGATATGGGCTTCAGCTCGGTGGTCCGACTGGCGCCCGAGCGTGCCGCCGGGCGCTACTTTGCCGAGCGCCGGGACGGGCTACACCCATCACGGATCCAGCAGATAATATATGCCTGCGTCTAGGCCTTTTTGTTGGATCCGGGAGGTTGCAGATAGGCCGTCACGATGAACCAATCATTTAGCCGGCGAGGCCCTGACGTTGGGCGTAGAGGCACACAAGATGGTGCTGCCGATCCGGCGTGCCGACTGGAAGGCCGAGGCTCGGCGGCGGGGCCTCGTCTGGCCGGATTTCATCAGATTCTCCGTTGGCGGGCCAAAGCACAAAGCGAGCGCTTGGCCTTCACTTTCCTCAAAGACGGGGAGCAGGAGTCCGATCATCTGACCTATGGTGCGCTCGATCGTGGCGCAGCGAACCTTGCCGTAACGCTCCGGCAGAGTTGTGACCCGGGCGCCCGGGCGCTGCTCGTCTATGCCCCGGGTCTGGCCTTCATCGAGGCACTCTTTGCCTGCTTTTACGCTGGAGTGGTCGCCGTTCCCGCCAGCCCTGCGCGACGCGGTCAAGCGCTACGGCGCCTGCGCGCAATTCTGGGCGATTGCGATGCCACTATCCTGCTGACCACCGCTGACCTTGTTGAAGGCCTTCAGGCCCGGCTGCAGGAGTTCGAGTGCACATCGACCTTGCGTATCCTCGCGACGGATCGGACGCCGCACGAGCGACCTGCCGAAGGCGCGGTCATTTCAGCCGACCTCGATGACCTGGCCCTCATCCAATACACGTCCGGCTCCACTTCCGATCCGAAAGGCGTGATGATCAGCCATGGCAATCTACTGGCAAACTCCAAAGCCATCCGATTGGCCGCCGACCTCGATAGTCACGCTTCATCGGTGAGCTGGCTGCCACATTTTCACGATATGGGCCTGGTCGACGGGATCCTGCAACCGGTCTTCAGCGGGTTTCCCGCCTATCTCATGCCGCCAGCCGCCTTCCTGCAGCGGCCGCTGCGTTGGCTTGCGGCGATCACCCGCTACCGTGCCTGCCATGGCGGTGCACCCAACTTCGCTTTCGATCTCTGCCGGCACAGGTCCACGGTCGAGGAGCGCCGCGGTCTGGACCTGAGCTCTTGGCGGAACGGGGCTTACAACGGCGGCGAACCTGTTTCTGCAGCGACGGGGCCGGCCTTCTCGGCTGCGTTTGGTGTCTCGGGCTTCCGCCACGCGCAATACACGCCAGTCTATGGCCTGGCGGAATGTACACTGCTGGCCGCAGCCGTGGACATCGGAGAGAAGCCCCGGAGCCGCCGCGTCGATGCTTCGCTCCTGGAACGAAAAGGGTTGCTTGCGCCGCCGCACCAGGACAATGGTCGCCTCCTGATCAGCAGCGGACAGGCCGTCGATGACCTGCGCATCGTCATCGCCCACCCGGAGCTTCGGACAGCCTGTCCCACCGATGTCGTAGGTGAGGTCTGGATTGCCGGTAACAGTGTTGCGAAAGGTTACTGGCAACGCGCCGAGGAAACGAGCGCCACCTTCGGGGCACGGCTCGCCGACAGCGGCGATGGGCCTTTTCTACGCACCGGAGATTTAGGATTTCTCGACCGCGAAGGCCATCTCTTCGTGACCGGCCGCCTGAAGGACATGATGATCCTCGCGGGACGCAATATTCACCCCCATGACATTGAGGAACTTGTGGCGGCCAGCGATCCTGCCTTCCTGCCACATGGCTGCGCCGCCTTCTCGATTGAAGACCAAGGGCTTGAGCGGCTGGTGGTGGTGCAGGAGATCGCCCGTAGCCATATCAAGGACCTCGATACAGAGGCGGTCATCGAGGTCGTCCGGTGCGCGGTGGCGGCAGACCACGATGTCCAGCCTGCAGCCGTGCAGTTGCTGAAACCGGGCAGCCTGCCGAGGACCACCAGCGGCAAAGTGCAACGCTGGTTGTGTCGGCGGCACTATCGGGAAGACAGCTTCCGGGCCCTGGCCAAATGGCAAGCCAGGCAGGACAACGCACCCCGACCATTGCTTCGAGCGGACGACCGCCACAGGCTACGGACCTGGCTCATCGGCCTGGTCGCTGCCGAGCTTGGAATCGAGGCGAAGAAGGTCGTACTGGACCAGCCACTCGCATCGTTGGGACTGGGATCCCTGGCCGCCATCAACTTGGTTGGGCAGATCGAGACGGCCATTGGGCGCAGGCTGGAGCCCACTCTTCTCTATGATCATCCGACGTTGTCAGCAGTATTGGACCATCTCCTCCCGCCCGCGCGGAAAGCGGCAGTAGCCCGGCGACCTCTGGACCATCCGGGCGCTGCACCTGCGATTGCTATCGTCGGCCTCTCCTGCCGTTTCCCGAAGGCGGAGAGCCCCGAACGGTTCTGGGAGCTGCTGCAGCATGGCACCAACGCGGTCGGACCATTGCCGTACGCCAGGCATTCCGACGTCGATGCGCCGGACGGGCCGACGGAGGACGCCGGCTACCTCGAGCAAGTCGATCAGTTCGATCCGCTCTTGTTCGGCATTTCACCCCGCGAAGCGGAGACCATGGACCCGCAGCAGCGATTGGTCTTGGAGGTGGCGTGGGAGTCCCTTGAACGAGCGGGTCTTGTGGGGCCGCAGCTGAGCGGCAGCGCTACCGGTATCTTCGTTGGCGCCAGCACCTGCGACTATGGGCGCCTGATCAGGCAAGACGCGGCGCCCGGTCCCTACAGCGGCACCGGATTGGCCCTGAGCGTTCTGGCCAATCGGATCTCCTACTTGCTGGACCTGCGCGGACCCAGCTGGACCGTCGACACGGCCTGCTCCTCGTCCCTCGTCGCAGCGCACCAGGCCTGCCAAAGCCTGCGGCTCGGGGAGTGCGATTTGGCTTTGGCCGCCGGGGTTAATGTCATCCTCGATTCGGCGCCGACCCGCGCATTCGAACTGGCCGGAATGCTTGCCGCGGATCGCCGTTGCAAGACCTTTGATGCGGCGGCCGACGGCTATGTGCGCGGCGAAGGCTGCGGCGTGGTCGTCCTGAAGCGGCTTCACGACGCTCTCGCCGGGAACGATAGAATCCTCGCCGTCATCCGGGGCTCGGCGGTCGCCCAAGACGGCGCCAGCAACGGTCTCACAGCACCCCGCGGCCTCACCCAGGGGGCCGTGATTGAGGCGGCGTTGCGCCAGGCCAAGGTGGCTCCGGCAGAAGTCAGCTTCGTCGAGGCGCACGGCAGCGGCACGCCCCTCGGCGATCCGATCGAGGTGATGGCGCTCAAGAAAGTGCTGATGAAAGCGCGTGGGCCCGACCGACCCCTATGGCTCGGTTCGGTGAAAACCCTTATCGGACACCTCGAGGCGGCGGCGGGCATCGCTGGCCTGGTCAAGGTCGTTCTGGCTTTGCAGCACAAAGTCATTCCGCCCCACGGCAACTTCAAGACACTCAATCCCGGGATAGATCTTCAGGAAACCGCGATTCGCATCCCCACCGAGGCCGTTCCCTGGCGCTCGGCAGGGCGACGGCTTGCCGGCGTCAGTTCTTTCGGCTTCGGCGGAACCAACGCGCATCTGCTACTCGAGGAAGCGCCGGAAGTGGCGACAGACGCATCCGGATCGAGTCGGCCTCTGCATCTGGTAACGCTCTCCGCAATGAGCACCACCGCCCTCAGCGACTTGACCAAGCGTTACAGGGACCATCTGCGCTCGAACCCATCCCTTCCTCTTGAGGACCTGGCGGCGACGGCTAACACTGGCCGCAAACATTTCTCCCGACGATTGACGGCGGTAGCGGCCTCTACCCACGAACTCGTCGACGTCCTGGCCGAGCCTCTCGCATTGACCGCCTCCATCCAGGAGCGTGCCCCTGACGTCCGTTCGCCCAAACTGGCTTTCCTCTTCAGCGGCCAGGGCGCACAATATCCGGGCATGGGGCGCGAACTCTATGACACCAGCCCGGTCTTTCGCGCCGTCCTGGAACGCTGCAACGACATGCTGGAGGGCCTGCTCGATCGCCCTCTACTGGATATACTCTTCGACAGTGATGCGCGAGCGATCCAGGAATCCGCCTACGGGCAGCCAGCGCTCTTTGCGCTGGAATTCGCACTGGCGGAGCTTTGGCGGTCCTGGGGCATCGAGCCCGCCATGGTCATGGGGCACAGCCTAGGCGAATACACCGCCGCCTGCTGTGCCGGCATGATGAGCCTCGAGGAGGGGCTTCGGCTTGTAGCCCGGCGCGGCCAGCTCATGCAGGCCTTGCCCGCAGGGGGCCTGATGGCTGCCGTCTTCGCACCGGAGGCCGCGGTCGCCCCGCTGCAGGCGCGCTATGATGCGGAAGTCTCTATCGCGGCGGTGAACGCGCCTGATCAGGTCGTCTTGTCCGGCAGGGCGACGGCGGTTGAGGCGCTCCTGGAGGAGCTCTCCCGAAAGGGGATCGAGGGACGAAATCTGACGCTGACGCGCGCTTTTCACTCACCCCTCATGGACCCGGTCCTGGACCAGATCGAATCGGCCGCACTGCAGGTCGATTTCCAGCCGGCCGAGATCGGTCTTGTTTGCAATGTGACGGGCGATGAGCGCCAAATGCTGGACGCTCGCTACTTGCGGCATCAAGCCCGTGCGCCTGTGCGGTTTGCCACCGGACTCGAGACTCTCGCGGCAGGCGGTTGCGATGGCTTCCTGGAGATTGGTCCCGGATGCGGTCTACTGTCCCTCGGCCAGCGGTCACGTCCGCAGGCCCTGTGGCTCGCCTCGCTGCGGGAGGGAAAGGGCGACTGGGCTCAGCTCTTGCAGAGCCTCAGCCGGCTTTATCTTGCCGGTGCCGAGGTCGATTGGGCGGGTTTCGAGGCGCCTTACCCGCGGCGGAAGGTGCAGCTTCCCACTTATCCCTTTCAGCGCGAGCGCTACTGGTTCAAATCCATGGGACGCGGATCGCCAGCAAGCGCGCCACGGGAGCCAGACAAACTGGCACCTGCCCTTGGCCAAGTTCTGCAGGCGCTTGGCGACGATGGCGAACTGTCAGACTTCGCTGCCTTCCTGGAGGAGCTTGAGCGTCTCAGCGCCGATTTCATTTGCAGGACGTTGCGAGACCTTGGCTGGATTCCGCAGCCCGGGGAGCTGGTCACGACCGAGGGGCTGGCCGCTCGGCTGGGGATCCTCCCGAAGCACCTGAGATTGCTCAACCGCTTCCTGCAGATCCTGGAAGAAGACGGACTCCTCGATCGGCACGGCGATGGCTTCACCGTGCGCCGTGGCCTTCCGGACGCCGACCCTGCTGCCCGCCTCTCGGAGGTGCGGGCACGATATCCGAACGCGGCCGGTTCTGCGGATCGCTTCGCCCGCCATTGTGCGGCCCTCGGTGTCCTTTTGTGCGGCCAAGCCGACGAAAAGGCCATGGCGGACAGCCCGGCTTCGGCCGAGGAGGTCCTTCGTGGTGCGCCGACATTGAGGCCTCTGGTCCGCCTCATACACAGCATTGTCACCGAGCTGCGGCGTGATCTTGAGCCGAAGCGTCGCCTGCGCGTGCTCGACATTGGTGCGGCGCCAAACGGCGTGCGTGATCCGCTGCTGGCGGCTTTGCCGTTATCCGAAATCGTTTATCACCTGGTTGACGCCAGTCCCAAAGTCCTGGCTGCGGCGAAAGCAAGCCTAGCGACCTACGACTTCTTGCAGTTCGATCTACTGGACCCGGACAGCGAACTTGCGACGCGCGGGGACACCTTCGGTGGTTTCGACCTCATTCTCGCAATCAATTCACTCCACAGCGCACCCGACGTTCGCCGCGCGCTTCGACATGCCCGGACACGCCTGGCGCCGCAGGGGCTTTTCGTGTTGGCTGCACCCAGCGGACCAACCCGCTATCTCGATCTCTTGTACGGACCCTGGAACGCCTGGTGGCGTTTTCGCGACTACGATATTCGACCCGATCAGCCGCTACTGACCGGAAAGGCCTGGTTGTCTCTCCTGAAAGACTCCGGCTTTGCCAATCCCCTGCCGGTGCTGGGGAACGCGCAGGCGGTGGGGTCATTAAAGCGACAGGAACTCATCATCGCCGGCCGCGGGACAGCATCCCTCGAACTCGACAGCGAGGCCACCGGCGAGGGTTCCTCCGACCGCAGGGCGTACGCAGAGCAGTTGCGCGCGCGGCTGGAGTCGCTGCCGGCCAGTGCCGCGCGTGAAGTCCTCCTTGACGCGGTGACCGACGCTGTGCGCGAAACGCTGGGATTCGCCGGCAACTTTGTCATTCCGGCGCATCAGGGTTTGTGGGACCTTGGGATGGACTCGATCATGGCGGTGCAACTTAGCAACCGTCTCCAAGCCGACCTCGGGATCAGCCTTTCTTCCACCGTCGTGTTCAATTGCCCGAGCCTTGTCACACTGGTCGACTATCTAGCCAAGGAGGTCATCCCGGCCGCTTCCGAACAGTCCTCTGACGCCATTGACGCCAGGCGCGTGGCGGGTGAGGAGGCGAGGTTATCGGAGATTCAGGCGCTGTCGGAATCGCAGGCTGAAGAGCGCTTGTCGGCGACCCTGTCAAAACTCATTGCAGGTGCGGATGATGACCGAAGCGCTTGAAATGCTCAGATCGCTCTCGCCTGCGAAGCAGGCACTCTATCTGCTGGAGCGGTTGCAGTCGAAAGTCGAAGAAACGGAGGTGGCGTCCAGTGAACCCATCGCAGTCGTCGGATTGGCATGCCGACTGCCAGGCGGGGCGAATGACGCCGAGGGCTTTTGGGCTCTGCTGCGTGATGGGGGCGACGCCATCAGCGAGGTGCCACCCGATCGTTGGGAAACGGACCAGCTATTCGACCCCGATCCCGACCAGCCCGGCAAGCTGACTTCCAAATGGGGTGGCTTTCTGGACAAGATCGACCACTTCGATGCGGCCTTTTTCGGTATCAGCCGCCGTGAAGCCAATGCCATGGATCCACAGCAACGACTACTCCTTGAGGTCGCCTGGGAGGCGCTCGAATCTGCCGGCCTAGCGGCGCATCGCCTACGGGGCAGTGCGACCGGCGTTTTCTTTGGGATGACAACCAACGACTATGTGCAGCACCTCGGCCGGCTGCCGATAGCGCAGGCCGACGCTTACATGCCGACGGGGAACGCGTTCAGCGTAGCGGCAGGGCGGCTTTCTCATCTGTTGGGGTTCGAGGGCCCCAGCCTCACGCTGGATACCGCCTGTTCCTCTTCGCTGGTGGCAGTGCACCTGGCGGGCCGGTCGCTGCGGCAGAGGGAGTGTCGGCTAGCACTGGCGGGCGGCGTCAACCTGATCCTTTGTCCCCACACCACCGTCTCGCTGTCAAAGGCCAGAATCCTCGCGGCCGACGGCAGGTGCAAGAGCTTCGATGCCGCAGCCGACGGCTACGTACGCGGTGAAGGGTGTGGGGTCGTTGTCCTGAAACGTCTATCCGATGCGCGTGCCGACGGCGATCGGATCCTGGCCCTTATCCGGGGTTCGGCGATCATGCACGACGGCAGCAGCAGTGGGCTGACCGTGCCGAGCGGCACGACGCAGGAAAAACTGCTGCGACAGTCTTACAGCGACGCCGGGATCGAGCCGCAAGCGGTGACATACGTGGAGGCCCACGGCTCTGGTACGGCTCTGGGCGATCCAATTGAGATGAGCGCCCTCTCGAGCGTATTCGGGGCCAAGGGCGAGAACGCCCTGCCGCTGTTCGTGGGTTCGGTGAAGACCAACCTCGGCCATCTGGAGGCGGCAGCGGGTATCGCTGCGCTCATCAAGACGATCCTGGCTATGCAGAATCGGAAGATACCGCCGCACCTGCATTTCAGGACACTTAACCCTGAAATCTGCCTCGAAGGGCTACGTATCCGCATACCGACAGCGCTCACCGAATGGCCGGCGACCCAAGGCCCACGGATCGCCGGTGTGAGTTCGTTCGGCTTCAGTGGCACCAACGCGCATCTGGTGTTGGAGGAGGCACCACCGGACACATCCCGTGCGGCTCCTTCGATGGTCTCCGCGTATCTGGTACCCCTCTCGGCCAAATCGGAAATCGGGCTGGCTGACCTATCGGCGCGCTACCGGTATCACCTTGAGGCCTCACCAGAACAATCCCTGCGCGACATTGCCCTTACCGCCGCTGACGGACGCTGTCATTTCGACCACCGGTTCGCTGTCCTCGCATCTTCCCGCACAATCCTCGAGGACGCCCTCGATGCACGGCATCGCGGGGACAAAACGGAGAGAGTATTTTGCCGGGAGGCTCCGGTTGATGCGAGCGTGCCGAAGGTGGCCTTTCTCTTCGCCGGCCAAGGCGTGCAGTTCGTTGAAATGGGGCGGGGACTGTTCGACGCTTCACCACATTTTCGTGAGACCCTGGAACGCTGCGATGAGATTCTGCAGCCGCTGCTGGAACTGTCGCTGATCGAGATGCTCTACGGCAATGCGCCGCGGGAGAAGCGGGAGCGCCTGCTCGACCGCTCGCGCTTCACCCAGCCGGCGCTCTTTGCCGTACAATTTGCGCTGGCCAGTCTCTGGCAGTCTTGGGGCATCGAACCGGCGATGCTCCTGGGTCAAAGTCTGGGCGAATACACAGCCGCCTGTGTGGCCGGGGTCATGAGCCTGGAGGACGGTCTGGCGCTTGTTGTCGCGCGCGGAGGTCTGACCGAAGCGGTGCCACAGAAGGGCGCCATGGCGGCCGTCCACGCCTCGGAGCAACAAGTCGCCGAGATACTGGCCGAGGCCGCCCCTGATGTTTCTATCGCCGCGATCAACAGCCCGGAGGGCGTGGTAATTGCCGGAATGGCAGAGGCGGTGGACCGGGCCCTGCAAGCCTTCTCACGGGCAGGCATCGAGAGCCGGAAGCTGCGTGTCTCATATGCCTCCCACTGCCCGCTCATGGATCCGGTCCTGGAGGCGTTCGAGCGCGAGGCCAACCGCTTTTCCTACGCCGTTCCACGCCTTGGTCTCGTATCGAATGTGACGGGAGAGATGGCACAGCAACAGGACGCTACCTATTGGCGGCGTCATCTGCGCGCGCCGGTGCGCTTTGCGGACGGCATCAGGACTCTCGCGGCTGCCGGTTGTAACCATTTTCTTGAGGTCGGCCCCGGCGCCAGCGGTCTCGTTCTGGGGCGTCAGTGCCTATCGAGCGGTCATTGGCTTCCGTCGCTCAAAGACGGGCGCGACGACTGGGAGCAGATGTTGGAGAGCCTGGCGCAGCTCTA
Organism: Hyphomicrobiales bacterium; assembly: GCA_024222895.1. Taxonomy (GTDB): domain Bacteria; phylum Pseudomonadota; class Alphaproteobacteria; order Rhizobiales; family Kaistiaceae; genus Bauldia. Next base: position 8,073 of record JAAEOR010000105.1, on the reverse strand, counting down.
TGTCAACGGCGCAGAGGTGAACTGGCCTGGCGTCTACCGGCCCGCGGCCGGATACAAATGTCGCCTGCCCACCTATCCCTTCCAGCGCCAGCGTTACTGGATCGACGACGAAGGGGACGCTGTTGCCCCCGCGGTCAGCCGGACACCGCAACACCGGATCGAGTCCGACAAGGAGGGGATCGATTCGCTTCTTTTTGAGGTCACTTGGCAGCGCGAAGATCCGCCACCACGCCTCGAAAACGGAGCCGACGCGGGCGTCTGGGTTCTCTGCGCCCAGAACAACAACCTCCGTGCAGAGCTGGCGCGAACCTTGGAGCTGCGGGGCGACCGGGTCGTTTGCGTTGCACTGGACAACGGCTCTTCGGCACAGCAGGCGGGGTCGCAGGAGGTGCCGCCCCACGACTGGCGGGCGATGCAAGAGGTGTTGGCACTGGCACGCCAGTACGGAAGCATCAAGGGCGTCGTGCATCTCTGGGGCTTGGCGGGGGCAACCCTTGAAGAGCTAGACGAGCGGGCCTTGGAGCGGGCGCAAGAGCTCGCCTGCGGCGGCGCTCTCACCTTGGTGAAGGCGCTGACCCTCGATCGACCAGACGCGTGCCCGCCTTTGTGGCTCGTTTCCCGCGGTGCTCAATCCGTTGGCGAGGTGCCCACCTCGGTTGCCCCGCAGCAAATGCCGCTCTTGAGTTTGGGGCGGGTGATCGCCGCTGAGCATCCGGAACTGCGCTGCCGCCGTCTAGATGTGGATCCGGCCTCCATTGAAGGTGAAGCTGTCGAGCAGTTGGTCGCCGAGCTTTCGGCACCCGGCGATGAAGACCAGATCGCCTACCGTCAGGGCCGGCGTTATCTGGCTCGCCTCGCCCGGGTGGATCGCAGCGCCACCGGTGAGGAAACCGCTGGCCCCGAAGGCGTGGTGCGCAAGGATGGCAGCTACCTGATCGCCGGCGGTCTCGGGGGATTGGGGCTGCGGCTGACCCGGTGGCTGAAGGACAAAGGCGCGACAAGCCTGGCCTTGCTGACCCGCAGTGCGCCGAACGCGGAGGGCCGCGCCGCCATGGCGCGTCTGCGGAGCGCGGGAATAAAGGTCACGCACCTTACCTGCGATTTGTCGATGCAATCGGACGTCGAGGCCGCAATCACCGTCATCGAGGCGGAGCTCCCCCCACTGCGCGGCGTTATTCACGCTGCCGGCGTGGTCCATGACGGGGCGCTCCAGCAGTTGGAGTGGGAGACCTTCACCAGCGTGACCGCCTCGAAGCTGCTGGGCGCCTGGCACCTGCACCGTGCGACTGCGCACCAGGAGCTGGATTGGTTCTTGTGCTGCTCTTCGGCCGCGGCGGTACTCGGCCCGCCGGGCCAGGGCAGCTATGCTGCAGCCAACGCGTTCATGGACGCCCTCATGCATCACAGGCGTGCCGAGGGGCTGCCGGCGCTCAGCATCAACTGGGGCCCTTGGGCAGATGTCGGCATGGCATCGCGCATTCCAGAACAACATCGCGCGCGCCTGCAGGCCCACGGTATCGATTTCATGGCGCCGGATCGCGCGCTGCAGGCACTCGATTGGGCCCTGGAGAGTGGGCGAGCCCAGATCACGGTCTGCGGATTCAATCCCAAGGCGTTGGAGTCCCTGACGGGTTTTCATGCGCCCCCGTTTCTCTCCAGATTTGTCGGCGCCGGTCCTTCGGTCGCGGCGGACGCCACCGTGTCGCTGCTGCTCGAAAGCCTGGCAGAGACCAGCGGCGCCGGCCGACGGGCGATCTTGAGGGCCTACACCAAGTTCCTGGTAGCCAGGCTGCTACAGGCGGAGACAGCTGAAATCCAAACGGACCGGCATCTCATCGAGTACGGCTTGGACTCCATCATGATCATGACTTTGGCCCAACAGCTGGAGGCCGGGCTCGACCTGCCGGTGCCGACCAACGAGATCTTCAAACGCACCACCATCAGGGAGATTGCAGGCTATCTCGACGGGAAGTTGCCGCCGGGAGATGCGGATCGGGAACCCGCCACGGCCGCGCCGCTTGACGGGACGGGCAGCAAGGCAAACGCTCGGCATCGGGCGGCCGCGAGCTTCGACAAAGGGCAAGGCGAAGATGAGGAAGTGGCGGCCGAACTTACCCACCGGCCGCATGACCGCCCGTCGCCGCTCTCGTTCGGTCAACGAGGACTCTGGTTGTTCCAACAGCTGCGCCCTGAAAGCGCCGTCTACAATATTCGCCACGCCATCAGGTTCGACGGTCCCCTGGACCTCACAGTACTGGAACGGAGCCTCAACGACATCGTTCGGCGGCACGAGGTTCTACGCAGTTCCTTCGCCTCTGAGGGCGGTCAACCGCACCTCAGCATCAAGCCATTTCTTTATCTGCCACTGGAGCGGATTGATCTGACCGGGCTGCCTCGTGACCATCGCCAGCAGGAGGCCGAGAGACTGGCCGCGGAAATCACCGGCCGACCATTCGACCTCGCGAATGCGCCTCTGTTACGCGCCCTGTGCCTGCGTCTGGAGGCGGATCTGCATCTGCTGCTGCTGCCGATGCATCACATGGTCTCGGACGGCTGGTCTTTGGGCGTGATCCTGCGCGAGCTGGCCGCCCTCTATCAGGCCTTCTCTTGCAATGCGGCCTCGCCCCTGCCGGCGCTGCCTCTGCAATACGCCGACTTCGCCGCCTGGCAACACCGCAATCTGCAGGGCGCGCGCGGCGCGGAGCTGATGGCCTACTGGCGAGATCACCTTGCGTCGGCACCCTTAACCCTGGAGCTGCCAGGCGATCAGTCGCGCCCGGCGCTGCAGAGCCACCGGGCCGCGCGCCTGCCGCTGGTCCTGAACGCCGACCTGACACAGCAGCTGGTAGAGGTCAGCCGGTCGCAGGGCGTAACCCTCTTCGTCACACTTTTGGCGGCTTTCAAGCTCCTGTTGTCCCGGTTGAGCGGTCAATCGGACATCGTCGTCGGCAGCCCCGTTGCCATCCGTCATCGGGCCGGGCTGCGGGATCTGATCGGTTTCTTCGTCAACATACTTCCCCTGCGCACCAAGCTCGCCGAATTGCAGAGCGTTTCCGAGCTCTTGCAACAAGTGGGCGCAACGGCGCTGGGTGGTTTGGCGCATCAGGACCTGCCCTTCGACAGGCTCGTCGAAGACGTGGCCGTGGAGCGGGACTTGAGCCGCAGCCCGCTGGTCCAGGTGCTTTTCAACTTCGTTGAGATAGAATCGCGAAGTCTCGCCTTTTCGGGCCTGCAGGCTACCGGCCTCCCGGCTGCGGAGCCCGAAACCAAGTTCGATCTGACGCTCTACGTGCGACGGCTCGAGCAGGCTGTCGCCTTCGACCTTGTGTGGAACGCCGATCTTTTCAGCCGAGAGCGCGTCGCCGCCTGGCTCGACCACTATCACGCCCTGCTTCAGGCGATCGCGGCGGACCCCGACGCCCTCATCGCCGAGCTCCCGTCCGGCACAAAGACCGGATCCCGCGAGCGACCGGGCTTCTCTCCCTCGGGGGGGGCGGTCGAGGCGACGGAGGACGTGACCGTTGTGGCCGCTTTCGAACGGCAGGCGCAGGTCTGCCCTGACCGGCTTGCCCTGCGTGCGTGCGGGCGTGCGCTGACCTACGACGCGCTCAACGGCGAGGCGAATCAGGTCGCGCGCTTCCTGATCTCGCAAGGCCTGCAGAAAGGCGCCCGCGTTGCCTTGCTGTTCAACCAGGGCACCTCGGTAATCGCCGCCATTTTCGGTGTTCTGAAGGCCGGCGGGGTTTACCTTCCCATACCGCAACAATTGCCACAGGAGAGAATATCTACCCTGATGGAGGTGGGCAAAGCGGAGATCGCGTTGACCGATTCCGCCAACTATGCGCGCTTACCCGTCTTGAAAGACGGCGACCGGGGAACCATCGCTGTCTTCGACGTTGCGACGATCGATTCGAACTTGCCGCGGGACAATCTCGCATCTCGGGTGGCCGCCGACGACCTCGCCTATATCCTCTTTACCTCCGGTTCCACGGGTGAGCCTAAGGGCGTCATGCAGACCCATGCCAATGTGCTCCACCACAGCAGATGCTACGCCGAAGGCCTGGACATCGGTCCGACAGACCACGTCTCGCTCCTGGCTTCCTATGCCTTCGATGCGGCGGTTATGGACATATTTGGTGCACTGCTTCACGGTGCCAGCCTCCATCTGCTGGACCTCCGTTCGGACTTTGCAGCCCTGCCCTCCTGGTTGGACGCGGAGGAGATTACTGTTCTTCATCTGACGCCCACGGCCCTGTCGCAGTTGGCACGGGGCCTCTCGGCCGCGCAGCGCCTCGTCAGCGTGCGCGCCCTGGTGCTCGGCGGCGAGGAGGCGAGCCGCAGCCATTTCGAAATTTTCAGACGAAATTTCTCGCCGACTTGCGTCCTGGTGAACGGCCTCGGCCCAAGCGAGTCGACCTTGGCCCTCCAGATGGTCTTGTCCCATGACACGGAACTGGAGGGCCAGAGCCTCCCCGTCGGCTTTCCCGTAGGCGATGCGCAGATCCTTTTGCTGGACGAGGCCGGCCGGCCGACGGCTTGCTTCGGAGAGATCGCGATCCGCAGTGCCCATCTGGCTCCGGGCTACTGGCAGAGGGCCGACCTCACGGCCGAAGCATTTGAAATCGCTGCCGACGGGACACGCCTCTATCGCAGCGGCGACCTTGGCCGACGGCGGCCCGACGGTGCAATCGAATTCGCCGGCCGGCGCGACAGGCAGGTGAAAATCCGCGGCTTCAAGGTAGTACTCGGCGAGGTCGAAGCGGTTCTGCGGGCGCACCCCGGCGTGGCGGACGGCCGGGTGGTCGCCACAGAGACCGGCGGAGAGCGCAGCCTGATGGCCTGCGTCGTCCCCGAGGGCGTTCTGGACGTCAAAGACCTACAAAGCTTTCTGCGGCAGAGGCTGCCCGCCTACATGATCCCGGGCCGCAGCGTTTTCACCGACACCCTGCCGATGAAGGAGAACGGCAAGCTGGACCTCGAGGCCCTGTTGGCACTCGAGCCTGAGATGCCGGCGCGGCATTTGAGGGCGCCGGAAAGCGACCGTGAACGTCGGATGCTCGAAATTTGGGAGAAAGTCCTGGTCCGCACCGGCGTTTCGACCGACGACGATTTCTTTGCCCTGGGTGGGCACTCACTGAAGGTCCTGCAGCTGCTTGCCGGGATTTCCGACACTTTTGGAGTAGAGCTGTCGATTGAGACTCTCTTCCAACACCCGACAGTGGCCGAATTGACACGCGCGGTGGAGGCCACGACGGAGTCCCAAGCGCAGGGCGCCGCTGCTGGCCCGAATGCCGAGGGCGGAACAATCGCCGCAATTGCCAGTGACTTTTTCTCTTCGGCGCCGGCGCTGCAGCGATCGTGTGAGCCCTCAGCACTCCCCGCCACTGTGGCGCTGGATGCTGCGGCCCTCGGCTTGTTGCCGGAACATCTTTTGCGTCAGGCCGGCCTCGACCCCGTGGCCGTGATCGATGGTTGGGCGGAGCCTCGGCCACGGCTGGTCAAGCTGATCGAGACTCCGTGGGGAAGAATCGGCCAGTTCGTCCTGCCGCGCATCAACAGCAGCGCCTACGGCCAGCCAGAAACCCTCGTCGACTTGGTGCTGCAGGGCCTGGAGTCCGCCGCGGCCTGCGGCGCACAATCGGTGTCCCTGACCGGACTGCTGGGTTCGGCCACCGACTATGGGCGGTCGGTCGTGGGGGCGCCGGGCTGGCATGGCAAGCTGCCGTCGCTGACGACGGGACACGCCACCACCACGGCCAGCGTTATCCTCTCGCTGCAGCACCTCCTGGCGGAGAGCGGCCGGGAGCTTTCGCGGGAACGGGTCGGGTTCCTCGGCGTAGGTTCGATCGGCCGGGCCAGCCTGCTGCTCATGCTGCGTTGCTTGCCGCAACCGGCGGAGCTGTTGCTTTGCGATCTCTACGACAACGAGGCCGTCTTGCAGGAGCTGGCCGACGACCTGCGCCAAGAGACCGGCTATAGGGGGCCACTGCGCCTGCTGCCGACGCGGGGTCGTCCTCCGGCCGCTTTCTATGAAGCGAGCACGATCCTCTGCGCCACCAATGTCGGCAATGTTCTGGACGTGGATCGACTGGCGCCGGGCAGCCTGATTGTCGACGATTCGGCGCCGTTGTGCCTACCGGCGGACCGTGCCATCGGGCGTCTGCGCGACCGGGGCGACATCCTGGCAATCGGCGGGGGTGTTCTGCGCGCACCGGTGCCGCTGCGACATCGTCCGCAGTTGCCGCGGCAGCCCGGCGACCCGGACTTCTCTGCACTCACCGACAGTGGGCCTTCCCAGCGCATCGGCGCTTGTGTGCTGTCCGGCCTGCTTTCGGCGCGTTTCGAGACCATGGCACCCGACCTCGGCACGGCGTGTGCCAAAGCGGCGAAGCGGCATCTAGACCTACTCCAGGGCCTCGGGCTGGGCGCCGGAAACCTTCGTTTGGGCAATCATCCGATCGACCAGGAGACCGTTGCGCGATTTCGTCAGAGATTCGGTGAGATGACGACCGCGGCGCGCAACACAAGAGAGAATCACCATGGAACTGTCCCGGATTTCAATCCTTAGACGCACCGGAATGCATTGCAGATCCGCGCTCTACACCCTCCGCTTTCTCATCCTCGGCAACGCGCTCAAGTGTGATTTCTCCCTGGCGCTCTTCCGCAAACATTTGAGCCGCTACCCATACCTGGCTGCGCCCTCTTGCAGCGACAAGATCCCGCTTCGGCAAAAGTTGGCGTTTCGCTTCCTTTGCGTGGCACGCACCATGATCGGCAAGAACGGATGCTTTGTAACCGGCGCGTCAAATATCTGCGATCGCATGGCGCAGACACTCGCCAAGGAACAAACGTCGCACCCGGAACTGCGGCAGCTCGAGACGCTGGACGTTAGTGAGGTGTCGCCAGAGCGGTTCCATGAAACCTATGTCAAGAACTGCTGGCCAGTCGCCCTGCGGGGCTGGCCACTCAGCGCGGTACGCGACTGGTCGATCGACCGGCTGATCGCCGACTATGGCGACACCGAAGTGCTCTTCACTACAAAGGACATGAACTTCATGGCGCCGCTGCGGCTGCTGCGGGAAAGCAACCAGCCGGATCTCTATCTCCACAACTCCGAGAACCTGCTGGTCACCCACGACCACCTGATCGAACAGCTGGAACTCGACAGATTTGAGCCCCTGATCCAGAAGAAGAACTGGTCCGCACAGCTCTTCCTCGGCGCCGCCAGGCGCACCGGTTTAGGGTTCCACTGCGCCAACAACTATAACATCTTCATCAACATCGCCGGCCGGAAGAAATGGACGATCATTCCGCCGGAAGACACCTATTTCATGTATCCGCTGATCAGCTCCTCCGGCGCCTATTTCACCAGTTCGACCCACTCGCCACGCCAGGACACCTTGCCTCGTTTCCCCCTCTACCCCTATGCAACCAGGTTCGAGGTGGTCCTGGAACCCGGCGACATCCTCTTCAACCCGCCTTGGTGGTGGCATGCGGTGGAGAACCTCACTGACGAAACCGTTGCCGTTTCGACCCGCTGGCTGATAGGTCAGGACGCTACCACGAACACCCTCCTGACCGCCGCGCAAGGCCTGTCGCCGCAGTTCTGGCGTACCTTCGAGCGCACCGTCTTCAACGTCATGGTCGCGAAGACTAAGGCGGGACGGCCCATGGATGACAAGAGCAAAACCAGCTTCGAGCGCAACTCACACACTCAGGAGGCGCTGGAAGATCACCCGATTTATCAGAACCCCGAACTCGCTTGGGGCAATCACGTCAGAGAGGTGTGACTTGTTGCCTCTCAAAGCCAGGGTATCAACCACTGCGCTGTAATATGTGTCAATCGGCATTGAATCGGGGCTCCGGCGCAATTTTGATGATTTCAGCGGTTAAGCCACACCGATCAATCGCGCCTCGAGAAGGTCGATTTTCCCGCGACCATACATCTGCCGTTTGACGAGCTTGAGCTTGGTGATTTGCCCTTCAGTTTGGCCGTTGGACCACGGCTCGGTTATCGCAGCACGTACCGCGGCCATGTCCCTCGCGATGCCGTTAGCGAACGACGCAATCAGG
>JAAEOR010000104.1 GCA_024222895.1 Hyphomicrobiales bacterium | reverse complement strand
GCCGCCTGAGACGATGAGCTGAACCTTGCGATGCAAGTGGAGATCCTGCAGCGCCTTGACCGCCGGAGGGATTGCGGCGAGCGTCGGCAGGCCGACATGCTCGATAAAGACCTCCTGGGTCGCCGCGGTGCCGCCCTGCATCCCGTCGAGAACGATGACATCGGCGCCCGACTTAACGGCGAGCGCCGTGTCGTAGTACGGCCGCGAGGCGCCGACCTTGACATAAATCGGCTTTTGCCAGTCGGTGATCTCGCGAAGCTCCTCTATCTTGATCTCGAGGTCGTCGGGCCCCGTCCAGTCGGGATGCCGGCAGGCCGAGCGCTGGTCGATGCCAGCGGGGAGCGTGCGCATGTCGGCGACCCGCTCGGAAATCTTCTGACCAAGCAGCACGCCGCCCCCGCCAGGCTTTGCGCCCTGGCCGATGACGATCTCGATGGCGTCGGCGCGGCGCAGATCATCCGGGTTCATGCCATAGCGGGAGGGCAGGACCTGGTAGACGAGGATGTCGGAACTAGCCCGCTCCTCCTCCGTCATGCCGCCGTCGCCGGTTGTCGTCGAGGTCCCCAGTTTCGAGGCGCCCCGCCCGAGCGCCTCCTTGGCCGGGCCCGACATCGAACCGAAACTCATGCCGGCAATCGTCACGGGAATCTGGAGGTGAATTGGCTTGCCGGCATTGCGGGTGCCAAGCCACACATCCGTCCCGCATGTCTCGCGATAACCTTCCAGTGGATAGCGGCTGACCGATGCCCCAAGGAACAGGAGGTCATCGAAATTCGGGACCTTACGCTTGGCGCCGAAGCCGCGGATGTCGTAGATGCCGGTGGCGGCCGCCCGGCGAATCTCCGAGAGGCTGTATTCATCGAACGTCGCCGATGGGCGCGGCGTGGTCGGCGGTGTCACCTTCATCAATAGGATCCCGCCATGTCTACGTGGAAATTGTATAGCTTTCGGGCGGAGCCGTAACGCCTGAATTCGCCGGGATCGACATCGCCTTCGAGGCCGGCCCCTTGGAGGACATCGGCCAGGGCTTGTTTGTGCTCGTCGCCCATTGGCTTCTCGATGCAATCGGCGCCGAGACTTTTCGCCGAGCCACGGACGAAGAGCCGTGCTTCGTAGATGGAATCGCCGAGCGCGTCGCCGGCGTCACCGAAAACGACAAGATTGCCGGCCTGCGCCATGAAAGCGCTCATGTGACCGATGGAGCCCCGCACGACAATATCGATGCCCTTCATCGAGATACCGCAACGCGCCGACGCGTTGCCGTCGACCCGAAGCAGCCCGCCCCTGCCGGTGGCGCCGGCGGCCTGGCTCACGTCGCCGGTGACATGGACACGACCGGACATCATGTTTTCGGCGATACCGACCCCGGCATTGCCATCGACGACGACCGTTGCCTGCTTGTTCATGCCGGCGCAATAATAGCCGACGGGACCGTTGATCTTGACAGTCACCGGCGCGTCGAGACCGACCGCGACCGCGTGACGACCCTCGGGATTGGCGACGGTCCAGTGGCGTTCATTGGTGTCCGGCGGGAGGCGATGGAGCGCGGCGTTGAGTTCGCGCAACGGCGTGACGCCGAGATCGATATCCGGCATCTCACCGCTCCCAGAAATAGACCGTTGCCGGCTCGGGCTCCCACAGCCGCGCGGAGCCGATGCCCGGCAAGCCAGCAAGCGCACGGTATTCCGATCCGAAGGCGACATATTCGTCGGTCTCGGCCAAGACGGCCGGCTTGCAGGCGATCGGATCGCGCAGAACCCCGAAGCCGCTCTCGGTGCCGACGACGAAGGTGTAGAAGCCGTCGAGATCCCGGAGGCTCGCTTCCAGAGCTTCGCCAAGCGACAGGCCCTGCCCCATCCGCCAGGTAAGATAGCCCGCCGCCACTTCGGAGTCGTTTTCGGTTTCGAAGGTGGCACTTTCATTTTCGAGCTGGCGCCTGAGACCGTTGTGGTTCGACAGCGAGCCATTGTGCACGAGGCACATATCCGGGCCGGTGGAGAACGGGTGCGAACCGTCGACGGTGACCGCCGATTCCGTCGCCATACGGGTGTGACCGATGGCATGGGTGCCGGCCATCGTGGGCAGTCCAAATCGCTTCGCGACGGCGTCAGGCCGGCCGACCTCCTTGTAGAGCTCCATTCGGCTGCCGCGG
>JAAEOR010000103.1 GCA_024222895.1 Hyphomicrobiales bacterium | reverse complement strand
GGTGTCCGGTGCCGTTGGGGGAGGATGGTTTTGGTTGCCAGCAAAACGTCTTGGAGCGGCGTATTCCCCGCGGTTACCACGCAGTTTCGCCCTGATTTTTCGCTTGACGAGGAGGCGACCGGGGCAGTCATGGCCAACCTGATATCGGGCGGTGGTTCTGGCCTGATCGTTTGTGGAACCGTGGCGAGGGCTATTCGTTGACGCGCCCTGAAAAGATCGCCGTGATGGAGGCCGCTGTCGATATCGCGGCAGGGAAGGTCCCGGTGCTGGCTGGCGTGGCCGAATTCACGACACATGAAGCGTGCGAATTTGCACGGGAAGCGGCGGCGGTTGGTATCGACGGGCTGATGGTGCTTCCCGCCATGGCCTATTCGGCCAATGCCAAGTGCGAACACATAGCCGGACGCGGGAGCCCGTTGACGCGCCTACCGCGTTTGGCGCTCGACGGTACCGAGAAGGCTGAGGTCGAGGCCCTCATGGCCGCAGCGCTGTCATCTCGGCCGAAGCTGACTGATCCAAGCGTGGGGGCGAACTATTAGTCAGAGTTCTTGAGGGGCCGGGTCGGCAGCCTTGGCCCGAACCGAAGCAATGCAGGAACGGAGGGAGGATATGCAAATGTACAGCTATGTCAGAAAACTCTTGGGGCCGCTGACAATGGCCGTCGCGATGATCGCGGCCGTCCCGGCCGCGATGAGCCAGGAGCGGGACATTCTAAAGGAGGTCGTTGACCGGGGCACCGTACGTATTGCGATTCAAGGCGGGCAGCCGCCGTATTCGGTCATCAAACCCGACGGAACCCCGGAGGGGTACGAAATCGACATGGGCAACATGATCGCCGAGGAGTTGGGGGTCGATGTCGAATGGGTGATAATTGATGCGGCCGGCCGGGTGACAGCTCTCCAGACTGGCAAGGCCGACATCACAATCGCCAACTTCACAGCGAATTTCGTGCGATCGAAAGTGATATCGTTCACCGATCCCTACATGGTCGTCGGAATGGTGTTCTTCACGCTTGCCGATCGGGACGACATTCAGTCCGTCGACGACCTCAATACTGCCGACATGAAGGTCGGTTTTGGTCGCGGCAGCACTCAGGAGACCCTCGTTCCCGCGGCCGCGCCGGAAACAACGATCGTTCGGTTTGCCGGGATGGCCGACACGATGGAAGCGCTGGATTCGGGGCGCATCGACGCTAGCGCGTTAGACAACATCGGCACCTCCGGCATCCTTGCCGAAAGTCCGGGAAAATACAAAGTGCTTGAGGGCCGTTTCTCGCGCGAGGATATCTCGTTGGGATTGCCAAAAGGCGACTTCGAGTGGTGGCGCCTGCTCAACATCTGGATCCGTGATTTCAATCTCTCGGGAAAGAACGACGCTCTCTACGCGAAGTGGTTCAAGTCCGATCGACCGAAAATCTTCGCAGCCTGGTAGACCGCCGGGTCGTGTGGACGCGATTTATCGCGTCCACACACATCTCTTTGATTGCTCGAAACACAAGGCCTGATCGAAGAGGTGTGGAATGTATGACTTTGATATTCAGGCCATCTACCCATTCTTTGACAGGCTACCGGCCGCGATCTGGACCACCGTCGAGATCAGTTTTCTGGCGACAATCTTCAGCGCCGTCATGGGAGTGTTTATCGCGCTCATGCGCAGGAGCGACCAAGTCGTCCTGCGCGGCATTGGCATGGTGTATGTGGAAATCATACGCAATATGCCGTTGCTGGTTCTTTTGTATCTCGTTTTTTTCGGACTACCGGCAGTCGGAATCGTCTTCGATGGGTTCATGTCGGGTCTCATTGCGCTGACGCTGAACAGTGCTGCTTTCATGGCCGAGATCTTTCGGGCCGGCCTCATCGCGGTCCCGAAAGGGCAATATGAAGCCGCGCGCTCCCAGGGCATGACGCGTGTGCGCATGTATCGGTTCGTGATCCTGCCGCAGATACTCCGCGTCTCATATGCGCCGCTGGGTAATCAGGTCATAGGCGTGATCATGGGCTCGTCGATCATGATGATCGCCACAGTCGAAGAACTAACGGCCTGGATGAACAATACAGGCTCGGTCACGTACCGCTATTTCGAGGCGTTTGTGGTGGTGGCGATCGCCTATCTGGTCTTGTGTCAGGCAGCCAATGTTGCTCGGATGGCCTTGGGGCGTTTTCTGTTCAAATCAGTTGCGGCTGGAGGACGCTGGTGATCCTCCTCGACTTCTGGTTCCTCCTTCTCCGTGGTCTTGCAGTCACGCTGTGGATCAGTTGGCTGGCGTTGTTGCTGGCGGCCGTCATCGGCGCGGTCGTTGGCATCGGCAGGACGTCGAAGTGGCTGCCCGTTCGCGTGCTGGCTCTGGTTTACACCGAGTTCTTTCGTTCGATTCCTACACTGGTGCAGCTGTTTTTCGTGTACTTCGGCGTCACATTCGTGTTCGGCATCGAATTCTCGCCGTTTGCGGCCGCCACGATTGCGCTGGCACTGGAGGGCAGCGCCCTCATGTCGGAGGTAGTGCGCGGCGGCATCCAGAGCGTGTCAGCCGGTCAAAGGGAAGCGGCTCGGTCTTCGGGCATGCATGCTTGGCAGGTTGAGCTGTATGTGGTTTGGCCGCAGGCCATTCGTGTGATGGTGCCGCCGGCCGTCGGTGTCTATGTCTCGACCCTGAAAGCCTCGGCCCTCGCCTCGGTGATCGGTTATGTCGAACTGACCAAGACCGGCCTCCTGATCCGTGAGTCGGTCCGCGGCGACGCCACCGCCGGCCTTACCGTACTTATTGCCGTGGCTGCGCTCTATGTCATCGTGAACTTTGCAATCTCCCAGTTTGGCGCGGCGATTGAAAGGAGGACCAGCTTTGTCCATTGAGGAGGTTGGGCAGGGTGCCCCCGGCGAGCCGATCCTCCGAGTTGACGGAGTGGTCAAGCGCTTCGGCAGTCGAACGATCATCAACGGCATCAGCTTCGACGTAGAGCCCGGGCAGGTGGTTGTTATTGTCGGCCCCAGCGGCACCGGAAAATCGACGTTTCTCAGGTGTGTGAATGGGCTTGAGGATATTCAGGGCGGTAGCATCGTTTTTGACGGCGAACCGGTTAACGCCCATTCAAGAAAGGTCGTCGCACTGCGTCAGCGCATTGGAATGATCTTTCAGAACTTCAATCTTTATCCGCACCTGACTGCGGCCGAAAACGTCACGCTCGCTCCGATCAAGGTGCTGCGCGAGCGACCCGCCGCTGCCCGGGAGCGCGCCATGGAGCTGTTCCGCAAGGTTCGGTTGGAACACCGTGCTTCAGCCTATCCGAGCGAGATGTCCGGTGGTGAGCAACAGCGAGTGGCGATTGCGCGCGCGTTGGCAATGAACCCCTCTCTGATGATGTTCGACGAGCCGACCTCCGCTCTGGACCCGGAGACGGTTGGGGATGTCCTCACGGTGATGGAAGAGCTCGCAGACGATCGACGTACAATGCTGGTGGTAACACACGAAATGGCATTCGCCGATCATGTGGGTGATCGTATGCTGTTCATGGATGGCGGTTTGATCATCGAGGACGGACCTCCGGACGAATTGCTGCGCAATCCCCAACAGGAGCGGACCCGTCAGTTCGTGACCTCGGTCCTGAATCCGGATTCGGCGCGTGCACGGCGCCAAGCGCAGGCCGACACTGCCAATGGCGCCTCCAGTGAAGTCGATAGCAGGTAGCAAGTGGGCGTGAGCCATTGAACGGTCGGCGAGCGGAGGAATGCAGTGAGGATTACAAGCGTCGAGACCTTTCCTATCCGCATGAAACCGGTCAAGCCGGGGTTTCGCGACCACCAGTCTTCCCACCTGCCGAGCGGCGGTACGGTGATTGTCAGGATCAATACCGACGCCGGCATCCATGGCCTTGGTGAAGCTGCGACCGAACCTGCCTACTACAACCAGACCTTGCGCGCGGTCCTGGACTGGCTGAAGGCATATGGAATGGCGCTGGAAGGTTCAAATCCCCTCGACATCATCAATGCCCACAACATCATGAATGCCATTTCCGGCGAGTCGCCTCCGGGCTGTCACCCGGCTCGAGCGGGTATTGATCTGGCGCTCCATGATCTGATCGGCAAGGCGCACGACTGTCCCGTTTACGAAGTTCTGGGTGGCGCGCATCGAACTGAATTCCCGATGCTGACCAACCTCTACGAGTTGACCCCCCAAGAAAAAGCAGCGGCGGCGGTTGAATTCGTCAAGAAGGGATTCAGTGGGCTGAAAATCAAAGTTGGTCACAGGACGAGCAACGAGGGCATAAACACCGAAACATTGAATTGGGAGAAGGAAAAACTGATCGCAGCGCTGGATGCTGTTCCTGAGGAGGTGGCAATAGATGCCGATCCAAATCAATCTTGGGGAAATTCCAAAATAACCGTGAAAATCATCGAGGAAATTCTGCGCGAGAAATTTCGGAGCAACCTATCGATCGAACAGCCGCTTCATCACCTCGATCTTGAGGGACATCGGTATATTCGCCAAGCGCTCAAGATCCCGGTCATCCTGGACGAAAGCGTGGTTTCACCACAAGCTGTGCTGCAGATTGTAAGGCAGAACGCCGCCGACCGGATCGTGCTCAAATTCAGCAGGGTCGGTGGGTTGTGGCCGGCCATGAAGATCGTCGCGATATGCGAAGCCACATGGATTGGCATCAGCGTCGACACGATGCCGTTTACCAAGCTCGGTGACACCGCAAATTGCCATCTCGCGGCCGCGATCAGAGACACGTACCCGATTGATGTCGAAGGACATTTGTGGTTTGAGGACACGCCCATCCGTGGTGGGCTGGAAATCCGTGATGGGCGCGCGACAATCGGCTCCCAACCGGGTTTCGGCGTCGAGATTGACGAGAAAAAACTTGCCGCGATGGCGATTCCGCCGTCCGAACTGGCCGCGACCCCGTGATTGACACTGTCGGACCAGGCGCTGTCCGGTTCAAGTCTCAGCTGTCGCGAGTGTCGCGAGGCCGGGTGTCTTCGAGCCGTCGATTGGCGGCGGCCGGCACCGAGGGGCCGGTCGCCCGACTTTTGTTGTCCCCTCCATCGTCATCGTCCGGCTTGACCGGACGATCAATCTCAACCTGCGATAACCTATGGCGGTCCGGGCCTGTCACGATGACCAGGCGATCATGAAAATCGCGCTCACCGAGGAGCAGAACCCGAATTGGGAGGGCTCAACGCCAAGCCTTTGTCCAGGGACTCTAAGCCGGACACCAGTGTATTCGCCTTAAAGCGCTCCGCCTTTAGGTAGAGGCATGTTCTGCGTTATCTGATGGCCGCGCCTCGCTGGGGCATCCGCCGATCAAGCCAGCCGAAAAATAGGCGCCGAGTGCCGTTGCATCGTCGCGCGAACAGCGGCGCACCTCAATCGCCCCTGCGATTCTGACAAAGAGCGGAATGCTCGAATGCTCTAGAGGAACGCACCAACAATCATTCAGCGATGCGGCACCGGGGCGGACGATTTTGGGGCGTTTCCTTGGGGTATGGAGGCGATTTTGCGGCGCTCTCGATTCGCGCCATCGGAGGTGTCGGAGACTGTGGCAATGCCATCGTGGGCGCGGCTCGGGCCATTCGGCCGAGCGGGACTCGCAAAGCGAGCGGCAGAGGCTCGACGCGGTGGAGTTTGGCGTAGGGCGCAAGTGCGAAGCATATTGCGCCGGTCCGGCGCGGGATACTAAAAGGGACCGCTGAAGTCAGGGACAGAAAGGCGGATATGCTCCTACATTCCGCCCTATACTCCCTGATCCTTTTAGCTTGGTGTAGGGCGCAATAGCGGAGCGTATTGCGCCGCCTGGGCGGAGGGCGCTGGTGGATTGCGCTTCGCTCGATCCAAATACGGCGGTAGCATTCCACAATGCCGAACTATCGACGCAGGTTTGTTCCCGGCGGTTGCTGGTTCTTCACGGTTAACCTGCTCGATCGGCGCAGCCACCTCCTGACCGACAACATCGACGCTCTGCGTGACGCAACCCGAAGAACGAAGCAGAACCATCCGTTCCGCATCGATGCTTGGGTCATACTTCCGGATCATCTTCACGCGATCTGGACACTGCCGCCGGACGATGCCGACTTCTCGACCCGGTGGCGCTTGATCAAGACGCGTTTCGTCCGGGCGATTCCGAAAGACGAACGACTGAGTCCGACCCGCAAGGCCCGGCGCGAACGTGGTATCTGGCAGCGTCGGTTCTGGGAACACCTGATCCGGGATGAAAACGAGTTCGGGCGATATGTCGAATACTGCGCCATCAACCCGGTGAAGCACACCCATGTTCGCCGCGCCGTCGACTGGCCGTATTCGTCGTTTCACCGTGACGTGCGACGCGGCATGTTCTCAGAGGATTGGGGCACGGACATCGATATTCCGGGCGATTTCGGCGAGGCGGAAACGTAGGGTCGATCAGATCCTCCCCGGGTCATTGAGTGATGTAGGACTCAAGTGCGAGGCGTATTGCGCCGGGTGCGGACTTGGGTCGTTCAGCGGCGGATTACGCTCCGCTACAATCCGCCCTACTCTCGCTCGCCAGTGATAATATTGTCGACATTGGGCCTGCTTTTGGTGAACGATCACGGGGACTGCTGAGCGCGATAACCGCCCGATTCGAGGGGGGATACAACGGCAATAGGCATCACTCCGCCGCCTCGGCCGCAGCCGCACCACCCCGCACCTCCGCTGCTTTCGCCTTGGCCAGCACCGGCTTCAGGAACGCGCCCGTATAACTGCGCTTGACCTTGACGATCTCTTCCGGCGTGCCGGCCGCGACGATCTCGCCGCCGCCATCGCCGCTTTCCGGCCCGAGGTCGATGATCCAGTCGGCGGTCTTGATCACCTCGAGATTGTGCTCGATCACAACCACTGTGTTGCCCTGTTCGACCAGCTGGTGGAGGACTTCCAGCAGCTTCTCCACATCGGCGAAATGCAGGCCGGTGGTCGGCTCGTCGAGGATGTAGAGGGTGCGGCCGGTGGCGCGCTTCGATAACTCCTTTGACAGCTTGACCCGCTGGGCCTCGCCGCCGGAGAGCGTCGTCGCCTGCTGGCCCACATGGATGTAGGAGAGGCCGACACGGTCGAGCGTCACCATCTTGTCGCGGATTGAGGGCACCGCGGCGAAGAAGTCGCGGGCTTCTTCGACGGTCATGTCGAGAATGTCGGCGATCGATTTGCCCTTGAAGGTGACCTCCAGGGTCTCGCGGTTGTAGCGCTTGCCCTGGCAGACGTCGCAGGTGACATAGACGTCGGGCAGAAAGTGCATCTCGATCTTGATGACACCGTCGCCCTGGCAGGCCTCGCAGCGGCCGCCCTTGACGTTGAACGAAAAACGCCCCGGCGCATAACCGCGGGCCTTGGCCTCGGGCAGGCCGGCGAACCATTCGCGGATCGGGGTGAAGGCGCCGGTGTAGGTGGCCGGGTTGGAGCGCGGGGTGCGGCCGATCGGCGACTGGTCGATGTCGATGACCTTGTCGAGATACTCCAGCCCCTCGATCCGTTCGTGGGCGGCCGGGGCATCGCGGGCGCCGTTCAGCCGCCGCGCCACCGCCTTATAGAGGGTGTCAATCAGCAGGGTCGACTTGCCGCCGCCGGAGACGCCGGTGATGCAGGTGAACAGGCCGAGGGGAATCTCGGCGGTGACGTCCTTGAGGTTGTTGGCGGTGGCGCCAATGACGCGGAGAGCGCGGCCTTTCTTGGCTTGCCGGCGGAAGGCCGGCGTCTCGATGAAGCGGGTACCGGACAGGTACTGTCCGGTCAGCGACTTGGCATTGGCGATGATCTTCGCCGGGGTGCCCTTGGCAATCACTTCGCCGCCATGGATGCCGGCGGCCGGCCCCATGTCGACGACGAAGTCGGCGTCGCGGATGGCGTCCTCGTCATGCTCGACGACGATCACGGTGTTGCCGAGGTCGCGCAGGTGTTTCAGGGTTTCCAGCAGCCGGGCGTTATCGCGCTGGTGCAGGCCGATCGACGGCTCGTCGAGGACATAGAGCACGCCGGTCAGCCCCGAGCCGATCTGCGAGGCGAGGCGGATGCGCTGGCTCTCGCCGCCCGACAGCGTGCCGGAATTGCGCGACAGGGTCAGGTAGTCGAGACCGACATCGACCAGGAACTTCAGCCGCTCGCGGATTTCCTTCAGAATCCGGCCGGCGATCTCGTTCTGCTTGTCGGTCAGCGTGGCCGGCAGGTCGGCGAACCAGGTGTTGGCGTGGCGGATCGAGAAGCTGGCGACATCGCTGATGTGCAGGGCGTCGAGCTTGACCGCCAGCGCCTCAGGCTTGAGGCGGTTGCCGTCGCAGACCGCGCATGGGGTGGCCGACTGATAGCGCTCGATCTCCTCGCGCATCCAGGACGAATCCGTCTCCTTCCAGCGCCGTTCGAGATTGGGGATCACTCCCTCGAAGGTCTTGGTGGTCTCGTACTTTCGGAGGCCGTCGTCATAGGTGAAGGTGACCTTGTGCTTGCCGGTGCCGTAGAGGATTGCCTGTTTCGCCTTGGCCGGCAGCTTCGACCATTTGGCGTCGAGCGAGAACTTGTAGTGACGGGCGAGTGCGTCGAGGGTCTGGAGATAGTAGGGCGACGACGACTTGCCCCACGGGGCGATGGCGTTCTTGCGCAGCGTCAGGTTTTCGTCGGGTACCACCAGGGCCGCGTCGACGGTGCGCTCGAAACCGAGTCCGTCACAGGCCGGACAGGCGCCGTAGGGGTTGTTGAACGAAAACAGCCGCGGCTCGATCTCGGGAATGGTGAAACCCGAAACCGGGCAAGCGAATTGTTCGGAAAACAGGATCTGTTTTCCGTCCATCTCGCTCACGGCAAGGCCCGTCTTTTTCTTCCCGGTCGCGCCTTCGGCGCTCCTCGCCTCTTGTCCCGTACCCCTCACCCCAGCCTCGCCTTCGGCTCGGCTTTCCCTCTCCCGCAAGGGGAGAGGGGGCGATGCTTCCTCGCCTTGACCTGGAACATCGGCTCCGCGGGATTTGCTCCGGCGTTTGGGCCGGGAATCCCTCTCCCCCGGTGGGAGAGGGTGGTCGCGGGAGGCGACCGGGTGAGGGGGCTTGTCAGCAAACTCGGCGATTGCCAGGCCGTCGGCAAGGTCAAGGGCGGTCTGCAGCGAATCCGCCAGGCGGGTGGCGATGTCGTCGCGCACCACGATGCGGTCGACCACCACCTCGATGTCGTGCTTGTATTTCTTGTCGAGGGCAGGCGCCTCGGCGATTTCGTGAAATTCGCCGTCTATCCGCACCCGCTGGAAGCCGCGCTTGAGCAGCTCGGCCAGCTCCTTGCGGAACTCGCCCTTGCGGCCGCGGGCGATCGGCGCCAGCAGGTAGAGGCGCGTGCCCTCCGGCAGCGCCATGACCCGGTCGACCATCTGGCTG
>JAAEOR010000102.1 GCA_024222895.1 Hyphomicrobiales bacterium | reverse complement strand
CTTGGCCAGGGCATCCCCGAGATAGCGGCCCTCGGGAAAAGCGTCCCCTATCTCCACAGCGATCGCGCCGAGACGCGTAGCCTCAAGCAGGCCCTGGATCGTATCCGGGGTCTCAAGGTCGGGCTGGCATGGCAGGGCAACCCCAACCAGTCGACGGATGCCGATCGTTCGATTCCGATCGCCCGTTTCGAGCCGGTCCTCGGCCTTGAAGATGTGACGATCGTCAGCCTGCAGATCGGGCCGGGCGCCGACGGCATCGACGTTTTCAAGGACAGCCACAGGGTCGTTGACTGGCCGGAGGCGAAGGCCGGGCTTGGTAACACGGCGAACCTGGTCTCGGCGCTCGATCTTGTCATCACATCGGACACATCGATCGCCCATCTTGCCGGGGCGCTTGGTGCGCCAACCTGGTTGCTGCTGTCCGCCAAGCCAAGCTGGCGGTGGCTGCTTGGCCGCAACGACACGCCCTGGTATCCGACAATGCGGCTCATCCGGCAGACCACATTTCGCGACTGGACGCCGGTT
>JAAEOR010000101.1 GCA_024222895.1 Hyphomicrobiales bacterium | reverse complement strand
GCGGTGACGGACCTGATTGCCGCCGCGTTGGTGGAGGTCGCCGAAGGGGCTGACACCGAAACGACGGTCAATGACCTGGCTGACATGCTTCGCGATCAGCTCGGCATGTAACGCGCTCGACAAGTGATGCGATGCGGCCCCGCGCCTGGCGGCGGGGCCGCGTTATTGGCTTATGCCAAGGGTATTGCCGCCAGGATTCCGGCTGGGGACCGGCGCGCGCCGTCGGCAAGGGAATCGGGCTCGTCACCGAGAACCGGGACAAGAATGGCATCCTCCCCCCTTTCGGTGCGGGACAACATCGCAGTGCCAGGTTTGACCGGATTCAGGATCGCTATATGCCGAAACGCCTGTCGCGCCGCCGATATTCCTCCAGGCACGCATCGAGTTCGTTCGTCGCGAAATCCGGCCACAGCGTATCGGTGAAGAACAGCTCGGCATACTCGACCTGATAGAGCATAAAGCCGGACAGTCGCCGTTCACCCCCCGTCCTTACCACCAGATCGAGTGGGCGCGGCACCATGAGACAACGCTCGAATTCCTCTGATGTCACCGCCTGGCCACCGCTGGCAGAATGACGATTCCGGACGACCAGATCGACAGCCCGCACGATTTCCTCCCTGCCGCCGTAACCGAGTCCGACATTGAGCGTGAGCCTGTCGAAATCCCGGGTCCGGGCGGCGGCCGCTTCCATCGCCTCGGCGAGCGAGCTGGGCAATTCGTCAAACCGTGAACCAACGAAATTCAACCGCACCTTGGTGTCAGCAAAATTCTCGGTCTCGATCAGGAGACCCTCGACAATCCGGTAGACTTTTTGGCGGTCGCGATCGGTTCGACCCAGATTTTCCGTCGACATCGCCCAAATGGTCACCTCATCGACGTCCGGGCAGTTATCGCCGAGATGCGAAAGGATTTCATCGACCTTTGCACCCGATTGGACCCCGTCCCAGAATTCCCCCTTGCCCTCCCGGCGGCCCCATCGCCGGCTGCCGTCGGGTATGATGCCGAGGTGCAGCTTCGGTGTTGTCGTCATGCCTTTTGCCGCCCGAAGTACGTTCATCTCTCACCTGGCCTGGTTCCAGGCAGCGCCGTCCGGCTTGTCGTTTGATGCGGATGGTCTCAGGGCACCCTGAGACGGGAGTGCACGCGACAAAGCCGGTTCGCCGATGGGAGTCAAGGCGTCACGGCCGCAACGATATGGCTTTGAGCGGCATGCGGGCCGGCCCCCGTCAGTGCTTGCATCGTTGGCGCTGATCTTGCCGTCGCTGGCCGTGAGCACCCGGCGCTTTCACGACATTGGTCGCACGGGATGGTGGCTACTGATCCAGCTCGTCCCTATCGTTGGTACAAAGGCTGCATCAAAACCTTCATTTCTGGAGACGCTTCAGCGTCGCAATGACGGCACGCATCGGATTTCTCCGAGTCTTACCGGGTGACGAGTATCCGCCACTGATGCTCGATAATATCCCTCCAGCCCGGATTCGAACCAATACCGTTGGCCGTTTCGCCCATCAGAGCAGTCACCATCATGCGACCCCGCGCGGCTGCCCCCGCCCCGGCGAAACCAGCCTCCCGGAACATCCATGCCGCAAAGTCGAACCGCCGCTGCATGGTTCGCCAGTAGGCAGCACGCGCATTGCCGTTTGACTTCGCCCAGACCGCAATCGACGAATCAGGCACCGCGGCATCTTCCTCGATCACCTGGTTCATCAGATTCAAGATCCTCTGCTCGGGTGGACCGCTGAAGGCGACCGCATCCTCAATGATCTGAACGGTCAGCCGGTTCTCCCAGTAGTCCAGAACGGCGTCCAGCAGGTCCTCGATATTCTTGAAATGCCAATAGAAGCTGCCGCTTGTCAGTCCGAGCGTCCGCGCGAGTACAACAACCTTCACCCCTTCGATACCCCGGTCGTGAATCGTGTC
>JAAEOR010000100.1 GCA_024222895.1 Hyphomicrobiales bacterium | reverse complement strand
TCTACACTAGTGGAGCGAATTTGACATTTGAGTCCCGGTCGCTGCAAGGCTCTCGTTCAAATGTCAAATTCAAAAGCTCTACTAGAATCAGATAGTTGCTAGTGGTCCTGATGACTCCGACATTCGCTTGGGAGGGTGCTGCAGGAGGGTAGCAAATGTCGGAGTCGGACCACTAGTTACGCCCCGCGGAGAGCACTCTCTCCGCGCGGAGGGCATCGTTCAACTCCCATGAGAGGGCCACATCGATTTCGGAGGGCCCCACTCAGCGCCCCCATTCGGCGCGGCTACGCCCGCCAGGGTCGAAGATCTTGCGCGATTGCCGCGACTTGTCTCGAAACGTATGCTGAGCAGCAGCCTAACGCGGCAACAGGATCAGGAAGCATCGTTATGTTCAGGGTATTTGTTGGTTTTCTGATGCTCGCGCTCGCCAGTTCGATAGCCTCAGCCCAAAACGGACCGATCACCGTCTACACGGCCAAGAAGATCATCACGATGGATCCGGACAATCCGGTGGCAACAGCGGTCGCTGTTCGCGGCCGGCGGATCGTTTCAGTTGGTAGTCTCGCATCCCTTAAGCCGTGGCTCGACGCGCATCCCCATAAGATCGACGATCGCTTCAAGAGCAAAGTCCTGATGCCGGGTTTGATCGATCCCCACATGCATCCGCTGTTAGGTGCACTGCAGTTCGGCATGACTTGGATCACGCCAGAATCCTGGAGCGTGCTCGGGACAGAAATTCCCGCCGTAACGACAACAGATAGAATATCGCCAGCGACTGAGCGATGCGATTAAAGCATCGAAGGGGGACGGCAAACCGATCTTCCTAACCTGGGGTTGGAATGAAGCGGATCATGGACCGATGACCCGCAAAATCCTGGATGCTATCGAAGATGAAAAACCGGTAATGGTCTGGCAGCGCTCGATCCACGAAGCGGTCTACAACACCGCTGCGCTGAACTACATGAAAATAACCAAGGCGGACACGGACAAATTTAGCGCGACGGAAGCGAATTTCGAGACCGGCCATTTCCTCGAAGCCGGGTTTTTCGAGCTCGCGATTCTGCGGCTGGCATCCTATCTCCTGTCGTCGGATTTCATGGATCCTGGATACGCACGCGTGCAGGATTATCTGGCTTCGAACGGTGTGACCACCGTTGGCGATCTTGCCACTGGACAGATGAGCTGGGATCTTGAGCTGGGCGCGCTGACAAGAAATTACGTCGACAAGAAAGCTCCTTTCCGCTCGGTATTGGTTCCCGCAGCGCATGCACTGGCGCTATCAACGGGTGGTTTGGAGAAATCGTTCGCTTTTGTCGACGGCAAGTTGGCTGCGAAAGATTCCCCACCGCAGATCGTATATGGCAAGCGCATCAAGTTATTATCCGATGGTGCAATGTTTTCGCAGCTTATGCAGGCTTTGCCGCCGGGCTACATCGATGGGCACCACGGTGAATGGATTACGCCAAAAGAAGATTTCGAGGCGCAGGCCCGCAAATATTGGAATGCGGGCTATCGCATTCATGTCCATTCCAACGGCGACAAAGGTATTAGCTATACTCTGGATGTCTTTGAAACATTGCAGGAAGAAACGCCACGGTTACCCGGCGCTCTTGTGATTGAGCATTTCGGCTTCGCGAACGATTCTCTAAATAAGCGAATTGCGGCTCTGGGCGCCACTGTCTCCGCAAATCCGTATTATCTGACAGCTCTGGGGGATGGTTATTCTGTAGACGGACTTGGTACTGATCGTGCACGACGAATTGTGTCGTTGTCCGGATTAGTAGAACGTGGGGTGACGGTGACGCTGCATTCTGACTTCGGCATGGCGCCGGCCAGTCCATTGTTTCTTGCCTGGTCGGCCATCACCCGCCAGACCCTTGCAGGCAAGGTCTTCACGCCGCCCAGGGGATTGACCCGTGAAGAAGCACTACGAGCGATCACAGTGGACGCCGCCAACATACTGGGACTGGAGAGTGATCTGGGCAGCATCCAGTCTGGAAAGCTCGCGGACTTCGCCATTCTCGAGGCCGACCCTACCGAAGTTCCGATCGAGGAACTGAAGAACATGCCCGTGTGGGGAGTGATGTTCGAAGGCGAAGTGCACAAAGCGAAGTAGACATGCCCCAAACCGCAGCTGCTATGTCTTACGGCATCTCTGTGATCGCGGGAAACAAGGGAATTGAGCGTGAACCGCGATTCATTTCAAAAAAACTGATCGACGAGACTTTGTAAAAGGCAGCGTGGCGCCCTGTCTTCACAGCCTGAGCCGTTGGGTGACGCCCATTGGGTCCAGGTGGGGAACGCCGGACGGTCGCGGTCTTGCGAAACAGGAGTGAACCGCAAGCGGGATCCGGCAATGCGGCTCAGCTCACAATTTCTGTCGGTCAGAGCAGCTCCTCCAGCTCGACCACTCTGTGTTCCCTGATTGATGTCTGTGCGGCAATCCCCACAAGGACGGCCACTTTCGCATCCGCCAGAGAGACTTCAGGTTCGGCACGTTCCCCGCGGAGGAGGGCCAGAAACTTCTGATGCTGATAGTAAGTCGAGCCGTTGTGGTCGCCGGCTTCAAGGATGACCGGATCGATCGGTATATCCCTCACCTCCGGGCCTTTCGGATGACGCGGGCTGACTATCAGCTGCGGTATCGGCGGATGGCCGAGATGCTTGGGCCAGAACCGTCCCGGGCCCGGCACGAGGGCCTCAATCTTGCCGATCGGGCCAACCGCGGACACCTCCTCCTGATAACGGGATCCTTCGGCAAACATACAGAGCTCAAGCATTCCGCGTGCGCCGCTTTCGAAGTCGACGATCACATAACCATTATCCAGAATGTCCGGCCGCTCACCATTGTAGATTTCGTCCAGGTGGTTCGCCTGCTGACCACCTGACGCCATCACGCGAAGTGGCTCGGATTTGAGTGCCAAACGAATGAGGTCGAAGAAATGGCAGCATTTCTCCACGAAAGTGCCGCCGGTGAAGCGATTGAACCGGTTCCAGTCGCCCACTTTTTCCAGAAATGGGTAGCGGTGCTCGCGGATGGTCAGCATTTTGATGCCGCCGGTAGCTTTGTCCGCTTCTCTGAGCAATGCAGCGATTGGCGGCATGTAGCGATATTCCATCGCGACCCAAACAGGTTCCGGGTAGTCCTCACCAAATGCATCGATCCGAGCGACGTCGGCCGCATCGGTGAAGAGTGGCTTTTCAACAAGAACCGGTAGCGGCCGCTTTTGAGCCAGGAATTCAAGCTGCTCGACATGCCGATAGTTCGGACTGGCGATTACGATACAATCCAGCGCCTCGGCCTCCAGCAGCGCATCGATGCTGTCGACGAATTTGGCCTCCGGCGCAAAACTCCTGGACGCCGCGATCATCTCCGGATCAGGCTCGAAAATCCTCGATATCTCAGTATCCGGCAGGAGCGCGATATTGCGCAGATGCTCCTGTCCCATCATCCCGCATCCGACAATGCCGTACCTAATCCGCAAGAATGTCTCCCTACTTCAGTCGTTGCACGTAAAACGCACGGTCCGTATCGAACCAGGTGCGTGAGTATTCGACCGGGGCAGGCATTTGCGCCCAGCTGAACCGCTCAACGTAGCCGGACACCTCCGCTGCGTTGACGCTGAACGTCTCGGGCGCCCAATCCGGCACCCGATCGATCGATACGAAATCTTCAGCCCGCGTTATCCAGAAACCGAGCTGAACCTTGTAATACTGATAAAGCGAATCCGAGAGGATCCGGCGATCAATCTCGCCGGCGTCGCGATCCAGCCAGATTTCTTCAACCGCGATGGGCAGGGCGTTCAAAAAGCGCAAGCGCCGGATTCGCGTTGCGCGCCCTGATGTACCAAAGCCCGGCAGATCATCCGGTTTGTTGCATTCCTCAACATCGATTATTGCTGCGGTCGGAAGCCCGCCTCCCCCCCGAAGTTCCAGGCGAAACATGGAATAGACGCTTTCGATCCGACTGCTCGACCGAACGTAATTTCCCGACCCCTGGCGCCGGTCCAAGAATTCTTTCTTCTCCAACACGGCGAGCGCTTTCCGCAGGGTACGCACAGTCGTACCGTGCCGTCTTGCCAGCACGCGTTCCGGCGGCAGACGCTCGCCGTCCACGAGCCGACCGGCCGCGATCTCGCGGATCAAGACCTCGCTAATCTGAATGTAGATCGGGAGCGCGGTCGGATTATCGCTTCTCTCATACATGAATGCCGATTATGCAATGAAATTGATACACCATTGATCTACATCAATGCGGCTGATATGCAAGAGGAAAATTCGGAAGGCCGCGGGCGAAACCGATCGATGCGAAAGCCAGGGTGACATTGTTCATGACTGCTGTTCCCGTGACCTCACCGGACCTTGATGCAGCTGAGGTATCCTGGTTTTCAGCCCTGTGTTCGGACGACTACCAGTTCCTGAGCGTGCCCGACGGTGCGCTCCGTTCATCGTGGGCGCATTGTTCAGACATTGTGAAGACGGCCGAGGAGCTGGGCTTCAGGAATATCCTTTGCCCGTCCTCCTACCAGGTTGGACAGGATACCCTGAGCTTCGTTGCCGGCTGCGCGCCCATCACCTCCAGGATCAATATGCTCGCCGCTGTACGGTGCGGTGAAATGCAGCCCATCATGCTGGCGCGGACGGTCGCGACGCTTGATCACATGCTGGAAGGCCGGCTGACGGTCAACATCATCTCTTCCAATTTCCCGGGCGAGGAAGCGGATAGCCCCTACCGCTATCAGCGCTCTCGGGAAACGGTTCAGATCCTCAAGCAAGCCTGGACCCAGGATGAGATCAACCATCACGGCGAAGTGTACAATTTCTCCGGCCTCTCGACCGATCCCGCGCGACCCTACCAGACCGGCGGGCCGCTTCTCTATTTTGGCGGCTATTCACCGGATGCGCTGGACCTGTGCGGCCAGTATTGCGACGTCTATCTCATGTGGCCCGAGACAGTCGAAAATCTCCAAGGCCGCATGAAGGCCGTGAATCAGGCCGCGGAGCGGTTCGATCGGACCCTCGACTATGGCTTGCGCGTTCACGTCATTGTTCGCGACACGCAAGCCGAGGCACGCGAGTACGCCGACTATATCGCCTCGAAGCTGGACGACGACAAAGGCACCGCGATTCGTGAACGTGCGCTCGACGCGAAATCTCTGGGGGTAAGCCACCAATCGCGGAACCGCGAGATTGCCGACGAATTCGGCTATGTCGAGCCCGACCTGTGGACCGGCGTCGGCCGCGCGCGCTCCGGCTGTGGTGCTGCGCTCGTCGGTTCAACTGATCAGGTTCTTTCGAAACTTGAAACCTATCGCAAGATGGGCATCCGCGCATTCGTTCTATCGGGTTATCCGCATATCGAGGAAGCTCGACACTTTGCCTCCAGAGTGCTGCCACAGCTTAAGACCTGCTCTCTCCCCCACGTCTACGGGCGGGTCCCTGACACTACTCCGGCAACGCCGCTGGGGGTCGGGGAGCGCCGCTGATGAAACACTTTGAATCAGTCTCTGACCTCGGCGTCCGCCGCCTCTTTCACGGGAACCTTGGTCTTGGCGACGCCGCCTACGATCTCGCGATCAATGGACTGCGATGGATCGTGCGGGTCCACAGAAATGGAGATTCAATCGGGAGCTGAAATCCCTGCTTACTTCTCGTGATGCCGCCACGCTCCGGAAGGTTCCCTAGGATGTTGCAAACTTGCTGAGCGTAAGTCCTTTGTTCCGAATGAAGCCAATACCAAGCTTCTTCGCGATGCATTTGGCCTCTTCGCCACCGGAGTCTCGGTCGTCACCGCCGCTTCGGAAGATGGTATTGTCGCGATCACCGCCGACAGTTTCTCGTCCGTGTCGCTGAGCCCACCGCTTGTTTTATGGGCGCCTGAAAAAAACGCACGCCGTTTCCCCTACTTCGAGCGCGCCGAGCATTATGCGATTCACGTTCTGTCGGCGGATCAGGACGAATTGTGCTGGAAGGTCGCCAAAGACGTCCATGGCCTGAAGGGACAAGAGCTCCGAGAGAACACCCACGGCGTGCCGGTTCTCGAAAATTGCCTGGCGCGCTTTGAGTGCACCAGAAAGGCGGTTTTCGATGGCGGCGACCACGCGATCGTTCTGGGCCATGTCAACCGCGCCGAAATGAAAGAAGGTGGTGAAGCGCTGACTTTTTTCAGAGGTCGGATGGGGCGTTTTGCGGCAGACTGATCTGGCCGTACGCGACGAACGGCGCGTCGGAGAGGAAGGTATGGCTGGTTGTTAGCGGCCGCTTCGCCGACAATCTCGATTTCGGCTAACCTGATGACGTTCCAAGCGGCCTCCCGATCGATTGAAGAATAAGCAGTGGAAAGCGGCCATACTGAAAAGAAGACGCCCGGCCACACACGGCTTAGGCGATGGCGACTCAGTTCCTCGAAGACCCTGCGGGCGAACACGCCCGGCGCTCTGCTTGCCGCAATGGTCGCGATGGCGGCCCAGTTCCTGTCCGACCAATATGGCGCACCGGTCATGCTCATGGCCATCCTCTTGGGAATCCCGTTTCAGTTTCTCTCCGAGGAACGCCGCACAGCACCGGGAATTGCCTTTGCTTCACGCGGGCTACTCCGCATCGGCGTGGCGCTACTTGGCGCCAGAGTGAGCATTGAAATGGTGCAGCAAATAGGGTCCGGTTTCGTTGGCCTTGTCGCGCTTGGCGTTTTTCTGACGATTATGGCGTCGATCGCAATCGCACCCCTATTCGGAAAAGATCGTTTGTTTGGGTTCCTGACAGGGGGCGCGGTCGCCATTTGCGGCGCTTCTGCAGCAATGGCGATCAGCGCGGTTCTCCCCAAAAGGGATCATGCCGAGCGCGACCTCGCGTTCACTGTCATCACGGTCACCGTGCTTTCGACAATAACGATGATCGTCTACCCCATTCTGGCTCAGCGCTTTGGATTTGATGCATGGCACTCGGGGATATTCCTGGGCGGGACAATCCACGATGTCGCCCAGGTCGTCGGCGCAGGATATTCGCTGTCCGACGAAACCGGTGACGTCTCCACATTGGTGAAACTCTTCCGGGTCACACTGCTTGCGCCGGTTGTGTTCATGGGTGCCGTGGTGCTGCGCCGCTCTGTCCGAGGGAGTGGGGAACGCCCGCGATTGGTCCCTGGTTTCATTCTGGTCTTTCTGATTTTGGCCGCCCTGAATTCATTTCATCTGATCCCCGATAGCTGGAAGGAACTCGCCGACCATGTTTCGCGAGCCGCCCTCGTCACCGCAGTGGCCGCCGTTGGAATGAAGACGTCTCTCGTCAAACTCCGAGACGTCGGCGGAGCGGCCATGGCGATGCTCGTCACGCAGACTGTCTTTCTCGCGATCTTGATCCTGGCAGGTGTCTACCTGCTTCGGTGAGTCCGGTAACCGAGTCCCATCTTCGACATTCATTCGGTATTTGCGTTTGAAATGCCCCTTGGGGACGCCACCCTGGTTGGCCAAGTCGTGCACTGGTGGCACGATCTGATCGCGACGGAATGACCCGACGACGGGTCTCCGTACCGGCGTGGCCAAGGGCTGCGAAACAGTATGAAGCCGTGCAGTCTAGACGCGACAGCGAAGATGCCCCGGCCGAAACGACAACCCCTCGGGCAGGCTGAAGCGCACGGAGTCCGAGAAATCCCGGCAGGCAAAGGCCGCAAAAGGGCCGATCTGTAACGTTGCAGATCGCCGCAATTGGCCGCATACTGCCCCTTCGGCGCCCGGGGATTGACCTCCGGCTCACCACAGAAAAGTCCGGCGCAAGATCGGACAGGGCAGACGGGCAGACCAGGCCGCAGGCGCTGCTAAAAGGGAGAGAAACGAATGCACAAGCCAATCCTGTCAGCGCTCCTGACGACG
The DNA here is from genome assembly GCA_024222895.1 of Hyphomicrobiales bacterium. Taxonomy (GTDB): domain Bacteria; phylum Pseudomonadota; class Alphaproteobacteria; order Rhizobiales; family Kaistiaceae; genus Bauldia. The sequence continues at coordinate 2,633 of JAAEOR010000100.1, read as the reverse complement.
ACAATGCTGGCCGGTCTCGCCGTGAGCGCCTCAGCCCAAGACCTCGTCACCACTGATCGCGTGGGCAGCGCCGACGCGCCAAACATCCTGACAATGCGGGCGAATCCCAACCAATCGCCCAACAGCCCCAGCGCGGAGCAAAATGCAGCCTTCAAGAAGGTCTGGCAGAAGTTCGCCGAAGACCACCCCGACTGGCAGGTTCAGTTTGAATTCTTCACCGGCGACATCGGTGGCGAGCATGCGCGCCTACTCGAGCAGGCCCGCGCCGGACGTGCACCCGACTGTGTTACCGTCGATTCGTTTCAGCTGGCGTTGTTCATTTCCAACGATGCTCTGACGCCCGTAACCCAGTATTTCACCCAAGAGGAAATCGACGACCTGTTCCCCTTCGTCCGCTCCGGCGTCACCGGACCAGACGGCGAGATCTACGCATGGTGGTGGGGTACCGATCTGCGCGTGTTCTACCGCAACACCGAGATCATGGCGGAAGCACCCGACACCTGGGAAGAACTGCAGGCGGCTGCATCGGCTGCCGCTGAGGGCGGCAAGGAAGGCGTGCTCTTCAACGGCGGGCGATGGGAAGGCACTGCTTTTGACTGGCTCGCCCATTTCTGGAGCCAGGGCGGCGACCTGGTCGATGACAGCGGCAAACCCATCTTCGGTGAAGGCGAAAACCGAGAGAAGATGCTCAACGCCCTCAACTTCTACAAGAACCTGGTCGACAGTGGTGCCGCCCCCCGGCGCGTGGCGACGATCCAGGACTATGCTGACTTCAATGCCGCTGCTATCGCCGGCACGGCCGCGTCCTTCATGGGCGGCCACTGGCAACGCTTCCAGCTGGACGAGGCAATGGACGACGCAGAGTTCGCCAAGTGGGAAGTATCTGAGCTCCCGGGACCAACTGCGGACCAGCACGCGACCGGAACCGGCGGCTGGACAGTCGCGGCGTTCACCGACGATCCCGCCAAGGTTGAGATGTGCGCCAACTTGATGAAAGAGGTCTATATGGGGCCCGCAAACCAGGTCATCGGTGACCTGCCGACACGCGAGTCGCTGTTCGCGTCACTTCCGCGCTACCAGACCCCCTACTTCGCCCAGCTTCAAGAGTATCTGGTCAACGGTCGGGCCCGGCCCGGCGTTCCGATCTACCCGGAAGTCTCCAACCAGATCCAGATCATGATGGGCGAGGTGCTATCCGGCATCAAGGAACCCGAGGCGGCGCTGGACGACGCCTGGGCCCGAGTCAACGAGGCCTACGACAAAATCTAGTGGTCCGACTCCGACATTTGCTACCCTTCTGCAGCACACGCTCGAGCAAATGTCGGAGTCATCAGGACCACTAGCAACTTTTTGATTCTAGTGGAGCTTTTTGAATTTGACATTTGAGCGAGAGCCTGGCCGCAAGCGGGACTCAAATGTCAAATTCGCTCCACTAGGCCCGACAGTCGCAGCGCCAACGTCCCGCGCCCGGGCGGCCCAACTTGTTGGGTCGCCTTGGCGTCCCGGGCGCGGAAAGCCAGCTGACCCCCGAGCATCTCAATGAGCCAAACGGTATCGGCCAGCACCTCTGATGCCAGCATCCGCGCCGACCGGCCGGGCCGCCGCCGGCTGGCCGATCGACCATTGTTGTGGGTGGCACCGCTGGCCGTCTTGCTCTTTGCGTCCTACATCTACCCTGCCGCGGATGTCATCCGTTACAGTTTTACCGATGCGACGCTGCTGAATCCCGATTTCGACTACACCACACGCAGCTACCAGGCAGTGACCGGAAACCCCGATCTGCCAGGTATCTTGTGGGTGACCTTCGTTTTCGTCGCCGCAAGCGTCGTTCTCCAATTGACCCTCGGCCTGCTCGTGGCCATGGCGCTCTTTCGCGGATCGCAGCGTGGCCTGCCGGGTGTCTCCTTGATCCGGGTCATCATCCTCGCATCATGGATCGTCCCCGGTGTGGCGGCCGGCATCGTTTGGCAATTGATGTTCAACGAGGCGAGCTATGGTTTCTTCAATGGCATCTTGCGAGCGGTTGGGTGGCAGCCGGTTGCCTGGCTTTCCGATCCGGACATGGCACTCTGGTCGGCGGTGATTGCCAATGTCTGGCGCGGGACGGCCTTCAGCATGATCCTCCTCTATGCTGGCTTAGTGGTCATCCCGCGCAGCCTGTATGAGGCCGCATCAGTGGACGGCGCGACCGCGTTCCGGCAGTTCCGCTACATCACGCTGCCCCAGCTTAGGCCGATCATGCTGATCAATACGATCCTGATCAGCATCTTCACGCTGAACAGCTTCGACCTGATCCTGCCGCTCACCGGCGGCGGCCCTGGCAGGGCAACCGAGGTTCTGGCGCTCTACGCCTACAACACCGTATTCCGAAACTTCGACCTGTCGAACGGAGCCGTGCTCGCCGTGATGCTGTTGCTGATCAGCATCGCCTTTACGTTCTTTTACGTGCGCCTGTTGCCGAAGGAGGACTGACAACCGATGTCCGCCACGCGACGCGCTCGGATTGCCGATGTCGGCACCTATTTCGCCTATTTCGTCATTGCCCTGTTCTTCGCGGGACCGCTTCTCTGGCTGATTTCCCTCTCGGTCCGGACCAGTTCGGAGATTTATGTCAGCGATATCCGCCTGTGGCC
>JAAEOR010000099.1 GCA_024222895.1 Hyphomicrobiales bacterium | reverse complement strand
CGTCATGACTGATCGCCCCAACATTCTCTGGTTCACCACCGATCAGCAACGCTTTGATACGATCGGCGCGCTGGGTAATCCGTTCATCAAGACCACGGCCATGGACGAACTTGTCGCAGGCGGTACCACCTTCACCCATGCATTCTGCCAGTCGCCGATCTGTACCCCGAGCCGTTCGAGTTTCCTGACCGGCATGTACCCCAGTTCCATCCGCCAGAATCGGAACGGCAACGAAGTCTTCAACGCGCGCGCGCCGCTGATAACCAAGCTCCTCGCCGATGCCGGCTATGTCTGCGGCAATGTCGGCAAACTTCATCTGGCCAATGCCCATTTCGGTATCGAGACGCGCGTCGACGACGGCTACACCGTGTTCGACTACAGCCACGCCCCGCGTCCCCTCGCCGGCTATCACTATGTCGACTGGGTGCAGGCCCAGGGCGAGTCCCTGGAGGAACTCGCCGCCTCGCCGGACGGAGTGCCGACCGAACTCCATCAGACAACCTGGTGCGCCGATCGGTCGATCGACTTCATCGAGAGTCGCCGGGGCGATCCATGGATGCTCACGGTCAATCCGTATTATCCCCATCCGCCCTTCGATCCACCAAAGGCCTATCGTGACCGCTATGATCCGGCGCAGCTCCCCGGCCCTCACTTTCGGCCGAGCGACCTGGCCCAGCAGGCCGCGCTGGCGGCAGTCGATTTCCAGACCACGGCCCGGACACCAGAGCGTGCGGGACTGGAAGACGACGACGAGTCGCTCGCCCAGTACGGTCTCGCCAGCGCGGTCGGTCTCAACGAGGACATGCGCCGCATCCAGGCGGCCTATTACGCCATGATCGAACTGGTCGATGATCAATTCGGGCGCATCATGCAGGCGCTGGAGGCGACCGGTCAGCTTGACAACACGCTGGTGATCTTCATGAGCGACCATGGCGAGGCCCTGGGCGACCACGGGCTGGTTCTGAAGGGCGCGCGGTTCTACGAAGGATTGGTCAGGATACCGCTCATCTTCAGCGCGCCCGGACGGGTTCCCGGCGGTGTGCGGGCGCCGGCATTGGTTGAACTGACGGATATCGCGCCGACCCTGCTTGATCTCCTCGGCCTGCCCGTACCAGACCACATGCATGGCAAGAGCCTGGGTCCGATTCTGACGGGAGATCGCGATCCGGGCCGTCACCGCGAGTATGTGCGGAGCGAATATACCGATGCCGTCGACCTGCCCGACGCCACCGTGGCCACTATGTTCCGCACCGAACGTTACAAGCTCGTGCGATATCACAACCACGGTCTTGGCGAACTCTATGACCTCGTGGCGGATCCGTGGGAGCACGACAATCTGTGGGAGTCAGCGGAGCACGTCGAGGTGAAGGCGGATCTCCTCCAGCGCAGCTTCGATGCCTCGATCATGGCCATGGACACCGGACCTGACCGCATCGCTCCCTGGTGAGGCACTTCTGTCGTATCGTCCGGCCGGTCCATGAGGCGCCCGGGCAAGTCGGTGGGCGTGCCGGTTGGCTGGCATCACCGACGCCGCATCGCCAGCGGAGGTCCGGTCGCTATCGTGAATGCCGCTCGCATAGGAGGTCGACATGGCTCTGTCCGCGACTGCCCGCGATCTTCTGACGGACCGGATCGGTCGCCTTGGCGATCGGACTGGAGCCACGATCGATGCCGACACGCACATTACGGACCTGGACGCGCTACGGCCGGACCTGGCCGAACGTATAGCCGCCGGCCCCGACTACTTTCACGGCCGCCCGATCTCGGCCGAGCTCCTGCTAAACGAAATGGCCATGGCGGGTGTGGACATGGCCCTCGTCTGGCAGAACCCCTCTGCGACCGCCTATGGGGACGACCGTCAGCAGAACCATGCCGCGCTTCTCGCGGCCAACGCTTATGTATTTGAGTCATCCAGTCGGCTTCCCGGGAAATTGCT
>JAAEOR010000098.1 GCA_024222895.1 Hyphomicrobiales bacterium | reverse complement strand
TGTGGGGCTGCGTTCTGGCCAGTCGGTCTCGGTTACCCCGGCTGGCGAGCGTTTCGGTGAAGCGCCGCCCGATGAGCACGCCGTTGCCACCCTCGTGGTCGACGAAGGCCTCGACGCCGGCAAGCAGTTCCCCCTTCGTGCGGGGAGCAACCAGGTGGGTCGTGGGCGGGGCAACGACGTCCAGCTCTCCGACCCGCTGGTCTCGAAGGCTCACGCACGCATCAACGTTGCCGACACCATCGAAGTCATCGATCTTGGCTCGAGCAACGGCACGACGGTCGCTGGTGACCTAGCGCCGCGAGCGACGCTGCGTGCTGACGACAGGATTCAGCTCGGCGACACCGCTGCGCATGTGGTCGACCTGGGTCGGACCCGCGAACTCTCAGCTATCGCCACCTACGACTTCAACCGGTCACCGCGACTCGACGTGGTCTACGAGGGTCAGACCGTCAAGTCGCCGGAGCCACCCAAGCCGTTCCAGCCTCGCCGGATGCCCATCATCCCGGCGATCGCCCCAGTGCTGCTCGGCTGTGTGATGTTCGCCATCACCCAGCGGCTCGTGACGGTCCTGTTCGTGGCACTCAGCCCGATCATGATGCTCGGCAACGTCATCGAGAGCCGGGTCTTCGGAAAGCGCGACCACAAGAAGGCAGTCGAGGCGTTCGAGAAGGCCTTGGAGCGGGTCGACGGCCGACTCGGTGAGATGGCGTTGGTCGAGTCGGAGGTTCGGCTCCGTGAGTATCCCGCCACGTCCGATGCAGTCTTGGGAGCCCAGCTGCGTTCGCCGGTGCTCTGGTCGTACCGAGCGGACGCCCGTGGATTCCTCGACGTCCGTCTCGGGCTCGGCGAGCTTCCTTCGCGCACCGAATTGGAGCTTCCGAGCAGCCCCGACGCTGCCCCAGGGTTGTACGAGCAGATCCTGGAGGTACGCGAACGTCGAGGGTTGGTCGCGCCGGTGCCCGTGGTGGCGAGTCTGCCGGAGTGCGGTTCGCTCGGGTTTGCCGGCCCACGCCCGCTCGTGCTCTCCTCAGCGCGCGCTGCGATTGCGCAGATCGGGTCTTTGCACAGTCCCGCCGATGTCGTCGTCGCCATGATCGCCTCATCGGGGACGGCGGAGGCATGGGACTGGCTCAAGTGGTTGCCCCACGTCGCGTCCGAACACTCGCCACTCGCTGGCGATCACCTCGTGTCGAGCCCGGGCGGCGCCCAGCAGCTCATCGCACAGCTCGAGGATGTTGTCGCGACACGGATAGATGAGGATGGCGATGCCCTCGCCATGCCCGGCATCGTCCTGCTCGTCGAGGACGATGCCCCGATCGACCGTAGCCGGCTGGTGCAACTCGCCGAGGCTGGCCGCCAAGTCGGTGTGCACCTGATCTGGCTTGCTGCGAGCCGGGCCGAGCTGCCGGCAGCGTGCCGCACGTTCCTCGATCTCGATCCAGCTGCAGATGGCTCGGGTGGCGCCGGCTATGTCGACGGCGGGATCTACGTAGGGCAGGTCGAGGTCGAGACCTTCTGCCAGACCGACACGCTGGATCTGGCGCGGGCGCTCTCACCGGTCGTCGATGCCGGTGCTCGCGTCGATGACGACAGTGACCTGCCGCGGTCGGTCTCGATGGTCAGCCTTGTGGGCCAGGATGTGGCGCAGAGCCCCGACGCTGTTGTCGACCGCTGGCGGACCAGTGGATCGCTTCAGTCGGAGTCGGTGGGTGTCAAGCGCTCCAAGGATGCGGGTTTGCGGGCGATGGTCGGCTCCGCGGCGGGCCAGAGCATGGTCCTCGATCTGCGGGCCCAAGGGCCTCATGCGCTGGTCGGCGGAACCACAGGCGCTGGCAAGAGCGAGTTCCTGCAGTCGTGGGTCATGGGCATGGCACTCGAGCACAGCCCCGAGCGCGTCACGTTCCTGTTCGTCGACTACAAGGGTGGTGCGGCGTTCAGCGAGTGCGTGGAGCTTCCGCATTGTGTCGGCCTGGTCACCGACCTCAGCCCGCACCTGGTCCGTAGGGCACTCACCTCGCTCAACGCCGAGCTGCACCACCGCGAGATCGTGCTGCAGAAGAAGAAGGCCAAGGATCTGCTCGAGTTGGAGCGCAGCGGCGACCCCGAGACGCCACCGAGCCTGGTGATCGTGGTCGACGAGTTCGCAGCGCTGGTCAACGAGGTCCCGGAGTTCGTCGACGGCGTGGTCAACGTGGCGCAGCGAGGGCGATCACTCGGTCTGCACCTGATCCTCGCTACGCAGCGCCCGGCCGGTGTGATCAAGGACAACCTGCGGGCGAATACGAACCTACGCGTCGCGTTGCGCATGGCCGACGAGGCCGACAGCACCGATGTGATCGGTACGGACCAGGCCGCAGGGTTCGATCCGTCCATTCCGGGCCGTGGCGTCGTGAAGAGTGGGCCCGGCCGATTGACTCCTTTCCAGTCGGGCTACGTGGGTGGATGGACATCAGACAAGCCACCGCCACCGATCATCAAGGTCGAGGGCTTCGTGCTCGGCAGTGGCGCCGAGTGGGAGAGCCCCTCGGGCCCCATGACGTCGACGCCGCCGTCGGGTCCGAACGACCTCAAGCGCCTGGTTGGCAACGTCCGGGGGGCTCATGGTGCGCTCGGCCTGACGGACCCGAGGCGTCCCTGGCTCGATGCCCTTGCACCCGTCTATGACCTGGCTCGCACCCCACAATCGCGGACCGATGCCGAGTTGGTCTTCGGCGTCATGGACGTACCCGACCACCAGCGCCAGGAGCCCGTCGCTTTCCATCCCGACACCGACGGGAACATGGCTGTCTACGGTACGGGCGGGGCCGGCAAGTCGGCGGTGTTGCGCACGCTCGCAGTCGCTGCCGGCCTTGGTACGAAGGGTGGCCCATGCCATGTGTACGGGCTCGACTTCGGTGCGCGTGGCCTGCAGATGCTCGAGGTGCTCCCACATGTGGGCTCCATCGTGCCGGGAGACGACTCCGAGCGACTACAGCGGCTGCTTCGGACATTGCGTGACACGATCGACGAGCGGGCTGCGCGATTCGCAAAGGTCAACGCCGGCACCATCGAGGAGTACCGCCAGGCCGCGGGCAAGCCCGACGAGGCCCGGATCCTCTTGCTGGTTGACAACATCGGTACCTTCCGCACCGAGTACGAGGTCGGCCCGCACGCCAGGTACTTCGATGTCTTCCAGGGAATCGCGGCCGATGGGCGCCAGGTTGGCGTGCACGTGGTCGTCACCGCCGACCGCGCCAATGCAGTCACCGCCGGTCTCAACTCGGTGATCCAGCGCCGTCTCGTGTTGCGTATGGCGTCGGAGAACGACCTGCTGTTCCTCGGGGTCTCGACCGACTCGTTCGACAGCAGTGCGCCTCCCGGTCGTGCCTTCCTTGGCGGCAACGAGGTGCAGGTGGCCGTCTTGGGCGGAAGCTCGAACACGTCGCGCCAGGCGGCGGCGATCGATCGTCTGGCCGCCGACCTGGCGGAGATGGACCGTGAGCCGGCGCCGGCCGTTCGTCGCCTGCCCGAACAGGTCACCCTCGGGCAGTTGCCGCCCCTTGCCGACGGGTTGCCATCGATCGGCATTGCTGACGACACGCTCGCTCCAGTGGGATTCGTGCCCGAGGACGTGATGCTCATCGTCGGACCACCGCAGAGCGGCAGAACGACGTTGGTGGCATCGGTAGCGCTGTCCCTGGCGAGGGCGAAGAGCCCCGAGTTGATCTATCTGGGTGCTGGCCGTTCACCCCTGAAGTCACTCGTTCCTTGGGGGCGGTCGGCAGCCAGCTTCGAGGGGATCGCCGAATTGGCACACACGCTGACGGCCGAGCTCGATAGCGGGGGGCCGCCGCCGGCAATCTTCCTCGAGGATGTGGCGTCATTCGCCAGCACCGACGCGGACATGCCGTTGCAGGACCTCGTGAAGGCGGTGCGCACTGCTGGTGGGTTCCTCGTGGCTGAGGCGGAGACCAGCACGATGGGATCGTGGCCGCTGCAGGCAGCGATCAAGGCATCTCGCTATGGCATAGCGCTCCAGCCCGACCAGTTGGATGGCGACACCATGTACAAGGTGCCATTCGGCCGGGTGGCCCGTGCCGACTTCCCGGCGGGGAGAGGCTTCATGGTGCGCTCAGGGGTCGCTCGGAGGGTCCAGTGCGCAGTGCCAGATATGGCCTCGTAGAACGGGGAAGTCGACGGGGAGTTGTCCCCATTTCCCTGCCTGCCTCCGGCCGCCATAGTTCGACTCATACACGGAACAAGTTCTCAGGAAGCAACAACAAGGGAGAGATCCAATGAGCAATGTCACTCACGGTATGAACCCAGATGAGGTGGATGATCTTGCTGGCGTTCTGGAGAACGTCGCTGAGCACATCGACGGCGTCGTGAGTTCGCTGGAGACGAAGGTACATGGGACGACTTGGGTTGGCCCCGACGCAAACATGTTCAAGAACGACTGGTGGCCAGGCCACCGATCCCACCTGACACAGGTTGCAACTGATCTGCGCGGATTCGGGCAGAGCGCCCGCAACAACGCAAGCGCCCAGCGCGAGGCCAGCCAGGGCTGATCATCCGCCGGTCGGGGCACATGACCCCGGCCGGTCGGTGCTGGCAGGGATAGAGGAGTCGACAGGTGAATGTCACGCACGGAATGAACCCCGACGAGGTTGCCGGCACCGGCCGCTATCTACAGTCGGTTGGCAAGATGCTCGATGGGTTTCTCCGAACGATCAACTCGCAGATCAATGCGACGACATGGGTCGGTCCGGATGCGCACTCCTTCAAGGAGGTGTGGTGGCCGGATCACCTCGTGAAGCTGAAGACGGTCGCCAACGAGATCGACGGCTTCGGCCAGTCCGCCCTCAACAACGCGAGTGAGCAACGGCAGGCCAGCGGTGCACGATCCGCCAGATCAGGTGGACCGGCGGGGTGGGCTACAGCAGCCTCGAGATCCGCTGGGGAGACTGGCCCCGGCCCAACTGGGGGGCCTGGGACGGATGTGCTGTCCTCGCCCGGTCCTGGCGACGCTCAGACCGGTGAGATCGGTGCGTCTTCTGGCTTCCTTGCCGGCTCGCACCGCGAGGCTTCCGAAGTTGACGCGTACTACCAAGAGAACTGGCAGCGTGCGGGCGTCGCCGATCCAGACAACAGAGAGTTCGGATATCAGTGTGCGGCGTGGGCGAACTTACGTTGGAATGAACTCAATGGTGACGCGCCCCGGATCTCGGGCGATGGTGGTGAAATGGCGAGAGAAGCTGGGGGCTCGGAGGATACCCAGCCACGCCTTGGCGCGATGGTCTCCGACACCAACAGCAACCATGTGATGATTGTTGAACAGATCTCTGCGGATGGCTCTGAGGCACGAGTCTCCGAGTGGAACGTGGGCGATGGGAACCCAGCGCTAGGGCACGCACACGAGTACCGGTCTGACGCGGTCATCATGAAGGGTGCGGACGGTCGTTGGTACCGCTGGGACGATGCGCCCTTGGTTGTTGCGAACATCCCCAGGTAGGCGTGCCCCGTGACCAGCACCCATGGGATGAACCCCGACGAGGTTGAGGCGCTAGGGCGGGAGCTGCGGGGCATTGGCGGGGTCATCGATGGTCTGGGTCGGGCCGTCGATGAGTCGGTCCGTTCGACGATGTGGGAGGGCCCCGACGCACACCGATTCAAGCAGGAGTGGTGGCCCGATCACCTCGCCCGATTGCGGTCTGTCGCCAGCGACCTTGAGGGATTCGGTCAGAGCGCGCTCAACAATGCCACCGAACAGCGCGAGGCGAGTGGAGTAGGAGGTGTTGGAGGTGGATCGAGCGCAGCTTCCGGTCGTCAAGACGGGTCCGGACCGGTCCACGCCGTGTCTACGCGCAGCTACTCGGTCACGACCGACCTCGGCTATTGGCTCGGTTCCTCCGGTACCGAGTCAGTTGTGACGGTGACCGAGATGTCAGACGGTACCTACCGAGTGTCGATCTCCAGTGAGGTCGAGGTCGGTGCCGGGATCACGATTGGCAGGATCGTGGGGGTCGATGCGATCAAGGTCCTCGCAGATGGTGGTGTGGATATCAATTCCGCGGCTGGATTCTCTCTTGAGTTCGCTGTAGCCGACGAGAGTTCGTTGACCGATCTCGAGGCGGCTTTGCAGGGTCGCGCCTCTAGCTTCACGAATCGCGTGCCCGGCGCCGCTGTTGGATTGGGTGAACTCGGGTTCGTGGACCACATGTCTGGGGTTGAACTCTCGTCTTACACCATCCGCCACTCCGGGGTGAGCGTGGCGACTCCAGCAGAAGTTGGCGCCGGATCTCTCGGGATCGACGCGGAACTGTCTCGCTGGAACGAGACGACCTACGACGTAGCGAATGGGCTGATCACGGACCGGACGGTGGTGCAGGGTCAGGGCGGCGGGACCGGCTGGAATCAGGACTCAGTCCGCCAGACACTCACGGTAGAGATCACGCGCGATGCCGCGACTGGCCAGGCCCAGACCGTCACCATCTCTGACACACTCACGTCGAGTGCCGATGTTCGAGGTGGCGGGGAGAAGCTGCGTGATGGCGTTATGGGCTTGGCAGGCTTCGGCGGGAACTCAGAGTTCACGATTAGCCAGACGGAAACGGTGCAGTCCTATGACCTGACGCAGGGTGATGTTGCGGGCGTGTCTGAGGCCGTACGGATTGACGACCGAGCGGCTCTCCTGTCAAGCCGTACCAGCACGGCTGCGGTTGCTGACGTGCAGCAGACGACGTACCACGGTGAGTCGGACAGCTCAACACGATCGATACCCGGTCCGTACACATACGGCAGCACGACGGAGTATGGCTCGATGGAGATGACCAGCAGGACCCAGACGCCGGCCAGCGGCTAGGGCGGTTGTTGCGGATCCTGAGATACGGCCGCCGGAGGGGACATGGGAGTACTGAACAGAGTCGGGCACGGAGCGAGGCGGACGTGGAACACGTTCGTCGGGCTCTTCTGGTCGGCGGCTGGCGTGATAGCGCTCGCAACGGTGCCGGCAATGACCAAGCTGGTCGGACTGCTCTCGCTCGGCTACGGCATCTGCTGCCTCTACCTGGCGTTCGCGCCTCGTGCCCACCTGGAGGGCCAGCCGCCGCCGGTCCGTCAGCAGACAAGCCGATCGGCACCAACTTTGTACTCCCCTGGCAGCGGCACACTTCCCGGCATGTCCGATGCGGAGCGCGGCCTCGATCCGGCGTCCAAGCCATCTGCAGAACCGGCGCCAGTGCCGGCGGCCACGACAGTCCCACCGGCGGTGGTTATTTCGACCGAGTCCGGTTCGAGGATCTGTCCGGCGTGCCGGAACGATGTTCGAACCCGTGCAGCCTTCTGCGGGTCGTTCGGGCTCAGCGTCGCCTGATGGCTCACCGGGGTTGGGCGCCAACCGCACGACTGCACGATGGGGAGCCGGAGCCAGCCGATGACTGAACGAGTGTGTGGATCCTGTGGCGCGGTCGTCGCTGCGACATCGACGTTCTGTACGTCCTGTGGGACCGCCCTTCCTGCTGCTCCAGCGGCCGACGCCACGACTCCGCGGAATCAGCCTCCGGGTCAGCAACCACCCGTCTTCGTTCCACCGACGGCACCGCCTCCGCCCGACCCGTCGCCGACCACAGGTGCTCCCCCGGCCGGCGCTCTGCCCGCGCAGCCGGCTCCTCGCGAACCCCGGTCGGGCGCATCGCCCGTCCTCATTCTCGGCGTCATCGCGGGAGTCGCGGTGGTGGCGGTGCTCGCTCTCGCCGCCGGCATCTTCCTCGGCTCGTCATCGGATGACTCGTCCGATCAGGCTACCGAGCTCCCGGTGGCAACCTCCGCCGCACCTCTGCCCACTGTCACCGAAGCGCCCACCACAGTCACGACCGAGTCCGCTGGCTTGGAACCACTCGTCATCGAACTGGACGGCATCCTCCACCGATCGGCCAACGGTCGCGAAGCGATCGTCGAGGTGATCGGTGGTGTTACCGCCGAGTGCCGCTACGAGCCCGATGATGCTGCCGACCGGATCTCGACGGTCCTCGACAACCGCCGATCCATCCGCCAAGAGCTCCTCGACCTCGACACGGTCGATTCAGAGGGAGCCCAACTCGTAGCCCTATACGACGCAGCGCTCGTCGCGTCGATCGAGTCGAACGAGCACTACGTGGACTGGGTCTGGAGGTCCTATTCGGTGGCCCGCCAGGATGCCGACGACTGCTTCGTCCCCCAGGGCGACGACTTCGTCGACGCGGTCGAGGACTCCGACCGGGCCACCGCGGCAAAGAAGGAGTTCGTGGCGGCGTACAACCCGGTCGCCGAGCGCTACGGGCTCCGGGTCTGGTCCGACACCGACTTCTGATGCATCGATCGATTCCGGCCGTCGCGGTCGCCGCGAGCCTGCTGGCCACCATCTCGTGTGGTGGAGTGAGCGAGGGCTCCGAGTCGGCGAGCACGATCGCCAACTCGGTGGCGACGACGTCGACGTCGATTCCGGACGAGCAGCCGACGACGAGTGCGCCCGCCGCCGACATGGCTACGAGCACGACGACCAGCCCAAGACCGGCGCAACCCTCGCTGGCCGGTTTCACGGTGGTGATCGACCCCGGTCACAACGGACAGAACTGGAACCACCCCGCGGAGATCAACGCCCAGGTCGACATCGGCACCAAGACGAAGGAGTGCGATACCACCGGCACGCAGAGCTACTCCGGCTACTCCGAGTCGGACTTCACCTTCGACCTCTCCGAACGGTTGCGTGCCCTGCT
>JAAEOR010000097.1 GCA_024222895.1 Hyphomicrobiales bacterium | reverse complement strand
GTGACGCGCCTTCCATAACCGGTTGCGCGCCTCCGGCGTCGTCTCCCAGACAAATCGTCCGGCGCCGTTGTCCTCCGCGATGGAGCCAAAAATCTCCGACTGTTCCTCCACCGAAGCCGGTGTCCCGTGAAACTCAAGGAAGAGTGTCGGCGTTTCTTCAAGATCGAGCTTTGAGTATTGGTTGCACGCTTTGACCTGAAGCGCGTCAAGCAGCTCGATGCGGGCAACCGGAATCCCCGCCTGCATTGTCATGATCACCGCCCGGCAGGCATCCTCGACCGATTTGAAGGGACAGACACCCCCGGAAATGGCCTCGGGCAAACCATGCAGCCTCAACGTCAGTTCGGTGATCACGCCAAGAGTACCCTCGGATCCGACGAGCAAGCGAGTCAGATCATAACCTGCCGACGATTTCCGGGCCCGGTTACCGGTCCTCACCACCGTACCGTCAGGCATCACGGCGGTCAGATTAAGGACGGCATCGCGCATTGTGCCGTAGCGCACGGCCATCGTTCCCGACGCCCGGGTCGCGGCCATGCCACCGATCGAGGCTTCCGCACCGGGATCGATCGGGAAGAACATCCCCGAATCGCGCAGATAAGCGTTCAACGCCTGGTGGGTGATGCCGGGCTCAACGACACAATCGAGATCATCGTTGTGGACGGTGACCACCTTGTCCATGCGCGTGAGGTCGATCGATACCCCACCACCGGGGGCGTTGACATGGCCCTCCAGCGACGACCCGGCTCCGAACGGCACGATGGGTACGCGATGATCGGCACAGATTCTGACAATTTCGACGACATCGTCTGTCGATTCGGCGAAAACAACGGCATCCGGCGGTTGGTTTGGGAGCCATGTGAGGGTGTGTCCATGCTGCTCGCGGACCGGCCGGGACTGCACGAAACGCTCGCCGAAGCGCTGGGCGAGAACCGGTAGCGCCACCGAAATCCCTTCGTCGTTGTGAACGACCGGCTCCACCGCAACCAAAACCGTCATGACAATTCTGCAACCTCTTCCTTATGCCAAGTCGACGCTAGCAAAGTGGCCGATTTGAGCCAAAGCGCAAGTAACGGCCGGGCGTCTTGCCAAGGCATCGCAGGCCGGGCGCGAATTGGCAAGAAACGGGATGCCGCCGGCGGGGTTCCGGCCTAAAGTCTTAACAGCCCTAGCCAGAAGACCTTCATGCCGTCGCCTATCCATCACACCATGTCCGCCACCGAGTGGGCCCTGCTTGTTACGCTCTCGATGTTGTGGGGCGGTTCGTTTTTTTTCCTCGCCATCGCCGTGGGGGTGATCCCGCCGCTGACGGTCGTCGCTGCGCGCGTCGCCCTCAGCGGCGTGCTCCTCTACGCGATGGTCCGCGCCACGGGCAGACGACTACCAACCAACCTGTCCGTGTGGGCTGCCTTTGCCGCGATGAGCGTTCTCAACAATGTGATCCCGTTCAGCCTGATTGCCTGGGGGCAGACCGAAATCACCGCCGGGCTTGCCTCGATCCTGAACGCGACGACACCATTCTTCACGGTCATCGCCGCTCAGTTCTTCACGCGCGACGAACGAATAACGGCAGCGCGCGTCGTCGGAGTGATCATCGGCTTTGGCGGTGTCGTGATGATGATCGGCATCGACCTTCTCGGCGATGTGGGTGAGCACCTGTGGGCACAGCTTGCCGTCCTCGGCGCGGCGCTGAGCTTCGCGCTCTCGGCTGTGTACGCCCGACGCTTCTCGAGGCTCGGCCAGCCGCCGCTGGTCTCCGCCGCCGGCCAGTTCGCCGCTGCCACAGCGATAATGATCCCGCTGTCGCTGGTCTTCGATCGACCCTGGACCCTGCCCTCTCCCGGTTGGGATGTGATCGGCAGCATTGTCGGGATTGCAGCGCTTTCCACATGCCTCGCCTACATCATCTACTACCGCATTCTTGCCACCGCGGGTGCGGTCAACCTGATGCTGGTGACCTTTCTTGTCCCGGTTACCGCCATCCTGCTTGGCGCATTCCTGCTCCGCGAGCATCTATCCGCACACCATTTCCTCGGCATGGCGGCTATCGGCGTTGGCCTGGCGGTTATCGACGGGCGACCGCTAGCGATGCTACACCGGGGCAGAGTGGCCTGACTGAGCGTCCGCTTTCCTTCCGATCGTCGCGATGGTCTGAAAACGCTGACGGTAGCGCGCGGGCGTCACGCCGGTCTTGCGCTTGAACAGACGGCGGAAGAAAGCCGGATCTTCGTAACCCACCGCATGGGCGACCGAGTCGGTAGCCTCAGGGGAGCGCTCCAGCATTTGCTTCGCTTCCTCGATGCGCAGGGTCTGAACATAGTCGACAGGCGCGTAGCCTGTTGCTGCCTTGAACCGACGCTTGAAGGTCCGTTCGGCCAAACCCGACTG
>JAAEOR010000096.1 GCA_024222895.1 Hyphomicrobiales bacterium | reverse complement strand
GCGATGTATGTGATCGTGGATGGCGCGGTTTCGGTTTCGTTTCGCGATCGGCATGGAGGCGAGCGTCGCGTGACCGATCTCAAGGCCGGGGATATTGTCGGTGAGATGTCGCTCTTGACCGGGATGCGAAGAACAGCAACGGCCGTCACCATCGGCGAAGTCTCGGCCCTTGAGATCAGCAAGGTCACTTTCGAGGACATGTTCGCGCGACGGCCGGAGCTCATTGATCGTTTCAGTTCCGTGCTGGCCGGCCGCCAGGCGCAGCTTGATCGGATTGCTGCGGATGCTGACGCCAGCGCCGCGGCAATTGGCGCACGGATTCGACGGTTTTTTGGCAAGACATAGACGGATCGCCCGCCCGGTTTGGCCACCTTCGCATGGCATGATCTGCTCACGTGTCGAGCGCGTGGGTTTTTGGAGTGAACCCGGCGCCCGCAAAGACGCACCGACATGGTACCAAGGGTCGTCAATAGTGACTCCTTCGACCGGAAACTTCGGCCCGCGGTGGCCCAAATTCGCCCGCCGAGCTGCGTTACGTCTCTCGAGTGATGACGCCGTATCGCCCTTCGAGACGTGCCTTGCCGGCAGACGAATTGGGGCTATCAAAGGGGTCAGACTTAACGACCCTTGGTATTAGGGCCGGTAAATGTTTGCACGGACCGGTTGGCTCTATCCTTTGGTGATCGCAGCGGTCCTGGCGGGGTCGAGCGCCCTGCGCGTGTGGGACCCGTTGTTTCTCCAGACGCTGCGGGCGCTGGGGTTCGATGTCTACCAGCGACTTGAACCCGCGCCGGTGAATCCCAATCCACCGGTAAGGGTCATCGCCATTGACGCGACCTCCATCGAGCGGGTTGGTCCCTGGCCCTGGCCGCCTGCCGTGCTCGCTCGCCTGGTGGAAAGGCTGCGGGATCAGAGTGCTGTCGTGGTCGCGCTTGATATGCGGCTCGCCGATCCCGACGCGGCCGATAGCCTGGCTGCCGCCCTGGGTGCCGGGCCCACGGTCCTCTCGATCACGCCAACCAACCGTGCGAGCGACGATGTGATTCCGTTGCCCATGGCGGATTTCATCATTGTTGCTGACGATCCGCTTCCTTTCATCCCGGGTTTCGCCAACGTCGTTGCCAATCAGCCGCCGTTCGACGCCGAGGCCGCCGGGATCGGTGCCGCTCTGACGGGGATTGGCGGTCGCGTCCGTCGCCTGCCACTCATGACCGCGGTCGGCGACAAGATGATTCCCGCACTGGCCATGGAGGTCTTGCGTGTTGCGCAGGGGGCGGACATCTACGTCATCGACGCGTCGGCTGAAGACGATTGGTCGACGCTCGGACGCCCGCACGGTGTCCTCGGAGTCGCTGTTGGCGACATTGACGTACCGACCGATCCCGGCGGTAGCATCCGGCTGCACCTTCGCTCTACCGACCCGTCGTCCTACGTAGCAGCCTGGCAGGTGCTCGAGGGATCCGCTGCCCCGGACCGAATTGCCGGGCGGATCGCGATCGTCGGCCTGACCGACCCGGCGATTGCAAATGCACATCCCACGCCCTTGGAAGTGGCGGCACCAGCCGTGGCGATACACGCCCAGGCAATCGAGAATATCCTCACCGGGCAGACGTTGACGCGACCGCGCCACGCCCTCGCGATCGAGATTTCGGCTGTCGTCGTCGTCGGCCTCGTTCTTGCTTTCCTGATCGGCCGGTTGCGCCTGGTCCACGCCGTTCTGGCCAGTTTGATCGTCGTGGGCCTGGTGGTCGCGGCGGGCTGGTACGCGTTTCGCGATTTTTCCCTGGTTATGGATCCGACATGGCCGGCGCTGTCGCTGTGGGTTATGGCCGCTTTGGGGATTCTCGTGCTTCAACGGCGGCTGGAATTGCGACGGCGGGAGATCCGCGCCGCGTTTGGCCACGCATTGTCGCCGACGGTTGTCGACGCGATCCTGGCTCATCCAGGCCGACTTGTGCTGACCGGCGAAACCCGTCAACTCACGCTGATGTCCTGCAAGGTGCGCGACTTTCGGACGATTGCCAGGCAACTCGAAGCTCAGGAATTGATCGGCTTCGTCAATCGGCTCTATCGCCCGGTGAGCCGCGCTGTCCTCGATCATCGAGGCACGATCGCCCAGAACACCGGCGACACGATCCAGGCGTTCTGGAACGCCCCGCTTGCCGATGAAGCGCACGCGGTTCTTGCCTGCGAGGCGGCGATCGAGGTTGCGGCGGCGGTCCGTCAATTCGACACGCTTGCCCGCGAGGAGGCGGGTACAGTCGAGGGGGAACAGACGTGGGTGGCGCTCGGTCTGGGCCTGACCACCGGAGATTGCGTTGTTGGCAATCTCGGGACGGGCGATCGGTTCGACTATCTGGCGATTGGTGAGAATATGGACCTGGCGACGCAGATTCAGCGCCGGTGCGCCGTCTATGGCGTTGCCATCGTGGTTGGCGAGGCGACGGTCCGAAATCTTGCCGAAGTCCGGGTTCTTGAACTGGATCTTGTCAGGGTGGAAGGCCGCAGCCGGCCGACACGCCTCTACACGCTTGCCGACGCGGTAGCAGGCGCTGCTGGGGCTTTCGATCGCCTTTCCCCAGTGCATGGTGAAATGATCACCGCTTTTCGCAACCGCGACTGGGACGCCGCGGATGGCGCACTGGCTGAATGCAGGTCAATGCGTGTCGCTGGACTCGCGACGCTCTACAGCCTCTACCGCACCCGGATCGCGACATTCCGAGAAATCAGACCGCCGCCGAACTGGGACGGGACCGACGCGACGGCCTTGAAGTAGCTGTGCTGCTTGTGATCCGTGTCACATCGCGGCCCGGTGTCAACGGGCATTGTCGTACCAGCGGACGCGGAGGCTATTTGAACAGGGGACTCGAGTGACCGATCCGTTTGTGGCGCTGCTGGTCGTTTTGACGATCCTGCAGGTCAAGCACTTCGTCTGCGATTATCCACTGCAGACGTATTACCAGCTGAGCAACAAGGGAAAATACGGCCACCCGGGCGGGATCCTCCACTCCGGGATTCAGGCCGTGGGCACGATGGCCGCTTTCATTGCCGTGCCACCGACCCTGGCATTGGGGGCGGCGATCGTGGTGGGCGAGTTTCTGGTGCACTACCATGTCGATTGGACCAAGGCCAACCTCATCCGGCGCGCCGGTTACGAGTCGAAGGACAGCGCCTTCTGGATTGCAATCGGCGGCGACCAGCTGGTGCATCATCTCACCTATCTGGTGATCGGCGGCGTGCTGGTCGGTGTCATGGTCGGGACCGGCTAGCGGTCGGTTGGAGGCGCCGGCCGCCGCAACCCTAATCGGCCGACAGTGTTTCGTTCATGGCACGCAGCCGCTCCGCCAGGACCCGCATGACGTCGAGGGCAAAATGGGGCGTGTCTTGCACGAGGATCACGAAGAGACGCTCGTCCACGGGAACAACCTCGGTCGGTTCGGCGGCAACGGCGTCGGCGCTGCGCCTGGAATGATCGATCAGCGCCATCTCGCCAAAGATACCATGCTCGCCGATCTCTTCTATTGTTTTGCCGCGAACGCGAATTTCGACACGACCACTGCGCACCAGGAACATTTCCTTTGCGTCATCGCCGGCCGAAACAATCGTTTCGCCGGGTTCGAAACGGCGAACCGGCATGTCCGATTGGTCCAGCATCTCGAAACTGATGGGCTTGGTCTTGATAAGGTTCATCCGACAGCGGCTCCCGACGCGAGAAAGATCGTTCTCCGTGTGAAACAACCCCATGACGTTTGTATGACACGATAGCGATCAGTCCGGACGCGTTGGAGAGTTGTGGCAGCCTGCCACGCGGCATCCGCTGGCTTGGGTTCAGCTGATCTTCTTGCCCCACGTCGTCGCGGTCGGACGACGCTGTGCCGATCCACTTTGTGCAGGTGGCGCGGTGACGCTATCGCGGAACGCCAGCGAACATGGCAATCGCACTCGTCGCTCCTCGATCGGGATGCCGGCCATTCGTTTGACGAGGGTCTCCGCCGCGAGGCGTCCCATTTCTTCGCGCGGCTGAACAACCGTGGTGAGTGCTGGATCGCAAAAGGCTGAGTACTCGATGCCGTCAAAGCCTGCGACCGAGACGTCATCGGGGACTGAGACTCCTGCCTCCTTTGCGGCCTGGGCGAAGCCGATCGCCATCTCGTCGCTCGCTGCAAAAATCGCCGTCGGCCGGTTCGCACCATAGCCAAGGAAACGTTCTGCGGCCTGAACTCCAGCTGCCATGGAAAACGCGCCCGGCCAGATCAGCTCCGGATCGACGGGCACGCCGGCGGCGACCAGAGCGTCGCGGTAGCCGCCCAGACGCTCTCCCGTTTCCACGTTCCCCTCGGGCCCGGTGATGTGGGCGATACGCCGATGGCCCAGCCGAGTGAGGTGCTGGGTCATTGTTCGTGCCGCATCACGGTTTGCGATTTCGATGACCGGCAGGCCGCTTCCGGGAATATCGTTGGAGATCAGCGCAATGGGCACGTCCCGGTCGAGGTCCGCAAAGTCCGCCCCCGGTAGCCGGCCGTTAAACAGCAGGACGCCGTCCACCATCCCGGCCCGGACGACGCGATCGTAATGCGCCTCGCGGACCGGGTCATTGCGGGTATCACCAAACAACACACCGTAGGTCGCCTGGGTGAGGACCTGTTCGACGGCATCGATAATCACATTCCAGAACGAATGGCCGAGACCCGGAAGCAGGCAAAGAACCGTCTTTGTCGATTGAATGCGAAGATTACGGGCTGTCGCATTGGGTGTGTAGGCCGTTTCCGCAATGGCCCTCAGAACCCGGCGACGCGTGTCCTCGGCGACCCGTTCAGGGCTGGAGATTGAACGACTGACGGTCGCCGTGGAGACGCCGGCCCGATCGGCAACGTCACCGATTGTGGCGCTGCGGCGCCGTCTTCTTCCGTTGCTCTGGCGCTCCCGGGTACGGCCGTTTTTCGAAGTGTCGGTGTCGTCCATCAGTCGGTCTTTCGCCAATTCTACATTAGATGCCTTTATCTTGCCGTTGACATCGGTCATCGGCCGACTAAGATCGATGAAAACGTATACATCTTCGTATGGCACGATAGGCGAAAGGAGTTGACAAGTCATCATCTTTGCAGAATGCTGATGTAAACGATTACAGGGCATCGGCATTTGGGCGGATCCCGTGTCTTCGTTGTACTGCAGTGCAATCAGTGCTTGTGTTTGTTCAAAAGGGAGGACTGTAATGAGCTTTATCAACGGGAGGCTGCTTGGCGCCGCCGCCGGCATCGTGATGTTCGCCGGCCCCGCCGCAGCAGCGGACTGCGAAGTAGTGCACTGGTGGACATCGGGCGGCGAAGCTGCTGCCGTCGCCGAGTTCGCCAAGGCGCTGGACGCCACAGGCGAGCACAAGTGGGTCGATGGGGCGATCGGCGGCTCCGGAGACACGGCGCGCCCGATCATCATCAGCCGCATCACGGGCGGCCAGCCGCCCTGCGCCACCCAGTTCAACCCGGGCAAGGACGCCGACGATCTGATCGACGCGGGTCTGCTGCTCGATCTGAGCGACCTCGCCAAGGAGGAAGGCTGGACGGACTTCGTCTATCCGTCGACTCAGCTCGACCCGACCTGCGTGCGTGATGGCAAGGTCTGGTGCGTGCCGGTGAACATTCACTCGGCTTACTGGATGTGGGTCAACCGGAAGGTCTACCAAGATGCCGGCATCGATGTTCCGGCGACTTGGGATGACGTCATTGCCTCCACGTCGACGCTTCGCGATAACGGGATCATTCCGCTGTCCCTCGCCCAGGGCTGGCCGGTGAGCACCCTGTCCGACGCGATCGAGGTGTCGGTGCTCGGTATCCCGAACTTCGTCAAGATCTATCAGGATCGCGACATGGACCTGGTCAAGGGCGACCTCAGCCGCGCCGTTTGGGAGAAGCTCGACGAGGCTCGCAAGCTGGTCGATTCGGCGGAGATCGTGCCGCAGTGGAACGACGCCGTCGGCCTGGTGATCACCGGCAAGGCCGGGACCAACGTCATGGGCGACTGGGCGCAGGGCGAGTTTGCCGTCGCCGAGCAGGTCGCAGGCGATGACTATGAGTGCCTGGCCGGTCTCGGCCTGAACGACGTGGTCAGCACCGGCGGCGACGTCTTCTACTTCCCGAAGACCGACGACCCGGAGATCACCAAGGCGCAGCTGAAGCTGGCCTCCCTGATGATCTCGGCACCGGTGCAGGTCGCCTTCAACCTCAAGAAGGGCTCGATGCCGATCCGCCAGGACGTCGATCTCAATGCTGCCAATGCGTGCATGAAGAAGGGTCTGGCGATCCTTGCCAACGCGGACAACATCGTGCCGAACAACACGCAGATGATGCAGCGCGAGACGGTCTACGCCATTCGCGATCTGCGCAACGAGTTCTTCACGAACCCCGACATGAGCGTCGATGAAGCCTTCGAGCAGTTCATCAGCCTCATCGAGAGCGCGCCGGAATAAGCTTCCGGATTGACGTACCAACAATCGCGGTCGGCCCGATATAGGGCCGGCCGCGACCGTCAATTGGCAAAGGGCCTGGACGCATACCCATGGCTGACACCGCGAGAAGTGCAGAGCTGTCGAGCGCGGTGCGCGATGAGCGGCCGCCGAACAGCTTGCTGCGCAACATGGCGTCGAAGATCGCCCTTACGCCGATGATCCTTACGGTCCTCGTCGTCTTCATCGGCGGCACGATCTGGACCATCGCCTATTCGATGACAAATTCGCGGGTGCTGCCAACAAGGAATTTTGCCAAGGACTTCGTCGGCCTGGAACAGTACGTCAAGCTGTTCGCGACGCCCCGGTGGATCATTTCCGTCGAGAACCTCGCGGTTTTCGGCTCGCTCTCACTGATCTTCGTGTTCGTCGTCGGCTTCATACTGGCGGTGCTGATGGACCAGAAGATCCGCTTCGAGAATACGTTCCGCACCATCTTCCTCTATCCCTTCGCGCTTTCTTTCATCATAACCGGCCTCGTCTGGCAGTGGATGCTGAACCCGGCCTTCGGGCTGCAGAAGTCGATGCGCGATCTCGGGTGGGAGAGCTTCACCTTCGACTGGATCGCCAACCGCGACATGGTGGTCTACACGCTGGTCATCGCGGCGGTCTGGCAGGGCACCGGCTTGGTGATGGCGCTGATGCTAGCTGGCCTACGGGGCATTGACGATGACATCTGGCGCGCCGCGCGGGTCGATGGCATCCCCAAATGGCGAACTTACCTGTCCGTCATCATTCCGATGATGCGACCGGTCTTCATCACTACCCTGGTCATCGTTGCGGCCGGTGTCGTCAGAACCTACGACCTGGTAGTTGCCATGACGGGTGGTGGGCCTGGCCTCTCGTCGCAGTTGCCCACGGTCTACATCTACGAGTTCATGTTCGTCGCCAATCTGTCGCAAGGGCTGGCGGCGTCGACGGTTCTGCTGGTCACGGTAGCGATTATCATCGTGCCGTGGGCCTTCTGGGAGTTCGGGAAGAGGCGTTCTCAATGAGCGCCGTGGCTTTTGAAGCAACCGCCGGCCCGAGCGGACCGCGCCCGTCCCGTCGCTTCGCGCCGTCGACGATCATCATTTATGGCACACTAATCTTCGCGGCGATCTACTATCTGGTCCCGCTCTACATCATGGTCGTTACGTCGCTGAAGGGCTTGCCGGAAATCCGCCTCGGCAACATTTTTGCGCCGCCGGTGGAGATCACTTTCGCTGCCTGGGACAAAGCCTGGAATTCGGCCTGTACCGGGCTTTACTGCGAAGGAATGAAGACGCATTTCTGGAATTCGGTGGTCATCACCGTTCCCAGCGTGATCGTTTCGATCGCTGTAGGTTCTGTAAGCGGCTATACGCTGGCCAACTGGCGGTTCAAGGGCTCCGAGTTCTTCTTCACCATTCTGCTCGTAGGTTCGTTCATTCCCTACCAGGCAATGCTCTATCCCCTCGTGATCATCACCCGGGAAATGGGCATCTACGGTACGCTTTGGGCGGTGATTATGGTTCACTCAATCTTCGGCATGCCGATACTAACCCTGTTGTTCCGCAACTATTTCGCCTCGCTGCCGGTTGATTTGTTCAAGGCAGCGCGCATCGACGGCGCAGGTTTCTGGGCCATTTTTCTGCGAGTCATGCTGCCGATGTCGCTGCCGATCTTCACGGTGGCGATGATCCTGCAGGTCACCGGTATCTGGAACGACTTCCTGTTCGGCGTGGTGTTCGCCGGTCCGACCAATTATCCGATGACCGTCCAGCTCAACAACATCGTCAACTCCATTCAGGGCGTGAGGGAGTACAACGTCAACATGGCGGCAACAATTATCACCGGGCTTGTGCCTTTGACGATCTACTTCATTTCGGGACGGTTGTTCGTCCGCGGCATTGCCGCCGGGGCGGTGAAGGGCTGACGCAATGTCACAGGTTTCTGTACGAAAGCTCGGTGTGTCCTTTGGCCATTTGAACGTGCTTCAGGATCTCGATCTGGATGTTGAGACCGGCGAGTTCATAGTTCTACTCGGCCCCTCGGGTTGCGGTAAGTCGACGCTCCTCAACGCGATCGCGGGGCTTCTGGACATCGATGCGGGCCAGATCTGGATTGGCGACAAGAACGTCACCTGGAAGGAACCGAAAGACCGCGGCATCGGCATGGTATTTCAGTCCTACGCGCTCTACCCGCGCATGACCGCGGAGGGAAATCTGACATTCGGCCTGCGTGTGGCGCGGGTGCCGAAGTCCGAGATCGAGCGTCGGGTCAAGGCGACATCGGAGCTGTTGCAGATCGAGCCGTTGCTGAAGCGCCGCCCGTCCCAACTCTCCGGCGGTCAACGCCAGCGCGTCGCGATCGGCCGGGCGCTGGTGCGCGATGTCGACGTCTTTCTGTTCGACGAGCCGCTGTCGAATCTCGACGCCAAACTCCGGACGGAATTGCGGGTCGAGTTGAAGAAGCTGCACAACACGCTGCACTCGACAATGATCTACGTCACCCACGACCAGATCGAGGCACTGACCCTGGCCGATCGGGTTGCGGTCATGCACAACGGTGTCATCCAGCAACTGGCAGCGCCGAAGGAGATCTATCGCAGGCCGGTCAATCGATTCGTCGCCGGCTTCGTTGGCTCCCCGGCGATGAATTTCATCTCGGGCGAACTGATCGGTGGAGGCGGTGTGCCGGCGCTCAAGACAGGCGATGGATCGCAGATCAAGCTCGAGGGCTATCCTTTCGCGGACCCGCCGGGCGAGGGGCGAAAGGCGGTGCTCGGGGTTCGGCCGGAACAGGTCGAACTCGGCGACAACGGCTCAGGCTCCGGTGTGCTTCCGGTCCAGGTTTCGTTGATCGATCCGATGGGTGCGGACAGCCTTCTGTGGGGTACCGTCAGCGGCGATACGGTATCGATACGCATCGGCCCGGACGATGATTTCGAGATGGGCAGCGTCCTCGAGGCGCAATTCCTGCCCGATCATGCCTCGCTCTTCGATGCCGAGAGCGGCGATCGGCTCTGACGATATCAACAGCATTGGAAATGGAATGACGGAATATCGCATATCCTTTCAACTCTACAGTGCGCGAAACTCGCCGCCGGTGGAGACCCATCTCGAGGCGCTGGCAGCGATCGGCTACGATGCGGTGGAACCCTATCGAGGTGCCTATGGCGACGATCCGGCCGGTTTCCGCAAGAAACTCGACGCTTTCGGACTTGCCTGTCCGACCGCCCATATCGGGCTCGCGGAGCTTGACGCAGATGTCGGCGCAGTGGTCGGCACGGCCGGGATCCTTGGATTGGAAACAGTGATCGTTCCGGCGGTTCCGGCCGAGGAACGCAGCCAGGATGTCGATGGCTGGAAGGCGTTGGGCAAGAAACTCGCGGGTCATGCCGCCACCATGAGGGCGCAAGGTCTCGAGCTTGCCTGGCACAACCACGATTTCGAGTATGCCGTGCTCGCCGACGGCTCGCGACCGATTGATCATCTTCTGGCTAACGATGCCGTTCTGTGGGAACCGGATCTGGGATGGATCGTCCGCGGCGGTTGCGACATTCCAACCGAACTCGGGCGGTTCCCGGGGCGGGTGGCGGCGCTTCACATCAAGGATACGGCCCCCGACGGCGTCACGGTCGATGACGGCTGGACCGACGTGGGGGCCGGAACGATCGACTGGCGGTCGATCTGGCCATCAATCGAAGCGACTGGCTCCGACCTTCTGGTGCTTGAACACGACGCGCCGTCCGACTGGCGTGGTTTCGCCGAGAAATCATTCAAATTCCTGTCCGGTCTCACCGGCAAGCAATAGGGTACCAATCGACATGGCGCGACGAGCGGCGATCGGCATCATTGGAGCCGGTGTGATTTCGGACACCTATCTTGAGCTTTGGCCCCTTTTCAAGGGGGTCGAGATCGTCGCATGCGCCGATATCGTGGCGGCGGCGGCAAAGGCAAAAGCAGACCAGTTCTCGGTTCGTGCAATGTCGGTCGAGGCGCTGCTCGGGGATAGCGAGATCGACACGGTCATCAATCTCACCGTTCCCAAGGCGCATTACGACGTCAGCCACGCGATCCTGACCGCCGGCAAACACGTCTACTCGGAGAAGCCGCTGACGCTGACTTACAAGCAGGCCAGGAAGCTTGTCGGCGAAGCGGACAAGCGCGGGCTGAAGATCGGCGCCGCGCCGGACACGTTTCTGGGTGCTGGCGGCCAGGCGGCCCGCAAGCTGGTCGACAAGGGGGCCATTGGCGACGTCGTCGGCGGGACAGCTCAGGTGCGCAGCCACGGCATGGAGCACTGGCATCCGAGCCCGGGCTTCTTCTACAGGCCGGGCGGCGGGCCGATGCTTGACGTCGGGCCTTATTACATCACCACGCTGGTCAACCTGCTGGGATCGGTCAAAACGGTGACCGCCATGGCAAAGAAGGGACTCGCCGAACGTCTGGTTACGGCGGCCGGGCCGATGACCGGCAAAAGCATCAAGGTGACGACTCCGACGACCGTTGACGCGATTCTCGACTTTCATTCCGGCGCCCAGATCACGGTCGCGACCAGTTGGGATGTGTGGAAGCACGGCCATGTCAACCCGATCGAACTCTACGGGACCAAGGGGACGATGCTTTTGCCCGACCCGAACTTCTTCGGCGGCGTGGTGTCGTATTCCAGGGCGGGCGATGCTTATGACGAGGTCGATACGTCGACAGAGGTGTTCGGCGCCCCCAACTGGCGAGCCCGGTCGGGAGCTCCCAAACAGTCCAACTATCGCATGCTCGGCGTTGCCGACCTCGCCGACGCGGCTCGCAAGGATCGTGAGCCGCGGTGTTCCGGGCGGCTCGCGGCGCATGTGGTCGACATTATGGAATCGATCATGACGTCGGCTGCCGAGCGCCGTTTCGTCAGGCTTCGCTCGAAGGTGGAGCGGCCGGCGCCCTTGCAGGCCGCTGACGTCCGGCGACTTTCAGCGGCGTAGGGGGGCCGAACGGGCGTGAGAATCGGTGGAATCGCCAGGATGCCGCCCGGAAAGGTTGATTCCAACAGTTAGCCGCGTTTACCTATTGAAAAGAATGACTTTTTTTGGCACTTGCGTTCGGCGAGGCGGTTGCCTAATCTCCTTCTCAGGCGATGATTACACGGTCGAAAAAAGCTGTTGCCAACAGCCCCTTTTCACGGGTATGAATCCCTGATAGAGTGACGATCTTGTTAATGTCAGTTGTTCATGGAGATTATTAGTCCGGAATTTTTGGGTCGGGCGAAGGGTTGTTCAAGAGGTTTGTTTTTTACGCTATTTCTTAAATGAGACCGCCGGCCAGTGGCCGGCGGTTTCGTTTTGGGCACCTGCGGTTCGCGGCCGCACTGGTGGTTCGACTCCGACATTTGCTACCCTCCTGCAGCACCTGCCCGAGCAAATGTCGGAGTCATCAGGACCACCAGTAACTATTTGATCCCAGTGGAGCTTTTGAATTTGACATTTGAGCAAGGGCCTTGCAATCAGCGGGACTCAAATGTCAAATTCGCTCCACTGGTTCGGTAACGTGGCTCGGCCGCGGAGGATGTCTATGATTTCGGCACTCAAGCAGTTTCTGTCCGACTTGTCGGGCCCGACCGAGCCTGAGACCTTGAGCGAGGATCGCTGCCGGCTTGCGGCGGCGGCGCTGCTCTTTCACGTGATCGCTATCGATGGCGAGGTTGCCGACGCCGAGAAGGCCACGTTGCGCGGCCTGCTGAAGGAACGCTTCGATCTGAACGAGCATGATGTCGATGAACTGCTGGCCGAGGCCGAGCGGGCCGACAAGGAAGCCGTGGACCTTTATGGTTTCACCAGCGTTCTCAAGGGCCAGCTCGACGTGGCGGATCGCGAGCGAATTGTCGAGATGATGTGGCGGTTGGCGTTCGCCGATGGCAAAGTGCATGAATTCGAAGACAATCTGGTGTGGCGCGCGGCGGAGTTACTCGGTGTATCCTCGCAGGCACGCATCAGGATGAAGCGTGCTGTTCGCGGGCATGAAGGAGCCTGAGAAAGCGCCAGTCCTGGTTGTTCTCCATCAGGCGCACTCGACCGCCGGCCGGGTCGGCCTACGGCTGATTGCGCGCGGCCATCGCCTCGACATCAGACGACCACGATTTGGCGACGCCCTTCCGGAGACCCTGGCAGGTCACGCCGGCGCCGTCGTGTTCGGCGGTCCGATGAGCGCCAACGACGACGACGACTATATCCACAGTGAAACGGACTGGATGCGCGTTCCGCTCGCGGAGAACGCTCCGCTCCTAGGATTATGCCTGGGCGCCCAGATGCTTGCCCGTCATCTGGGCTCCGAGGTCAGCCGCCACCCGCAAGATGAAGTGGAAGTCGGCTACTACCCGTTGCGGGCGACAGCAGTCGGTCGGCGAATGATGGCCTGGCCGGACTACGTTCATCATTTTCACCGCGAGGGTTTTGACCTGCCGCGGGGAGCGACGCTGTTGGCCGAAGGCGATGTCTTTCAAAATCAGGCCTTTTCCTACGGGCAGGCTGCATTTGCGATTCAGTTCCACATCGAACTCACAATGGCGATGGTTGGTCGCTGGACGAGGAGTATCGGTAATCCAGATCCGCGGCCGGGCGCGCAACCGGCAGATGCTCACTTCACCGGCCGGGCGCTGCATGACTGGAAGACGATGCGCTTCCTGGAAACGTTTCTCGACTATTGGCTGGCGAACGACCCGCGCCTGTGACGCGGGGAAACCGGTGCCAAGTCTCGCAAACTGCAAGATGTCTTGCATTTTGCAATGCGGAATTGGTTGCTGAAACCTTAACAATTTCAATAAATTGCGATCGATCTCACTTCGGCCACTACCTCTTGGGGGTGGTGGCCGGTGCCGGTGTTGGCAAGCCCTTTGCCAGGTACACCCCACGCTGGCCTTTGGTTTTGCGTAGTCAGCGAGACCTGGCGAGGAAGGTGAACCGTTTGACCCCCGGTTTGCCTTCCCCGTCCAGTGTCTGCATGCGGGCCGGTCCGCCCGCTTGTGATGGGCCTACCAGTCCGGATCGCCGGCGATGGCCGAGGCCAGATCCTGATATTGCTCGCAGTCCTGGCCGCAGATCGTTTCGATGCGATCCAGTTCAAGCTGGGCAAGATCGTAGCGACCCTGACTGACGTAACCCTCGCCGAGATATTCCCTCGTGAAGACATTGTCCGGCTCGA
Organism: Hyphomicrobiales bacterium; assembly: GCA_024222895.1. Taxonomy (GTDB): domain Bacteria; phylum Pseudomonadota; class Alphaproteobacteria; order Rhizobiales; family Kaistiaceae; genus Bauldia. Next base: position 7,885 of record JAAEOR010000096.1, on the reverse strand, counting down.
TCGCCAGCGCCAGCTGATAGTAGCCGATGCCCTCTTCGACGGCACCCAACTTGCGTTTGGAGTAGCCGATCATGGTCAGAACCATTGCATCGTTCTTGTCGTCGATTGCTTCGAGCAGCCCCAGGGCCCGCTCGTAGTCGCCGGCCAGCGCGACGGCGCGGCCCGTGCGGTACAAGTCCTCGTCAGCCGCGGAATTCTGCTGCACGCACATCTGCTTCTGCTTGTCGTAGACGAGGCCGGCGCGACACTTCACTTCGCTGGACCCGCCACCGCCACCGCTGCTGCCGCCGCCGCTGCTGCTGGCGGCAAAAGCCTGTCCCTGGGTGCCCAGGGCGATGATACCGGCCGCGCAAAGCGCGGCTACGGAGACGGTTGCTGGTCCGAACATGGTTGATCGAATCATTGTCGCTCTCTCCAAAGAAAATTGTTGCACCCGCATGCTGCGGGTCGTTTACAGTCACGCCACACAAAACACACGCTGCCGGCATCTTATTCACATTGCCATGCCGGAAAGCAGTCACGAACTTGTGAGAGCCGGGCTTCGGGCACATCTCGCCCGTTTGTGGCGCTATGGCCTGGTTCTCTCGGGAAATCGCGATGCGGCTGAGGATCTGGTGCAAGCGACGTGCCTGCGGGCGCTGGAGCGGTCGCATCAGTTTCAACCGGGCACGCGGCTCGATCGCTGGTTGCTGACCATTTTGCATCGGATTTGGCTGAACGAACTGCGGGCCGCCCGATACCGCCAGGGGCAGGGACAGGTCGATGCGGAAGTCGCGCTTGTTTACGACGGACTTCATGCCGTCGAGGCGAATATCGCGGCAGTTCAGGTGTTAGCCGACGTACAGATGTTGCCTGAAGCGCAAAGGGAGACGGTCTTTCTTGTCTATGTCGAGGGGTTTACCTACCGAGAAGCAGCAGAAGCGCTGGACATTCCGATCGGTACGGTCATGAGCCGCCTCGCTGCCGCGCGGGTAAAGTTGGCAGCCCGCCAGGAGGCACGGCCGCAGAGCCGTAGCGACGTGTCATGAGCCACATTGACGCTGATCAGGTTTCGCAAACCGATATCGCCTTGACCGGCCTGATCGATGACGCATTGCCGCCGGGCGAGCGGGCGACACTGGAGGCGCGGCTAAAAACCGATCCGGCGCTGCGGGCCCGTTTCGAGCAACTCGCCGCTGCCGGACCCTCGGTTGATGCGTATGATCTCCTGCTCGACGACGCACCGATGGCGCGGCTCACGGCCGCCCTTGATGCTGCGGGTGCCCGGCCGGCAAACGATCGCGGATGGGGCCGGATCGCGGCAGCTGCCGCCGCGATCCTCCTTGTCGTGGTCGGCACCGGGGTCGGATTCGGTGTCGCCCGCTTTGCTTTCCCGGAGCTTCAGGTCGTTCACGGGCCGCCGGCCAATTGGCGCGCCGCCGTCGCCGACTATTGGGGGCTCTACACCGACGAGACACTGGCTGCGATTCCCGACGACCCGGAACGTCGCGAACAGGAACTCGCCGAAGTCGTCGCGCGCATGTCCATCGACCTGACCGTCGACGATGTCGCGCTGCCGGATATGCAGTTGAAACGCGCACAGGTCCTGGAGTTCAAAGGCCTGCCGCTGGCCCAGATCGCGTTTCTCTCCGAGGACGCCGGCCCGGTGGCCTTCTGTATCATCGCCAACGACAAGCCGGACATACCGTTGACGATCGAGGAGCGGGAGGGCTGGCCGATCGCGTTCTGGAATCAGGGCGGCATTGGTTACCTGCTGATCGGCAAGTTGCCCGAGCCGACCCTCAAGACGCTTGCCGAGGACCTCGAAGCCCGCGTGTCGTGAGGTCAATGTGACAGGTTGATATTGTTTCGCGCGCGAGTAGGCTGAGGTGATTCCGGGAGGGGCGATATGAAATTTCTGTTTCGCGCGACTGTGCTTGCAGGCTTGGCCACCGCCGCGGCGGCTCAGGCTCAGGAGCAGGCGATCATCGTGCTCGATGGGTCTGGATCGATGTGGGGGCAGATCGACGGCCGGACAAAAATCAGCATTGCTCAACAGGTCTTGGGAGATGTCCTGGCGACCGTTCCAAGCAGCCAGGCGCTCGGCCTGCTGGTTTATGGACACCGGGAAAAGGGCAACTGTTCCGACATCGAGTTGATTATCGCGCCGGCGCCCGGGGCGACAGCCGAGATTGTCGGGACGGCGAAAGGAATCAGCCCAAAGGGCAAGACACCTCTCAGCGAGTCGGTTCGCCAGGCAGCAATGGTCCTCAGACACGAGGAAGAAAAGGCCACCGTCATTGCCATTACTGACGGCCTGGAAACATGCGGTGCCGATCCGTGCGCGCTCGCCCGGGAGCTTGAGGCGTCCGGTGTTGATTTTACCGCTCACGTGGTGGGCTTCGGTCTGTCGCCGGAGGAGGGTCGTCAGGTCGCTTGTCTGGCGGAGGAGACCGGTGGGCGCTACATCCAGGCGAGCGACGCCGATGGGCTTGCCGACGCGCTGAGCGAAACCGTTGCCGCAGTCGCCGAACCACCGCCACCGGTCGAGGAGCCAGCCGAGCCGGAGGCACTGCCGACCGCTTCGCTCGAGGCACCTGAGTCGATCGAGATCGGTCTTCAGCTCGACATCACCTGGGATGGGCCTGGTGATAAATTCGATTACGTCTATCTCGTCGATCCCGACGGCAACAACGGCGAGGGGCGGGATCTGCGGGGCGTCCGGCTTATCCACGCGGACTTCGATAACCGGCGCGTCCGGATGACGGCGCCGGTCACTCCGGGTATCTATGAACTGCAATACCGTTTCGACCGCCGCAACGTTATCGCGACCCGGGCCATCGAAGTGGTCGATGCGGCGGTATCGCTGTCAGCGCCGCCCAATGCGGATATCGGCACGACCGTCGATGTCATCTGGATTGGCCCCGGTGGCGATCGCGATACCGTGCAGCTGTTCGATCCTGCGGCAAAGCAGGGCGAGGGCTCCGTGCTTCGCGAAACGCGGCTGGCCCATGGCGACTACGAGGCCCGCTCCGTTTCGATCATTCTGCCGGCCGAGCCGGGTTTCTATCAGCTGCGCTACTGGAACCGCGACGATCGCAAGGTTCTTGCATCCCGCGAGATCGAGGTCCTGGCGGCTGAGGTTTCCCTTGCCGCGGCCGATTCGGTGGATATGGGTCGGACGTTCGATGTCAGCTGGGTCGGCCCGGGGGCCCGGCGCGATTCGGTGGAGATCTACGACCCCGATGCCAACAACGGCGACGGCAAGGTCGTCGCCAGCGTACGATTGGTCAACGGGGATTTTGATGGACGGACCGTCAAGCTGACGGCACCGACGAAAACCGGTCCCTACCAGTTGCGTTATTGGAATGGCGATAGCCGGGAAGTGCTGGCCACCCGGCCGATCGAAGTGGTCGCGATCGACGTGGCACTGTCCGCCCCCGAGGCGGTCGACATGGGACGGAGCTTCGAAGTGGCTTGGATCGGCCCCGGCGCCAATCGCGATTCCGTGGAGATTTACGATCCTGAGGCCAACAACGGCAACGGCAAGGTGGTCGCCAGCGTTCGCCTGGTCAACGGCGATTTTGAAGGGCGGACCGTCAAGCTGACCGCACCGACGAAAGCCGGGCCTTACGAACTGCGCTATTGGAACGGCGATAGCCGGGAAGTGCTGGCCACCCGGCCGGTCGAGGTGGCGGCGATCAATGTGTCGGTGTCGGCGCCGGAGGCGGTCGACATGGGTCGGAGTTTCGAGGTGGCCTGGGTCGGGCCAGGTGCCAATCGCGACTCGATCGAGATGTTTGATCCGGCCGGCAATAACGGCAACGGCAAGGTCGTGGTGTCGATCCGAGTCGTCAACGGAGACATGGACAACCGAACGGTCAAACTGCAGGCGCCGACCGAGCCGGGCGACTATCAGTTGCGCTATTGGAGCGGCGTCAGTCGAGCGGTTCTCGCGACCTCGCCGATAACGGTCGTTGCCACCGAGGTCACGCTATCCGCTCCGGAGTCGGTTGATATCGGACGGACCGTCGTCGTCGCTTGGGTCGGCCCCGGTGCCAACCGGGATTCCGTCGAGATCTTTGACCCCGAAGGTGACAATGGCAATGGCAAGGTGGTCAACCAGCAGCGCCTGGTCAATGGCGACTACGACGCCCAGACGGTGAAGTTGGTGGCACCGGTCAAGCCTGGCGACTACCTGATCCGGTACTGGGACGGGGTCGGCCGTAAGGCTTTGGCGACGGCTCCACTCGCTGTTGTTGCCGCCGAGGTGACGATCACTGCACCGGACAGCGTGACGGCGGCGGAGCCGTTCACCGTCGAATGGGTCGGTCCGGGGGCCAACCGCGATCAGATCGACCTGATGTCCGGCGATCCGGTGGATGGCAAGTCCGTCGTCCGCGCCCGGCTGGTCAACGGCGATTACGACGGCCAGACGGTCAAGCTGAAAGCGCCGAAAGAACCCGGGGACTACACGTTGCGTTACTGGAACGGCGACTACCGCGCCGTCCTGGCGACCCGACCGATCACCGTGACCGAGTAGGCAGGCTATACATCGGGGATCGCCGAGAGCTTCCTGGCGGATTCAAGCAGCTCCCCTGACAGGTCCCGCATCCGCTCCGCGTCAGTGGCCCTCGACACGACGAAGCAGATGCAGGCGGCGCACCGGCCGGTGTGATCCATCACCGGCGCTGCCACGCAGGTCGCGAAGTCGTCGACCAATCCGGACATCACGCAGATTCCGGCTTGCGCGGCGGCTCTGGCTTCCGTGAGAAAGGCTGCCGGATCGATGGCCTCACAGTTGTGAAGTTGGAAGTCCTCGGGCGGGATGAAGGCGTTCAGCTCGGCAAGGGTCATATGCGCAACAAAGAAACGCCCCGAGGCAGTCGAGGGGATCGGAACCAGCGTTCCGATGTCTGAGCCGATGCGAAAAAGCCGGGCGCTGTTCTGCATCGCAACCACGGTGTATTTGTTGCCGATCGGCATGCAGAGCTGGCAGGTCTCGCCCGTCAGGGCCCCAAGCCGCCGGACTTCCTCTTCCCCCAGCCGCACCAAAGCGTGGGTGGCGTAATAGTCATTGGCGTAGAGGTAGATGGCGCGGCCGAAATAGATGGCCGAGCTGTTGCCCGCATATTCGAGAATATCGGCGGCGAGGAAGAGATTGACAATCTCGTAGATGGTCGAGCGAGGCGCCTCCAGGCGACGCGCGATTTCGCCAACCGGCATTGGCTTTCCGACCGCATGGAGGAGCTGAAAAACCTCGACGGCACGGTTCAGGCTGCGGGTCCGACCGGAACCTTTTTGCCCGACCTTTGCCTCGCCCCCATCATCCGGTGCGTCTCGGTTTTTTTCCTGCCGCCGACTCTGCCGTTGCTCAATGCTCGTTTCCATACTACCATCCGTGGTCACTATTCCGGACATAGTGTCCGTTATAATGGACAAAACAGGGGGAAGATACCATGAAAGTAAGCGTTGGCTTGTTCGCAGCCGGGTTTGCCGTGGTGGCGGTCGCACCGGTCGGTGCGGTGGCGCAGGATCGGCTCCAGACGATTCTCGATCGTGGCCATATCATCGTGGGCACCGGGAGCACCAATCCGCCGTGGCACTTCAAGGACGATCAGGGGAACCTGGTCGGCTACGACGTCGATATGGGACACCATTTGGCGAAGGCGATTTTCGATGACCCGGACGCTGTGGAGTACGTCACCCAATCATCTGATTCGCGCATCCCGAATATCCTGACCGACAAGGTGGACGTGACCTGCCAGTTCATGACCGTGACCGCAGGTCGGGCCCAGCAGGTGAATTTCACCATCCCTTATTATCGTGAGGGTGTCGGGCTCTTGCTGCTCAAGGACGGCGACTATACCAACCATGACGACCTGCTGGCGGGCGGTGACGATGTGACGATTTCGGTTCTGCAGAATGTCTATGCCGAGGACATGGTCCATCAGGCCCTGCCGGACGCCGCTGTCGATCAATATGACAGTGTCGACCTGATGTACCAGGCGCTGAACTCCGGTCGATCAGATGCGGCCGCAACCGACATGTCGTCGGCCAAGTGGTTCGTTGCCCAGAACCCGGACCGGTATATCGAGGGTGGTTTCGGATGGAACCCGCAGACCTACTCCTGTGCCGTCAAGAAAGGGGACCCTGACTTCCTTCACTTCGTCGATACGGTGTTTCGTGAAGCGATGACCGGCGTCGAGTTCCCGGCTTTTGCCGCGTCGTTCGAAAAGTGGTTCGGTGAACGTCCCCCGACACCGCAAGTCGGCTTTCCCGGCGAATTGCGCTGATCGAAGACGGCCACGCCGAAGTAGGCAATGGATTACACGCTTAACTTCGGCGCGGTCTTTCGAGGGTTCGACGACCTTCTCTATGGTCTGCTCCTCGGGCTGCAAATGGGGTTTGCCGGGCTGCTGATCGGTTCGCTGATCGGTGTCCTGGCGGCCCTCGGGGCCGTCTACGGCGGCCGCCCGGCGCGTATCCTGGTCGCAGCCTATGTCGGCCTGATCCGTAATGTGCCGATCCTTGTTCTGGCGCTTTTTGCGTTCTTCGCACTGCCCGGTCTCGGCATTCGTTTCAACAACGTCATTACTTTCACGGCAGTTCTGGCGATTTATGCCGGCGCCTATCTGACCGAGTCGTTCCGCGCTGCGATCCTGGTAATTCCCAAGGGCATTACCGAAGCCGCCCAATCGATCGGGTTGACGCGCACCGGCGCAGCCTTGTGGGTGATTCTTCCGATAGCGGTCCGCAACGCCCTGCCGAGCGTCGGGAACAACTTCATCTCTCTGTTCAAGGACACGTCGATTGCCGCGGTCATCGCAGTGCCGGAACTGACCTTCCAGGCGCGAAAGATCAATAATGAAAGCTTTCGTGTGATCGAAGTCTGGATCGTCGCAAGTCTGATGTATGTCGCCACCTGCGCGCTTATCGCGGCCGGCCTGAGACGCCTGGAATCCAGGTTTCCGAAGTTCTGAGGGCGACGGATGGAAGGCTTCCTCAACACTCTCGATTCGGCGTCGGGCCCTCTGCTGCACGGCTTCAAGCTCACGGTCGGCATCTCGGCTGCTTCCGTTGTTCTCGGATCGCTCCTCGGAATCGTCGTTGGTTTGATGCTGACCTATGGCGGGCGGATCGCGGCCCTTCCCTTCCGCGGCTTTGTCGACATCGTCCGGGGGACGCCGGTTCTGGTTCTGATTCTGGCGAGCTTCTACATGCCCGCCGGGATCGGGCTCAGTCCCGGGCCGATCGAGGCCGGCATCCTGGCGCTGACGGTCTTTTGCGCGACCCACGTTGCCGAGACCCTGCGCGGCGCACTCAACGCCATCCCGCCGGGCCAGTCGGATGCCGCTCGGGCGATCGGCCTCACCTTTCCAAAGATGCTGTTCTACGTGCTCCTACCGCAAGCGCTTCGCCAGATTACGCCGAACTTCGTCAACACGGCGGTGGAGATCGTCAAAGCCTCGTCATTGCTTTCGGCAATCGGGGTTGGTGAGTTGCTGCTCACCACCCAGGAAGTCATCGGGCGAACGTTCCAGACGATGGAGTTCTACGCCCTGGCCGGCGCGCTCTACCTGGTTGTCAACCTCACCATCGCCGCCGGCGGCTGGTGGATCGAACGGAAGGTTCAGGCCAGATGACCAGTCCAGCGGAGCCCGTCCTCACGATCGCCAAGCTGGAGAAGTCCTTTGGCGATAATCTCATTCTGCGGGGAGTCGATCTGGATGTCTTCCCGGGCGATGTCGTGTCGATCATCGGCGCCAGCGGCTCCGGCAAGACGACGCTCCTGCGCTGCGTCGATCTGCTTGAAGAGTTCGAGGCGGGGGAGATCCGTCTCGACGGCGATCCGCTTGGCTATCGGGTCGGTGCCGATGGGCGGCGGACCCGGCTGCGCGGTCGC
>JAAEOR010000095.1 GCA_024222895.1 Hyphomicrobiales bacterium | reverse complement strand
GACCGGCGTTTGTTCGGGGATCTTACCCTCCGCCAGCAGCACACCGATATCGTGCAACAGTTCCTGGCTGCGCTCGACGGCAAAGCTTGGAATCACCAGGTTGCCGCCGCGGCCAAGGGCCTCGCTGATTTCGCGCTCCAGCGCAGCCCGCCGCCCCGCGACGGTGACATCGTCGCGATCGCGGTCGCCATAGGTGCTTTCGCAAACAACATAGTCGAAGCCTTCCGGCGCATCGGGCGCAAGATGAAACACCTTCTCATCGGGCCCGAGGTCGCCGGAGAACAGCAGCCGCAAAGGGCGCGACCCGCCGTCTTCGATCGCCAGCTCGATCGACACCGAGCCAAGAATATGGCCGGCATTCCAGAAGCGCGCCCTGACGCCCGGCCCGGTTTCGAACCACTCTTCCAGCGGATGGTCGACCCCACCCTCAAGGCTCGCCTCCGCGTCGTCCTGGGTGTAAATCGGCGTCACCGTCGCCTTGCCCTGTCGGCGCAGCGACCGGTTCTTTCGCTCGACCTCGCTTTCCTGGATTCTGCCGCTGTCCGGCAGCATGAATGTCAGCAGATCGAGTGTCGGCGCCGTGGAGTGGATCGGTC
>JAAEOR010000094.1 GCA_024222895.1 Hyphomicrobiales bacterium | reverse complement strand
GCAAAAACACTCCATCGCGGCGAGCCCGGTGTGTCCGGTATCGTCATGAATTATGGGCGCGGCACGCCGGTTGCCCACACTTTTGTTCTGACGATTGCGCATTTCGGCCAGCCGATTATCGACCTGCAAAAGCTCGGGGATGACTTTGACGCGAGTGACATCAAGGCCGAGCATTTTCGCCCAATGATCGACACTCCGGTGGGGCGCCAGGCGGCCGACTACTTGTTGGCGCTACGCGACCATGCACATCCCGCCAGCCTGCAATGTGATTGGGACCGTCGCATCGGCCTGTTTGCGAAGGGGGAAGCAGCGATGACGTACGGCTGGTCCGTCCGCGCCGCCGCATTCGAGCTCGACCGGAATGCTCCCGCCCATGGCAGGGTCGACTTCATCGCCCATCCGCCGGCCGAAGGCCAACGGGCGGTCTCGCCGATCGGCGGTTTCTCGCTCGCGATCCCCGCGAACCTTAAGCCCGAACGGATTCAGTCGGCGTGGAAGCTGATGGAGTATCTGACCCGGCCGGAAATGATGAAATGGTACGTTCAGAACGGCAATCTCACCAGCCCGCGCTTTTCCACCAGTGCTGATCCCGAGGTCCAGTCGTTTTCCAAGCTGATCGCACGAATCGATGCAATGGAACGGCGCGGCGAAATCCAGAACTGGCCGCGCCCGCCGATTCCGGAGTTCAACGATCTGCTGAACGTTCTCGGCGAGGAGGTCCACGACTTGCTGAGCGGGAAGACAACCGTGAATCAGGCATTGTCCTCATCACAGAACCGTGTTGACGCGATCATGCGGGCAAACGGCCGGTACTAACTGCAAGGGCTTCGGCCTCACGTCTTCCTGTTCTTGATATTGTCGAGCCAGACCGCGGCGATGATGATCATGCCGATCAGCACTTGCTGCCAGAACGAGGAAACGCCGAGAATATTCAGGCCGTTGGTGATCATCGCCATGATCAGGGCGCCGATCAATGCGGTCAGGACAACGCCCCGTCCGCCGATAAAACTGATGCCGCCAATGATCACCGCGGCGATCGCCTGCAGTTCGATTCCCTGCGCTACGTTGGGAGGCGTGGCTGCAAGCCGACCAATCAGAACCACGGCCGCAAGCGCAGCCAGAAAGCCGCTCAGCCCGTAGATCTTGATCTTCTCGCGGTCGACCTTGATCCCCTGAAGGCGCGCAACCCGTTCATTGCCGCCAATGGCATAGATATGCCCGCCAAAACGGAACCGTGTCATCATGATGTGCAGGACGGCGTAGGTGACGACGACGAAATAGAGCGGGATCGGCAGACCGAGAAACGTGCTGTTGCCGATGTAGAGGAACATCGGAACCAGCACCTGATAGGAGACGCCGTTGGTCACAACCAGAGCCAACCCACGGGCGACGCCCAGCATGCCAAGCGTGGCGATGAACGGCGG
>JAAEOR010000093.1 GCA_024222895.1 Hyphomicrobiales bacterium | reverse complement strand
TGCCAATCCGGATCTTCAGTCGCGCTTGGCGCATCCTTGGCGATGATTGCGTTCTTGAAACCGGCCTGCTCGAAGGCCGGCTGCCAGTTCTCGACCGCCTGCTTGATATAGGGGCGCCACTTATCCGGAACGTCACGGCCGATATAGAAGACGATTGGCTCGACAGGTTCCGACACCTCCTGGTCGGGATCCTTCTTCTCCAGGCGCCGACGCAGTACGATCGACCGGTCTCGCCCCCCAAGCCGGTCGGTTTCGTCATAATCAACAAAGGATGTGACGAAGTAACCGACGCGATCGTCGAATAGCCGCGCTTTCATCGGCTCTGCCGGCAGCAGTGCGATGCTGTGCCCGACGACGACCGACAGCGGCGTTTCGGCGGGCGGAACCGAAGGTGCGCCAAGCCGCTCCGCTGCCGTGGCCGGCCTAAAGGTCAACCTCGCACGGATATGCACGTTCTTCGGGAATGCCAACGATTGCTGGATCGAGGATCGCGCGCCATCGATCGGACCGACGAGCAGCCCCCCGCCGAAGGGATCGCTCGCGAGCGCATCGGCGACGGAGAACTCGTCGACGTCGTTGGCGAACAGCGCGGTTACCTCGATCACCGTGCCGCCGTTGGGGCCCGCCCCAAGGTCAGCAAAGGCGTGCATGACCGGCGGATAGTCGGCCGCAGCCACGGCCCTGACGACCGGTTTCAGCTTGCTGGCCGATGACGGTTGCGCGGCATCTGCCTGGCCCTGGGTAAAATGGGTGCGTGCCCTCGTCCGATCTGACAGATCGCGGAGGTAGACCGCATCCCCCTGCTTGTCGAAGCGAACTACGGCTGTGCCGACCGCGTTGCCGAGGATACCATCTGTCTCGGGCGGATCTTCGACCACCTCGGCGTACCAGAACAGTTCCCGACCGAAGAAATCCGACGGAATCTCGAAAAAGGTCTTCCCCTCGGCCTCAAGGATGTTGAACATCCCGTTCTTGGTGACGACCTTGGGCGCGGCCTCCTTTGACGTGGCTTCGGCCGCGGGCTTTACCCGAGCCGAGTCTTCTTGAACCTGTTGGGTGGACTCGGCCCCGGCGTCCCGAGTTGTCGCCAAGCCGGACGCCGCGAAAAGGAAAACTAAAAGAGCAATTACGATGCGGTTGAGCATGAAATATCTCCTTGTTACCGATGCAAATCTCCGGCGAGTTGAAGTACTCGATGCACCAGTCAGAGGATACCTGTCGCCGCACACCCGATGATCTAGAATTAATACGTTCGACTCCTCAGGCTGTCGAATCCAATCGGCTAAACCACGAGGAAATCGTCCGCGTCGAGTTTAAGCTTCTTGTCAAGTTGGGCGAATTTAACCTGATCCTTGCCGCCCTTACCGTCCTTGTCGTAGAAAAGATTGCCGGTTTTTTTGTCGTAGATGATCCGATCCTTGCCGTCGTCGGCCTTCTTGCCCTTCTCAAAATATTTGCCCTTTAGTCCGCCCTCGTTGCCGATCTTGGTGAAGATCTTGTCGTTGAGGTGGATGCGGTCGACGTTGACCGCGAAGTCCTTGACTTTGTCGACATTGCTCGACTTGAGCTTGTCGGCGAAGACGAAGCCATCCTTGCCATCGCCGCCGATCATCTTGTCTTTGCCCTTGCCACCGTTGAGTTCGTCGTCGCCGCCGAGCCCCTTCAGCGTATCCTTGCCGTTCTTGCCCTTGATGACGTCGCCTTCGTCGCCGCCGATGAGTGTATCCTTGTTCTTGGTGCCGACCAGGTTCAGGGCCGCGATGTCGGTCACGGTGACGCCAAACTCCACGGCGTCGGTGTCGGTGCCGTCGCTCACCTCGACAACGACGATGTACTGATTGTCGCCGTCGCCATCGGCCGGTGTCTCGAAGTCGGGTGCCGACTTGAACGATACGACGCCGGTCACCGGGTCGACATCAAAGAAGGCGCCGTCGTCAGAGTCCTTGATGCTGAACGTCAGGACGTCACCGGTATCGGCATCTTCC
>JAAEOR010000092.1 GCA_024222895.1 Hyphomicrobiales bacterium | reverse complement strand
GGCAAAGGCAATCCGTTCCGGAACAGTGCGCTTCGTTTTCTTTTGGCGCTTTTCAGCCCCCTCACCCGACCCGCCGCTCCGCGCCGGGCCACCCTCTCCCGCCAGGGGAGAGGGATCGCTGCCTCTGTGCCTTGACCCGTCCGTCACGGCCAAGTCTTCGACTATATCCGTCGTGCCCCGCTCCAACCCCTCTCCCCTGGCGGGAGAGGGTGGTGAGGCCGCAGGCCGAACCGGGTGAGGGGGAATCCTGCTCACCGTTTGATCTCCCATGTTGTCACGAGCTCGCCGGTCTCCGGGTTTTTAGCGTCGTTGAGCTGGAGACCCATGGCATCGAGTTCGTCACGGATACGGTCAGCCTCGACCCAATCTTTTGCTTTCCGTGCGGCAGCGCGCGCAGAGATCAGCAAGTCAACTTTCACATCGTCGACGGCTCTTCCGGACGACTTCGCGGCTTGCCACTCTTCGGGTGTGAGGGCCATCAAGCCAAGCAGGCGAGCCGACGCAGCCAGTTCAACAGCATTCGATCGACCGCCAAACGCGCCGGTCGCCAATAGCTCTTTCGTCTCAGGTCCCAGTTGCTCTGCAGACGCGACCGACTCAACGTGAACGCCCGAGGCCATTTTCGCCAGCCTGTGGAGTTCAGAAACCGCGGCCGGCGTGTTCAGATCATCTTGGATGGCAGTAAGAAACGCGTCTGCGGGACGCGCGGTCTCGATTTCCTTACCCGTTACATGGAACGCCTCGAGCCATTTGTACCAACGATTGAGCACACCTTCCGCCTCCTCGCATTTGGCCACTGTCCAATCGATTGGCTCACGGTAGTGCGTGCGCAACATCGCCAGCCGCAGCACCTCGCCCGGCCACCGACGGCCGCCGAATTTTTCCGTCTCCAACAGATCACGGATCGTGACGAAATTGCCAAGCGATTTGGACATCTTCTCTCCCTCGACCTGGAGGAAGCCGTTGTGCATCCAGACATTGGCCATGGTCGACGTGCCGTGGGCGCAGCGCGACTGGGCGATTTCGTTTTCATGGTGGGGAAACACCAGATCGATGCCGCCGCCATGGATGTCAAAGGTCTCACCGAGCAAGGCCCCGGCCATGGCGGAGCACTCCAGGTGCCAACCCGGGCGACCAAGCCCCCACGGCGAGTCCCATCCCGGTTCGTCAGCCGTCGATGGCTTCCACAAGACGAAATCCATCGGGTCTTTCTTGTACGGCGCGACCTCGACTCGCGCGCCGGCGATCATGTCGTCGAGCGACCGTCGTGCCAGCTTGCCATATTCAGATGAACCGTCCGCGGCCTTCCAGGACTTCACGTCGAACAGGACATGCCCTTCGGCAGGATAAGCATACCCCTTGTCGACGAGTTGGCCGATCAACCGGATCATGTCAGTCGAGGCAGCAGGGCGGTTGATGTACTCGGTCGCCCGCGGTTCGATCGTCGGCGGCAGGCACCCGAGCGCAGCCACGTCGGTGTGGAACTGCTCGGTCGTGCGGGTGGTAACCTCACGGATCGCCTCGTTCAGCGGACGATCGGGAAACTCCTCGGCTGCTCGCGCATTGATCTTGTCCTCGACGTCGGTAATGTTGCGAACATAGGTCACCTGGTCGGCCCCGTAGACGTACCGCAGCAGCCGGAACAACACGTCGAAGACAATCAGCGGCCGGGCATTGCCGATATGGGCAAAGTCATAGACCGTTGGCCCGCACACATACATGCGTATGTGGTCGGGTTTGATCGGGACGAAATTCTCCTTCGTCCGGGTCAGCGTGTTGTAAAGCTTCAGGCCCATGCCGAAACGTCTTCCCTTGGCCGCCGGCCGGGGCTTGTCTCGTCTCGGAAAGTCAAGGACAGGACGGCGCCAGCCAGCGTTTTCGCTAGCTAATAATAATCCCGCAGATGCAAATGGCGTGTGAACGCCTCAGCGCCGTCATGGCGCTCAGATGGCTCATTTCTTCCAAAAGGTCAAGCGCCGGGATCGATTGGCGATGAGCCTTGACCTGTACCCTTTATCGGCGCCGGCGATCATCATCCTCAGCGATCTCGTTCACCCGGCTGCGTGTGGCCGCGACTGCGATGCGATGCTAAGGTCCGGCGACCACGGAAAGACCGGAGACACCATCCTGCGACAATCAAGTCACGCTGCGAGGGCGACAATCTCAATCCGGCTCGGGCTGATCGCAGTCGTGCTTGGCGGTTTGGCCGGCTTCTCCGGCCGGGCCGCGGCCGAGACGGTGCAGATCGTCGCCCTCGGCGACAGCAATACCTATGGCTACGGCATCGATCGCGACAAGACCTACCCGGCCCAGTTGGAGGCACTGCTCAGGCAGCGCGGCCACGACGTCGCCATCACCAATGCCGGGGTCAATGGTGACATGACAGCCGAGACGCTGTCTCGCCTGCAAAAAGCGATTCCGGACGGAACCGACGGGGTCATCGTCTTCCTCGGCCGCAACGACTGGCGCAAGGGCACCCCGGCCGTCACAATCAGTCACCACCTCGAGGTCATCGTCGGACATCTGCGCAACAGTGGCATGGAGGTGCTGCTGGTCGGATTCGCTCCAAACGACTTTTCTGACATTGCCGCCAGGCAAGGGGCGCTCTACTACCCGAATTTCTTCGACGGTGTGACCCGACTTGGACGCAAACGCCGCCGATACAAACTGAAAGGCGACATCGGCGCCCATCTCAATGCTGATGGGTATACCGTGGTGGTCAATGGAATGGCGCCCACCGTTGAATCGCTGATTGGTCGAGTCAACGGTCAATAGCACCGATATAGGCCACTCGCCTCAACCGGCACGCACGATTTTTTGCAGGATTGTCACGGCAGCGCCGTGCTATCGGGTGACAATCGCCGGGTTCCCTGACCGGCCAGGCGACTTGGCGTCGTTTCTTCTTCATGCGTACAGGTTCACATGACAGACTCGCCCCCCAAACTGAGCGACTTCGACGAGAGCGCCCTCTTCTTCCATCGCTATCCGCGGGCGGGAAAGCTCGAGATCCAGGCCACCAAGCCGCTGGGCAATCAGCGCGACCTCGCCCTCGCCTATTCTCCGGGCGTTGCGGCACCATGCCTCGCCATCGCGGACGATCCGGCGTTGAGCGCCGAGTACACCGTGCGGCAGAACCTGGTCGCCGTTGCCACCAACGGAACGGCCGTGCTTGGTCTTGGCGAGATCGGCGCGCTGGCGTCCAAGCCCGTCATGGAAGGCAAGGCGGTCCTGTTCAAGAAATTCGCCGGCATCGACGTCTTCGACATCGAGATCGACGAACACGGTGTCGACCGGTTCGTCGATGTGGTGGCAGCGCTTGAGCCGACCTTTGGCGGTATCAATCTGGAGGACATCAAGGCACCGGAGTGCTTCGAGATCGAAGCCCGCCTTCGCGAGCGGATGAACATTCCGGTATTTCACGATGACCAGCATGGCACCGCGATCATTGTCGGCGCCGCGGTCAGAAATGCCCTGACGCTCGCCGGGAAGGCAATCGAAGACGTCAAGATCGTCGCCTCTGGCGCCGGCGCTGCGGCACTGGCCTGCCTCAACATTCTGGTCGCGCTCGGTGCACGCCAGGACAACATCTGGGTCACAGACGTCCACGGCGTGGTCTACGCCGGCCGCGAGACGGCAATGGACCGGTGGAAGGCGCCTTTCGCCCAGGATACCGAATGCCGAACCCTCGCCGATGTCATTCACGATGCCGACATATTCCTTGGCCTCTCGGCCGGTGGCGTCTTGAAGCCCGAAATGCTGGCCGGGATGGCGTCGCAACCGCTGATCCTCGCACTCGCAAATCCGACGCCGGAGATCATGCCCGACGTCGCACGCGCCGCCCGGCCGGATGCGATGATCTGCACCGGCCGTTCGGATTTTCCGAATCAGGTCAATAACGTTTTGTGCTTCCCCTATGTTTTCCGCGGCGCCCTCGACGTTGCCGCCACAGATATCAATGAAGCAATGAAACTGGCGGCGGTGGATGCCATCGCCGGACTTGCGCGGGAGGCGCCGTCGGACGTTGCGGCCCGGGCGATTGGCGGCGAGGCCAAGACCTTTGGGCCGGAGTCGCTCATTCCCTCGCCATTCGATCAGCGGCTCATCCTACGTCTCGCTCCGGCCGTTGCCCGGGTGGCCATGGAGACCGGCGTCGCCACGCTGCCGATTGAAGACTTCGACGCCTATCTCGATCGGCTGACGCGTTTTGTTTTCCGTTCCGGCGTCATCATGAAGCCGACGATCACGGCGGCGAAATCGGGATCGAGGCGGGTGGTCTACGCCGACGGTGAAGACGAACGCGTTCTCCGGGCCGCGCAGATCGCCATTGAGGAGGGAATTGCCAGACCGATCCTGGTCGGCCGACCGAGTGTTATTGACGCCCGGCTGAAACGGTACGGACTGAGTTTCTCGGTAGAGAATGACTGCGACGTTATCAATCCCGAAGACGACCCACGCTATCGCGCCTATGTGGACCTCTATTTTTCCAAAGTCGGGCGACGCGGCGTCAATCCAGAGGCAGCGCGTACCGTTGTTCGGACCAACGCGACGGTGATTGCAGCGCTCGCTGTCGAAACCGGCGATGCCGATGCCGTCATCTGTGGTCTTGAGGGCCGGTTCATCAATCACCTGAGAGACATCGAGCAGGTCATTGGCCTGAATGCCGAAGCACACGCGTTCTCGGCCCTCAGTCTTCTCATCAACGCTCGCGGCTCCTATTTCCTGACCGACACCCACGTGACCATGGACCCCGGTGCGGAGGAGATTGCCGAAATGACGCGCTTCGCGGCGGCCGAGATGCGCCGGTTGGGCATCGAGCCAAAGGCGGCACTGCTCTCCACGTCCAATTTCGGATCGCGCGAGTGCGGCTCGGCCACCAAGATGCGCGCGGCAGTCGAGATGCTGTGGCGGACCAATCCTGACCTGGAGGTCGACGGTGAAATGCATGGCGATGCGGCTCTGCTGGCGGCATTCCGCGAGCGCGTGATGCCAATGTCGAAGCTGACCGATGAGGCGAACCTGCTCGTCTTCCCGACTCTCGACGCCGCGAATATCGGCCTCAATCTGCTGAAGGCCATGACCGACGCTCTCCACGTTGGCCCGATCCTGCTCGGCGCAGCCAAGCCGGCCCATATATTGACGCCGTCGGTGACGTCCCGAGGCGTTTTCAATATGACGGCTCTCGCTGTGGTCGCGGCGCAAGACGCAACCGCCGGAATGGACGCACAGGTCAGTGGCTGAAATATACGGGAGCCCGAACGGAGAATTCGGTATGACTTGGGCAACAACGCTCCGACTGGTCGCTCTGGCGGTCGCAGGCACTCTATGGCTCGCTTCGCCTGTTATGGCAGCGAATAGGGCAGCTATAGAACGAGCATTTCAGAAATTTCTGGCCGAACAGATATGGCCGGAAGCCGCAGCCGTTGGAGTCTCGCGATCAACGTTCAATAAAGCGCTCAGCCGCGTCACCCTCGACTGGGATCTGCCAGAGCTGGTGCCGCCGGGAACCGACGCGCCGCATACCGTCGAGCACCAGGCAGAGTTCCGAAGCCCCGGGGCCTACTTCAATCAAGGCAATCTCAACACTCAGGTCGCTATCGGCCGCAAACTGCTAGCGCAGTGGAAGAAAACGATCGACGCCATCGAATCCCGCTTCGGCGTCCGCGGCGAGATCCTGGTGGCGATCTGGGCGCGGGAGTCCAGCTTCGGACGGGCCGCGATTCCCCACAACGCCATCCGGACGCTGGCAACCCGCGCGTTCATAGGGCGTCGCAAGGAGAAATTCCGACCTGAGCTTGTCGCCGCCCTGCAGATCGTTGAAAACGGCGACGTCAGCCCCGCCAACATGAAAAGCTCCTGGGCCGGCGCACTGGGGCAACCGCAATTCCTCCCGACCCACTATCTTGCCTATGCCGTCGACTTCGACGGTGACGGCCGCCGCAACATCTGGACGTCGGTCCCCGACACGCTTGCGTCGATTGCCAATTTTCTGCTTCACCACGGCTGGGACCCGGAACGCGGTTGGGGCATTGAGGCCAGCATTCCGGCCAGTGTGCCATGCCATCTCGAAGGCCCCGAACAAGGACGTGGCATGAAGGATTGGGACGACCTCGGGGTCACGTTTTTTGACGGCCGCACACTGCCGCGGGTCGAACAGAACCGGGAGGCGTTCCTGTTGATGCCCGCCGGCCGCCATGGTCCAGCGTTTATCGTCAGCGGCAATTTCCACGTGATCAAGGACTACAATTACTCCGATCTATACGCTCTTTATGTCGGTCACCTGGCCGACCGGTTTGGCAACAACCGGCCGTTCGGTTCGAAATGGAGCAAGGTCGGTGGTTTCAGCCGGGCCGATGTCGCAGCGATGCAGCGTCAGTTCGAGGCGCAGGGTCACGACGTCGGAGGCGCCGATGGGCTGGTCGGCTTCAAGACCCGCGTAACGGTCGGCCGCTGGCAGGAGCAGAACGGTGACAAGGTAACCTGTCTGCCCGATGCCCGAATGGTGCGAAGCATTCACTAGGCGCGGCCGAACGCCGCCTTACCTGAACTAAAACTGAACGCTTATGTGGCCGTCATCATAGCGTCTGATGCCATCCGCGTGTTTCGTGCCGACCAAAGCGGGGGGCCGCTACAGGACACAAGGCACACACCATGGCCAAGAACTGGGATATCAAGCACGGCAACCCCGACCACGATTTTCTTGCGTTGATGGAAGAGGCATTTGCGACGGAGAACGTAATCGACTGGGACCCTGGCGAGATCATCGTCGGTGCCGGCGGCGCAAACGACGCCCGGGCCGTCCTGAAAGGTGTCGGCTTCGTCAACAATGATGCCGATCCGCGACCCGACGACGGCACCGTCCACACGATCAAGGTCTATGACGGAGATACCCTGGTCGCCAAAGCCACAGGCTACGCTGCCACGCTCGATCAGTTCGGCCAAGCGTTTGACCACCTCGCCGACTTTGGAGACTTCATTGAATTCCTGGAGCTGTTTTTCGACGGGCCGGAGACGGTCACCATCGACGGCTCCGACGACCGGGACGTGTTCCGGGTGCCGGAGGACACCGCCCATCATTTTTACGGCAATGGCGGCAAAGACAAGTTTGTTGGCGGTGAAGCCGGCGACAAGGCCATTGGCGGCGACGGTAAGGATACGTTGAAAGGCGGTACGCTCGGCGACACGATCAAGGGCAGCAAGGGCAACGACAGGATCTTCGGAGATCAGGGAAACGACAGCCTCACCGGTGGCAAGGGGAAGGATTCGTTCATCTTCGATCGTGATCCCGGCAATGCCAACCACCAGGCCGGTGTTGATGCGATCACCGACTTCAAGGTCGGCACCGACATCGTCAAGCTCGACGGCACCATCTTCACCGCTATCGGTTCGAAGCTCAACAACAGCGAGTTCTTTGTTGGCAGCAATGCCCAGGATGGCGATGATCACATCATTTATAAAAAGAGCACCGGCAAGCTCTTCTATGACGCGGATGGAGACGGCGCCGGAGGCAGGGTCCTTTTTGCCGAGTTCGACGGCAAGCCGAACCTTAGCCATAATGACTTCGACGTGATCTAGACGGCTCCGCTACAAAGCTGGAATACCCAAGAGCGGCGCTCGCTGTGCCTTGATGCGGGAGCCGACCGGCGATGGCGCCGCCTTACATGACCGGCGACCATGATGGTGTGGCTTATACAAGGGTGCTTGGTATTACGCATCCATGTGGCCGCCATGATAGGTAACCGCAGAGAGGCGTGGTTACTCTCATATCGTGCGGGGGCTGGACAAACCGTGAGGTTACGTCATGGCCAGAGAGTGGGACATCAAGCGCGGCAACCCGAGCTACGATTTCCTCGAGGTCATCGAGACCGCGTTCACCGCGGCGGTCGCACCCGGTGGCATCCTTGAGGAAACTGCAACGAAAGTCGTCGTTGGCGGCGACACCCACACGGTGGTGCTCAAAGGCAATTTCGTCTACACGGACGGCGATCCGGGGCCGGACAGCGGCACCGTCAACACAATCAAGGTTTTCGATGGCTCTACCCTGGTCGCCAAGGCAACCGGCTACGAGCTGGACGTCGACTGGTTCGATGGCCCCTTTGAGGATTTAGCAAATTTCGGGGATTTCAACGGCTTCCTCAGCCTGTTCTTTGCTACCGGCGCACCATCCGGCCCGTGGCGCATTACGCTCAACGGCTCGGACGAGCGTGATGTGCTTTCGATTCCCGCTGACGTTCCGCATACCTTCTACGGCAATGGCGGCAGCGACAGATTCGTCGCCAGTATGAGCGGCGACCGGATTCTCGGCGGCGACGGCAAGGACACCCTGAAGGGCCGGGGCGGCGACGACAAGATCAAGGGCGGCAAAGGCGCCGACAAGATCTTTGGCGGCGAACTGGATGATGCGCTCACCGGCGGCAAGGGAACCGACAAGTTCTTTTTCGACATCGCGCTCGGGAACGGCTTCTCCAAAGCCGGCGTCGATACGATCACCGACTTCAAGGTCGGCACGGATGTCATCAAGCTCGACGGCACCATCTTTGCCGCCATTGGATCGAAGCTGAACAACAGCGAGTTTCACGTGGGCGGCAACGCCCAGGACGGCAATGATCACGTCGTCTACAAAAAAGGTGCCGGCAAGCTGTTCTACGACGCAGACGGAAACGGTGCTGGCGGCAAGATCCTTTTCGCCAAATTCGACGGCAAGCCAAACCTCACCCATGATGACTTCGACATCATCTAGCCGGCCCGGACCCGGCATGGCCATGGAGAGGGCTGCAATCCAATGGCAAGGAAATGGACGCTCCTCAAGGGCAAGCCCAACCACGACTTTCTCGACATCATGGAGAAGGCCCTGGAGACAGAGAACATCGACCTGAAAAGCGAAAACAAGGTCACGGTCGGGAATGGAACGCACAAGGTTGTCTTCCTCGGCGAAGGCTTCGCCGACACAGGCGTCGACGGAGCGCCGGACATTGGGACGATCGAGACGATCAAGGTCGTCCACAACGGCAAGCTGGTGGCAAAGGCCACCGGCTACGCTTTGGAGGTCGACGATTTGGACACGGCTTTCGAGTCCCTGGCCAACGGTGACTTCACCGGCTTCATGACCCAGTTCTTCACTGCGAGCCCTCCGCAGGGATCACCACGCATTACTATCAACGGGTCCGACGACCGCGACGTATTCAGCGTGCCACCCCACCAATCGCTGGTGCGTTACACCTTCGACGGCAAGGACGGCAACGACAGCTTCGAAGGCAGCGGCGGCAACGACAAGATCCTCGGCGGCAAGGGACGTGATCTTCTCGACGGCGACCAGGATGGCGACTCGATCAAAGGCAACAAGGGCAACGACACGATTCTTGGTCAGGCCGGAGACGACGCGCTGACCGGCGGTAGCGGCAAGGACAAATTCGTCTTCGACACCGATCTCGGGTCCGGCTTCAGCCAGGCCGGCGTCGACACCATCACCGACTTCACTCCCGGCACCGACAAGGTCAAACTCGACGGCACGGTCTTTGCCGCGATCGGCACGAAGCTCAACAAGAGCGAATTTCTCAAGGGCGGCAGCGCCCAGGATGGCAACGACCACATCCTCTACAAGCAAGGCGCCGGCAAGCTCTTCTATGACGGCGATGGGGATGGCGCCGGCAGCAAGACGGTGTTTGCCAGGTTTGACGGTCAGCCGGACCTGTCGCCCACCGACTTCGATATCCTCTGATCCACCACGCCATCCCGGCTGATCACACGAGTTCCGAGCTTGAGCGTCGCCCGAGCCGACTGCAAATATCGATTTCCTTCCCCGGTCACCAGACTATTGTGGACTCGGGCGCCGCCCGATTCTTGACACGATGCCATAGCATCGCGAGTGTGCGCCGCTGATCAGGGCGACGCTCCAAGGGATATGCTTTCAACATGACATTTCTCGATGCCACCAAGAAAATCAACAACAGCAAGCTATCAGAGCTGAAGCTTCTGAAAAATCGAAAGTTTTCGGAGGATAAACAGGAAAACGAGCTGGTTACATACAATGGAAAATACGAATTCCGACTGAGCGGTGAATTCAAGGTAAAAAATAATAAGGAGTTAAAAGGCACGCTCAATGGCATTAAAGTCATAAAAAACGGCGACGAAATCTACCGACTCTCTGAGTTGGATCTCAAAGCCTCGAAATTCTTTGATGCCGTCAATAATGGTGACCTCGACGCCTTCATTCCGACCATGTTCGAAAAGAAGGACCAGCTGGAAGGCTCCTTCTTCGACGACAAGCTCTTTGGATTCAAGAAAGACGACGACATAAATGCCTATGGTGGCGACGACGTCATCCGTGGCGGCAAAGGCAATGACAAACTGACCGGGTACACCGGCAAGGATGCCTTCGTTTTTGACACCAAGCTCGATGCAAAGTCCAACGTCGACAGAATCATGGACTGGAACACGCTGAAGAAGGAAAGCGGTCGCGATTCGATCTGGCTCGACAAGGACATCTTCACGGCGTTCAAGGGCATGGGTGGCGAGGGCCTGAAGAAAAAATATTTCGTCGATGGCAACAAGGCCAAGGACGACGACGACCACATCCTCTACCACAAGAAACGCAAGAAGATCTTTTACGACGAGGACGGCAAGGGCGGTGAAGACAAGGTCCTGTTCGCCACGCTCAAGCACAAGAAATCCCTATCGCACGACGATTTCGACATCATCTGAGATCCGTGGCGGGAGAGGCGAATTCTCCCGATCTCGGCCTTTTCAATCGGCCCGCCAGGCGTATCCGGGCGGCGTCTGAACCGCGCCTGAATTCACCTGTGACAGAGCT
>JAAEOR010000091.1 GCA_024222895.1 Hyphomicrobiales bacterium | reverse complement strand
GATGGTCCGTCCAGGAAATCCGTCGCATCGCCACACGTCTCGCCCGAAGACGTATCCACCCCCCAAATGTCATCGCATGGTCGCTATGGCGACGAGCGCATCAAGCCGCAGCCAAACAAGCTCACATCAAATCAAAAGCGCTAGGGCAAAGCGCTGCTTTGCAGCGGTTCGATGACTCCCCCAAGCGGCGTGCGGAAGATACCGGTCGAAGATCTAATCACCACCCCAATCTGTCCCAACAGCGCTGACGCCGGACAGCCGTGACATCCGCCAGCGCCGGCTGTGCATGCGCGCGAAATTCCGCTTGCCGACCGTTGCGCGATTGCTACAGTGGCCGGGCAATCTGTTGTTGCGGGCGATGAGAATCCGCACATGCCCCTGGGAGGTGGAAGTGAAAGTCTTTTCGAATCTGTTTGTCGCGTCGACGGCATTGGTCGCCGTCGCTTCCTTTGCCGGAACGGCGCTGGCCGAGGATTGTCCGCGTGGCACGCTTGATGAACGCTATTGCGACCGCGACGGTGATCTTCTGGCCGATACACCGACCGATCCGTCCGAGCTGGTTGATCCCGACACCCTGATCTTCGCCTACACTCCCGTCGAAGATCCGGCCGTCTACAAGGAAGCCTGGCTCGATTTTCTCGACCACATGGAAGCCGAGACGGGCAAGAAGACCCAGCTGTTTACCGTCCAGAGCAACGCTGCACAGATCGAGGCGATGCGTTCCGGACGCCTGCATATCGCCGGCTTCAACACCGGCTCGAATCCGCTTGCGGTCAACTGCGCCGGCTTCAACCCGTTCGCGATCATGGCCTCGCTGGACGGCCATTTCGGTTATGAGATGGAAATCATCACATTCCCCGGCAGCGGCATCGAATCGGTCGAGGATCTCAAGGGCAAACAGCTTGCCTTCACCGCACCAACGTCAAATTCCGGATTCAAGGCTCCCTCAGCGATCCTGAAGGCGGATTTCGACCTGATACCCGAGCGCGACTTCGAGCCGACTTTCTCAGGCAAGCACGATAACTCCATCATGGGTGTTGCCAACAAGGATTATCTGGCCGCCTCGATCGCCAACTCGGTGATGGCCCGCATGATCCGGCGCGACGTCATCAAGGCCGACCAGGTGAAATCAATCTACAAGTCGCAGACATTCCCGACCACCGGATTTGGCGTCGCCCACAATCTTACGCCGGAACTCAAAGAGGCGATCGAAGCCGCCTTCTTCTCCTTCGAGTGGGATGGCACCGCCCTGCAAAAGGAGTTCGAGAAATCCAATGAAGGGAAATTCCTCAAGATGACCTACCAGGAATTCTGGGAGGTCATCCGCAAGATCGATACCGCCAACGGCGTCGAATATACCTGCAACTAGGCTTGCGGCCGCACCGCGGGCACTCCTGCCTGCGGTGCATTTCATTGCCGTAGTCTGGCTAGATGATTCAACTCGAAAAACTGACCAAAACCTATCCGACGGGCGATCAGGCGCTGCGCGCCGTCGATCTGGAGATACCCAGTGGACAGGTCGTCGCACTGATCGGACCTTCGGGAGCCGGCAAGAGCACGCTCATCCGCTGCATCAACCGTCTGGTGGAACCCAGTTCCGGCCGGGCGGTGCTCGACGGAGTGGACGTGACGGCCCTGGGCTCGGGCGCCCTGCGCAGGGCGCGGCGCAAGATGGGCACGATCTTTCAGGAATACGCCCTGATCGAACGCCTGACGGTGATGGAAAACACGCTGTCGGGCCGCCTCGGCTATGTTGGTTTCTGGCGGAGTTTTCTGCGCCGCTATCCGCAGTCGGACATCGACGAGGCCTTCCGCCTTCTGGATCGGGTGGGCCTTTTGGAAATGGTCGACAAGCGGGCCGACGAACTGTCCGGCGGACAGCGCCAGCGAGTCGGCATAGCGCGGGCGCTTATCCAGGACCCGACCCTTCTCCTCGTCGACGAACCGACCGCCTCGCTCGATCCCAAGACATCGCGCCAGATCATGCGGCTGATCTGTGAACTGTGCGAGGAGCGCGGGCTGACGGCGATCATCAACATTCACGATGTGGCCCTGGCGCAGATGTTCGTGCAGCGGGTGATTGGCCTTGAAAGCGGCGCCATCAAGTTTGACGGCCCGCCCGCCAACCTCACAGCCGATGTCCTCACCGCCGTCTACGGCGAGGAGAACTGGGAGGCCACCATCGCCCGGGCCGAGGCCGACGACGAATGAACCCCGCCCTCGATGCCCGGCTGGGATCGCGCTGGCGCAAGCCGCATTTCATCAAGGATGCGCGGCTGCGGTGGTTCCTGCTGATCGGGGGTGTCGTCTATATGGCGCTGGCGCTCGCGTCGATCGACGTCAACTGGGCGCGTGTCAGCGAGGGGCTGATACGCGGCTGGAACTTCGTTGCAGCGTTTGCTCATCCCGATTTTCTGTCGCGCAGCGTCGACATTCGCGACGGCATGATCGAAAGCGCCATCATGACCGTCACCTCGACGGTCGTCGGCATCGCCATTTCGATACCGATCGGCCTTGGCGCGGCGCGCAATATCGCGCCCCTGCCGATCTATCTCATCTGCCGTGGCATCGTCGCGCTGTCGCGCGCCCTCAACGAGATCATCGTCGCCATTCTCATGGTGGCGATCTTCGGGTTTGGACCCCTGGCCGGATTCATCACACTCAGCTTCGCCACCATCGGTTTCCTGTCGAAGCTTTTGGCCGAAGACATCGAGGATATCGATCGTTCGCAGGCCGAAGCCATCAAGGCCACCGGCTCCTCCTGGCTGCAGTGGGTCAATTACGGCGTCCAGCCGCAGGTGATACCGCGCCTCATAGGACTGTCCATGTACCGTCTGGACATCAATTTCCGAGAATCGGCCGTTCTGGGCCTGGTCGGGGCCGGGGGCATCGGCGCCACTTTGAACACCGCCTTCGACCGCTACGAATTCGACACGGTCGCGGCAATCCTCATCCTGATCATCGGCACCGTCATGGTGCTGGAGTACCTGTCGGGAATCATTCGGGCGAGGGTTCAGTAGTGCCGGTATCCACTCTTTCCTCGGGCCAGGCGGTGTGGCAGATCCGCACCCGCAACCAGACCCTTCTGCGCTGGTTTGCCTATCTGATAGCGGTCGCGGTCTTCGTCTGGTGCTGGCAGCGCATCTCTGAAGTCACGACCTGGCTGTTCTTCTTCGACGCCCCCCGCATTGCCGCCGACATCGGGTCGCGTGCATGGCCGCCGCGCTGGTCCTATATCGAAAAGCTGTGGTGGCCGATGTGGGACACGCTGAACATCGCCACGCTCGGAACGATTCTCGCCCTCATCATGGCGGTTCCAGTGGCCTTCCTGGCGGCGCGCAACACAACGCCGAGCGCCATTTTCGTACGTCCCGTGGCGCTCCTGATCATTGTCTCCTCGCGGTCGATCAATTCGCTGATATGGGCGCTCCTTCTGGTGTCCATCATCGGCCCCGGCGTTGCCGCCGGTCTGACGGCCATCGCCATCCGCTCGATCGGGTTCTGCGCCAAACTGCTTTATGAGGCCATCGAGGAGATCGACCCCAGGCAGGTCGAGGCGATCACCGCCACCGGGGCCAATCGATGGCAGGTGATGGCCTATGGCATCGCTCCCCAAATCATGCCCGCCTTTGCCGGTCTCGCCGTGTTCCGCTGGGACATCAACATCCGCGAATCGACAGTGCTCGGGCTGGTCGGCGCCGGCGGCATCGGCCTGCAGCTGTCGAGCTCGCTGAACACGCTCGCCTGGCCGCAGGTAGCATTGATCCTGATCGTCATCCTGGTGGCGGTGATCATCAGCGAATTGGTGTCGGCGAAGGTCCGCGGTGCCATCATCTGAGGCGCCTTTCGCCGATGCCGGCCTGGTGCTGGAACGCTATCAGTGGATCCGCGACCGGCGGCCGGCGGCCGAATTTCCGGCCACCTCCATCCACGCACCCGATCTCTCCCACCTGGCTGACGAGTTCGACGCCTTCGTTCTCGATGCCTTCGGAGTCCTCAATGTCGGCGCGAACGCGGTGCCCGGAGCCGCCGCGCGCGTCGGACAGCTGCAGAGCGCCGGCAAGCGGGTGATCGTCCTCACCAACGGAGCGAGCTTCGAGGTCGACCGAGCGTTGAAGAATTTAGCCCGACTCGGTTTCCTGTTCGGACCCGACCAGCTCGTCGCCAGCCGGGCGGGCGCGTTCGCGGCATTGCAGGCCTTTCCCCGTTCGATGCGCTGGGGGGTCGCGGCCGCGGAAGGCTCCCGCATCGATCTGATGCCCGCCGATGCGGTGGCGCTCGCCGACGAGCCCGGCCTCTATCACCAGGTCGACGGGATTGTCCTCCTCAGTTCGCTGGAATGGACCGACGCGCGTCAGGAACTCCTGGTCGCGGCGCTTGGCAACCGACCCCGTCCGGTCGTGGTCGCCAATCCCGATCTGGTGGCGCCGCGCGAGACCGGCCTGTCGCTGCAGCCGGGTCACTATGCCCACGATGTCAGGGAACGCACCGGCGTGGAGCCCGAATTCTACGGCAAACCCTATCCGGCGGTCTTCGAGATCGTCCGTGAGCGCCTGGGCGCGATAGCTGACACGCCGGAGCGCATCGCCATGGTCGGCGACACGCTCCACACCGATATTCTCGGCGGAGCGGCCGCCGGCTGGCGCACCGTGCTCGTCACCGATTTCGGGCTCCTGCGGGGGCGCGACATCGCCGCCGACATCCGCGCGACCGGGATCGTCCCGCACTTCGTTGTCAACCGGCCGTAAGCGCACAGGGGCCATATGCACCGCCGTCCCGTCGCGGGCCGGATGCGCTACCGCAGGCTGAACGGCGGGTAGCGGTCGGTCACCAGCAGGAACGCGTAGGCGCCCACCCGATAGGCCCAGCGCAGTACCCCCACCACATAGTCGAACAGCGGTCTTGGATAGGAGCCTATAGCGCGACAATCAGGATGAGAATCCTGTGTCGCAGTTTGTGGATCATCGCGTTGTTTGTTTTGCTGGGCAAGGCCCCTTTCATTTTGATTGTCGCGGAGCGTCATTCGGTAGTGGTGTTTGCGGTGGTGGCGTACTGTGCCGGTCGCCCCGGACGGCGTTTTCTATCCATGGCCTCTCTGCGTCGATAGCTTTCGACGTTCATCTCCAGGATTGTTGCGTGGTGGACGAGCCGATCGACCGCGGCGAGGGTCATGGCGGGATCTGGAAAGACCTTTTCCCATTGGCCGAAGGGCTGGTTTGTGGTGATGAGCATGGATCGTCGTTCGTACCTGGTGCTGATGAGCTCGAACAGGACGCTGGTCTCGGCCTGATCCTTGGAGACGTATGCAAGGTCGTCGAGGATGAGGAGATGGTACTTGT
>JAAEOR010000090.1 GCA_024222895.1 Hyphomicrobiales bacterium | reverse complement strand
CCGCTGGGTTTGGCGAGGCGCGATTGGCGACTTGGTACTGGTACCACGAGCCGATCGCAACGACGTCCATAACCCGCGGAAACTCTGGCCTGCGGTGGCCCGAATTCGCCCGCCGAGCTGCGTTACGTCTCTCGAACGATGGCCCCGTATCGCCCTTCGAGACGTGCCTTGTCGGCAAACGAATTGGGGCCATCAAAGGGGTCAATATTAACCGCCCTTGGTATTACGTCCTCATCCAGAGGAGCTCGGGCAGAGCCCGAGCCTCGAAGGACGCACTGAACGAAACGCGGGCATACCTCAGAAACGCAGGATACGCTTCCAGCTAAAAGTGGAATGCTCTCACGTTCTTGGCGCGGCCTTCGGAATCGAATATCCGCGATTTCAAGGCCTGAGCTGCTGACCGGACCGAAGCTTGGCTTGGCCCCAACCAAAAAGGGCCCGCCGAAGCGGACCCTTCAATTTTGCCCGACGGTTTTTTGCCGTCAGCTCTTCTCTTCGCTCTCGGCGTCTGCATCTGCGTCTGCCGGTGCCTCGGTCGCATCGGTTGCCTCTGCGTCCGGGCCGTCGGCGTCGGATACAGCCTCAGCCACCGTCTCGGCATCTGCATCTGCATCGGCATCCTCGCCCTCGTCACCACGGGCACGCAGAGCCGCCCCGAGGATATCGCCGAGCGACGCGCCGGAGTCGGTTGAACCATACTGCGCCACGGCCTGCTTCTCTTCGGCGATTTCCAGCGCCTTGATCGACACGGAGACCTTGCGGGCCTTCTTGTCGAAATTGGTGACGCGGGCGTCGACCTTTTCACCCTGGGCGAACCGCTCCGGCCGTTGCTCCGATCGGTCGCGCGAGAGGTCGGACCGGCGGATGAAGGTCGTCAGGTCGGTGTCGGCGATCTTCACTTCCAGTCCGGCATCCTTGACCTCGATGACCTCGCAGGTCACCACCGCTCCCTTGCGGACATCGCCGGCTGCTGCGACGAATGGATCGCCGCCTACCTGCTTGATTCCGAGCGAGATGCGCTCCTTCTCTACATCGACATCGAGAACCTGGGCGTTGACCATGTCGCCCCGATTATAATCCTCGATCGCCTGCTCGCCGGGTCGGTTCCAGTCGAGATCCGACAGATGGACCATGCCATCGACATCGCCCTCGAGGCCGATAAACAGACCAAACTCGGTCTTGTTCTTGACCTCGCCCTCGACCAACGACCCAACCGGATGGTTGTTGGCGAAGGAATCCCAAGGGTTGTCCAGGGTCTGCTTCAGACCGAGCGAAATACGACGCTTGACCGGGTCGACCTCGAGAATCATCACCTCGACCTCCTGAGAGGTCGCGACGATCTTCCCCGGGTGGACATTCTTCTTGGTCCACGACATCTCGGAAACGTGGATCAAGCCCTCGATACCCGGCTCCAATTCAACGAAGGCCCCATAGTCGGTGATGTTGGTCACCCGGCCAGTGTATTTGACCGCCACCGGATACTTGGCCTCGATGCCCTCCCACGGATCGGCTTCGAGCTGCTTCATGCCCAGGGAGATTCGGTGGGTATCGTGGTTGACCCGGATGATCTGGACCTTGACGGTCTGGCCGATGGCCAGGACTTCGCTCGGATGGTTGATCCGGCGCCAGGCGATGTCGGTGACATGGAGGAGACCGTCGATGCCGCCGAGATCGACGAACGCGCCATAGTCGGTGATGTTCTTGACGACACCGTCGATGACCTGGCCTTCCTCGAGGCTCTGAACCAGTTCCGAACGCTGCTCGGCGCGGGTCTCTTCCAGGACCGTGCGCCGGGAAACGACAATATTGCCCCGCCGTTTGTCCATCTTGAGGATCTGGAAAGGCTGCGGCGTGTGCATCAGCGGTGTCACATCGCGAACCGGTCGGATGTCCACCTGGCTGCGCGGCAGGAAGGCAACGGCTCCGTCGAGATCGACGGTGAATCCACCCTTCACCTGGTTAAAGATGACACCTGAGACCTTGTCGCCGCTGTTGAAGGACACCTCAAGGCGTACCCAGCTTTCCTCGCGCCGCGCCTTCTCGCGCGACAGCACGGCCTCGCCCAGCGCATTCTCGATGCGCTCGAGGTAGACCTCTACCTCATCGCCGACGGTGATCTCTGACTCCTGTCCAGCGACACTGAATTCCTTCAGCGGAACCCTGCCCTCGGTCTTCAAGCCGACATCGATGACGGCCAGGTCCTTTTCGACGGCGACCACCGTCCCTTTGACAACGCTTCCCTCGCTCTGGTCTTCACCCAGAAACGACTCATCGAGGAGCGCGGCAAAATCTTCTTTGGTTGGTTGTGCAGTTACAGACATTGATACTCCGAATGCGACAGCAGCGCCCCGCCGTCGGTTGGTGTGGGTTGGGCCGGACCGATCACCCGTCTGTCTATTCTCCGCGCTTCGGCGAAGCGGCGCTTCGGGGTCTTGGTCTCGGTTATCTCGATCATGTCCGCCACCAAGGGCGGGTTCGTGCACGGCCGTTTCAAACGCCAACGCCGGGCGACCCTGTGGCCCGCCCGTCACATGCGTCCGGCTTTCGCCCGTTCAACAATCTCAACAGCCGCGCTGAACGCGGTTTCTATATCCATTCCCGTCGTATCGAGCAAGTAAGCATCATCGGCCGGTTTTAAAGGTGCCACCGCCCTGTCGCTGTCGCGACGGTCGCGACGAACAAGATCGGCCAGGATGTCCGTGTCGCACGCCGTTCCGCCTCGCTGGCGAATCTCGGCCGCGCGACGCCGCGCCCGGGTGGCCGGATCCGCGGTGACGAAGAGTTTCGCAACGGCATCGGGCAGCACCACTGTTCCGATGTCGCGGCCATCCAGCACTGCCCCGTCGCCGCCACCGCCCTGCGCAAAGGCGCGCTGGCGCGCAACCAGGGCTGCGCGGAGGGCTGGCATGGTCGCGACCCGAGAAGCCGCCTCGCCGATACCATGGGCGTTCAGGCGGTCACGGTCGAGATCCTCAAGGTCAACCGTTTCAGCCACCGCTATCGCCGCCTCTTCGTCGTCGAGAGCGACACCGGCCGCCAGCAGTGCCGCACCGACGGCGCGGAAGGACAATCCGGTATCGAGGTGCCTGAGCCCGTAATGGGTGGCAAGACGCCGGGCGAGAGTGCCTTTGCCGGACGCCGCGGGACCGTCAATGGCGATCAGCATCACCGACAGCGCTCACGCGGTCGCGACGGCTTCGAACCGTGCGCCAAGGTCCGTCATCGAGTCGCGAAAGGTCGGAAAGCTGGTCGCGATCGGGTCGGCATCATCGATGGCGACCGGTTCAGCCGCGGCAAGACCGAGCACAAGGAAGCTCATCGCGATACGATGATCGAGCGACGTCGAGACTGCGGCACCACCCGCCGGGGCGGTCGAACCGCCCCGCACGACCAGACGGTCAGGACCGGCCTCGACGGCCACACCGTTGGCTTTGAGGCCAGCAGCCATCATGCCGATGCGATCGGATTCCTTCACTCTCAACTCGCCGATTCCTTCCATGCGCGTTTCGCCCTCGGCCAGAGCGGCGGCGACGGCGAGCACCGGATACTCGTCGATCATCGAGGGCGCGCGTTCCGGCGGCACGGTCACACCGTGCAATTCGGAGGCACGGACGCAAACGTCGCCGACCTCCTCACCGCTTACGGTTCGCCGATTCTCGATCGTGAGGTCGGCACCCATCTCGATCAAGGTTTCGATCAATCCTGTGCGGGTGGGATTGAGCATCGTGTTTTCCACCACAATTTCGGAACCCTTGACGATCAGCCCGGCGATGATCGGAAAGGCGGCCGAGCTCGGGTCGCCTGGAACCACGACCGTTTGCGGCTTGAGATCGAGCCCGCCTTCAATCGAAATTGTCCGAACGCCGTCGCCGTCGACTGTCGTCTCAATGGCGGCACCGAACGCCGTCAGCATGCGCTCGGTGTGGTCCCGTGTCGGCACCGGCTCGATCACGGTGGTTGTTCCGCGGGTGCTCAACGCGGCCAGCAAAACCGCGGACTTGACCTGCGCCGAGGCAACCGGAACACGATACTCGATCGGGATCGGCGTTTCCGGGCCGCGAAGCGTGCCCGGCAGCCTGTCACCAGAGCGCGACAGGATCTGGACGCCCATCCGCCGCAAGGGATCGAAAATGCGTCCCATCGGCCGGCCAACAAGCGATGAATCGCCGGTGAATGTGGTTGCGAAGCCCTGGATTCCGGCGAGTCCCATGGCGAGGCGAACGCCGGTGCCGGCGTTGCCGAAATCGATTACTGTCTCAGGCTCCAGAAACCCGCCAACCCCGAGCCCGTGCACGCGCCACTCACCCGGTGCAATACGCTCGACATTTGCGCCGAAAGCGCGCATCGCCGCCGCTGTTGCCAAAACGTCCTCGCCTTCAAGCAGTCCGTCAAGCGACGATTCCCCCGAGGCCAACGCGCCAAGCATCAGCGCCCGGTGCGAGACCGACTTGTCGCCCGGGAGCCGAAGCCGGCCGGTAAGCGGCCCGGAGGGTAAAGCTCGCAGAGATTCTTTTGCAGATTCGGTGGGCATTTGGCTGCTGGCGCTCCGGGTGGTCTTGTCGCCGATCGGCGCGGTCCGGATAGCATAGCAGGCCGGGGTCGTCATCCGCAGTCGTCCGCAATGTGGATTTGCTTTTGACAGCTCCTGCTGCTGGCATTATGGGAGGCTCCTTCAGCGCTTCCGACGAGGCATAGAAGTGGCGAAACCGGAACTCGGCACCAAACGCACCTGCCCTAACTGCGGCAAGAAGTATTACGACCTGAATCGGGATCCGATTACCTGTCCGAGTTGCGACACGGTTTTTGTGGTCGCACCGGTCAGAATCACTCCGACCAAGGCGGAGGAGAAGAAACCGGCGGAAGTCGACGAAACGGAGGCCGCCGTCGAGCCGATTGAGGAGAAAGCCGAACTGGTCTCTCTCGAGGAGGCTGATGTCGAGACCGCCGACACCGGCGCCGTTGCAATCGAAGCGGATGACGACGATACGGTTGAGGGCGAGGAGGACAATACGTTTCTCGAGTCAGATGACGAGGAAAGCGACGACGTCACCGGTATCATCGGTACGGTATCAGACGAAGAGGAGCGGTGAGCGAACCTTGATTCAATCAGGCGCCGGACGTATTGAAAGCCGGCGCAGGTTTGGACGGAGGTTCGGTCGGCGCGAATCTACACGCGGAGGGGCCATAGCTCAGTTGGGAGAGCGCTTGAATGGCATTCAAGAGGTCGGCGGTTCGATCCCGCCTGGCTCCACCACCTCTCGGTCGACACTTTCGACCGGTTCCGAGTAAAGTCCGATTTTTTTGGTCTTACCCTACGGGGGCTAATCATCCGGTCGCGTTCGCGTCTTTAACACCTTGGCTTGATCACGTGACCCGCACTTGAACCGCATCCGAGAAACAGATAGCGGGCGTGACCGCCAGGCGGGCAGCCTGGCAACAACCTGGGGAGGCACTGCACGTGGCGAAGAGCACACTGACAAAAGATCCGGTCCGCTGGGGAATCATCTCGACGGCCAATATCGGCACACAAAAAGTCATCCCGGGCATGATGAAAAGCCGGGACATCGACATCCGGGCGATTGCATCGCGCACCCTGCCAACCGCGCGGCGCTGGGCGAAGAAGCTTGGTATCCCGGTCGCCTACGGGTCGTATGAGGACATGCTCAACGACCCTGAGATCGAAGCGGTTTACAACCCGCTTCCCAACCATCTCCACGTACCGCTGACGCTCGAGGCTGCGGCCAAGGGCAAACATGTGCTGTGTGAGAAGCCGATCGCCATGTCGGCAGACGAGGCGAAGACAATGCGGGCCGCCGCCCGCAAGGTGCACATCGCCGAAGCCTTCATGATGCGCTGCCATCCCCAATGGCTGAAGGCGCGCGCCCTGGTTCAGGACGGTCGCCTCGGCACGATCCGGGCCATCCAGGCCCTGTTCAGTTATCACCTCGTCGATCCCAAGAATGTGCGCAACATCGCCAACATCGGTGGCGGCGCGCTTTATGACATCGGCTGCTATCCGATCGTCACCGCACGCTTCCTTCTCGACGCCGAGCCGGTGCGCTGCTTCGGGCTGATCGATCGCGATCCCAAATTCCGCACCGATCGGACGACCAGCGCGGTGATCGATTTCGGCAAGGGCCGACATCTCACATTTACCGTCTCGACCCAGGCGACGCCTTATCAGCGGGTCCAGATTCTCGGCGACAAGGCGCGCCTTGAAGTGGAGATTCCATACAACGCGCCGCAGGGCGGGGCGATGAAGCTCTATCTCGACAGCGGCAAGCAACTCGCCGACGCGTCCGCCAAGACCATCAAGCTGCCCAAGGCCGATCAGTACCAGCTTCAGGGCGAGTGGTTTTCGAAGGCGGTCCGCGGCAAGCAAGACCTCACCTTTGGCCTCAGCGACGCCATCCGGCAGGCGCGCGCGATGGATGCGGTCTTTCGCTCCGCCAAAAGCGGCAGCTGGGAGAAGCCATAGAAACGCCCCTGGGCGGGAGGGCTAAGGCTAAGCTCCCGCCTCCTGCTCCTCCAACCGATCGGTGGCGGGCGCAGGTGTTGGAGAGAGCGCCGAGATCCGTTGCCGGAGTTCCGGCGTCATCTCGATGTCCGCCGCATCGAGGGATGGACCGAGCTGGCCAAGGTTGCGGGCGCCGATGATCGGGCATGACACGGCCGGATGCGCGCCAACCCAGGCCACCGCCAGACTGACGGGATGAAAGCCATGGTCCTGAGCGAAGGCCACGAAGGCCGCCGCCACGTCCCGGGTCCACCCTTCGCCATACCGTTTTGCGTACATGGCATTTGACACCAGCCGGCTCTCGGCCGTCTGGTTGGCGTCGCCGGTGTATTTGCCGGTCAGTAGCCCACCACCCAGCGGACTGTAAGGCATCACTGCCAGAGTCTCGGCCAGCGCCAAGGGCAAGATCTCGGACTCGACCTGGCGTTTCACCAGATTGTACATCGGCTGAAGCACATCGAAGCGCGGCCAGCCCCGCTTGTCGGCGATCCCGAGTCCCTGAGCGACCTGCCAGGCAGCATAATTGCTGGCACCCAGGTGGATGACCTTGCCGTCGGCAACGAGTTTGTCGAGGGCGCGCAGCGTTTCCTCGAGCGGCACCGTCTCATCCCATTTGTGCATGAACAGGATGTCGAGACGGTCGGTGCCAAGCCGTTTGAGGCTCGCTTCGACCGCGGCGGCGATGTGACGACGATTGGTGCCGCGGTTGTTGATGTCATCGCTCATCGGCCCGTGGCACTTGGACGAGATGATCAGATCGTCACGTTCGCCGGCGATCAGGCGACCGAGTATTTCCTCGGACCGTCCGTCGGAATAGACATCGGCCGTGTCGAACAGGTTGACCCCACGGTCACGGCAGGCGGCATAGAGTCGGGCCGATTCCGCCTCGTCGGCATCGCCACCGAACGACATGGTGCCGAAACAGAGTTCCGACACCTGGAGGCCGGTCCGGCCCAAAGATCTGGTTCGCATGGCTTGGACAGGGTCCTTCTAGGTCGTCGGCAAAGCGACTTTATTGTCGATCAATGGTCTGAACGGTGCATCAGCCACCGGGGTTGTCCGATGCCCCGGTGCCGCTGCCGGATGTGCCGGACGGCGGCGGCGCTGGTGACGGCGACGGGGTCGTGCTTCGCGCTGTCGGCTTCGGCCCGCCGGAACGGCGGACCTGCCAGGCGAGGTAGCCGAGCGCGGCTCCCTCGGCGATCAGTTGAATGCCGAGCAGCAGGCCAAGAAGCCATGGTGCCACGTTGGCGATATTCGACCAGAGGAATACGGCGATGACGATCCCCAGTGCGCCGCTGCCAAGCACCCAGCCCCAATTGGGGAACGGGCGGATGGTCAGCGCAAAGATGACCTTGGCGATCCCCTCAACCATGAAGAACACGATCAGCAGGAAGGTCAGGGTAAGGAGGCCGCCATCCGGGCTCGACAGGAACAGAACGCCGACAACGACTGACAGCGCCACGGAGACCAGTTGCAGCCAGAAATGCGGCACGGCCCGAGCGCCGAGGATGCTGATCCCCTGAACGACACCGCTGATGATCAGGACCCAACCGAGCAGGACGACGACAGCAGCGCCAGCGAAGATCGGGAACAGCAGCGCCAGGATACCGCCGAGAATCATCAGGCCGCCCTGGGCCAGATACCAGAGCGAATGACGCTTGACCGTCTCGCGCATAGCCTGGCGCATGACTTCGGCGGCCGCTTCCAGTGACATTGACATAACCTTTTTCTCCGGCGGTGGGTCGTGACGCTAGGGCCCGGAACCGTCGCATGTTCCGGCCGATTGCGGAAGTGGCAGGTGGAAGGATCTTCAGGCCCGCTGAATGCGGTACCGACGTTCGCTTGACCGGCGCGAGCGCGGCGCAGTCAGCCTGCAGGGCCACTCCGGGGCAGTTTCAACGGCGGAACTGCCCGGCAGCGTCTATGGAAAAACGCCGGCCATCGGGACTGCCCAAGCCGCCCCGGCCGTCAGACCCTGCCGCACCAGTGGAGACGGTTTGCATTCTTCGATTCCTCGCAAAAAGGGGCAAGGAGAGGTAGAGCGTCCGCCTTCCGATCGAAACCTGGTCGTTCTACTGTCGTGGCAATCGGACCAGTATCTCGGACGGCCCCATGGACTCCTACGACGTCATCGTAATCGGCACCGGCGGGATCGGCAGTGCCGCCACCTACCATGCGGCCCGTCGCGGGGCGCGTGTTCTCGGCCTCGACCGCTTCCCCGGCGGCCATGCCAATGGCAGTTCCCATGGTGAGACGCGGATCATCCGCAAGGCCTATTTCGAGCATGCCGATTATGTTCCGCTTCTGGAACGGGCATACGCGCTTTGGAACGCTCTGGAGGTCGCGAGCGGCGAAACCCTGTTTCGCCGTGTGGGCATTGTCGAATGTGGTCGGACCGACGGCTCGATCGTCCCTGGCGTTCGCCAAGCTGCACGCACGCATCACCTGCCATTGGAAGACCTTCGGCCGGTCGATTTTGGCGGCCGGATTCCCTTTGCCCTGTCGGCCGATATGGACGCGGTTTTTGAGGAGCAAGCCGGATTTCTCTTTGTCGAACGATCGGTTCTCGCACACCTTCGGCTGGCAGAGGCGGCCGGCGCCAGGCTTGCTGCGGGCGACGAGGTCACCGGCTGGCAGGCGTCGGCTGACGGCATTGTGGTCGAGACCGCCCACCAGCGATATCAGGCCGACAAGCTGATCGTCACCGCCGGCGCCTGGGCGGCCGGCCTGCTGGCCGATCTGGCGATCCCGCTGTTCGTTCGTCGCAAGCATCTTCATTGGTACGCCTGCGGCGCCCCGCAGTACCAGGCCGACAACGGTTGTCCGTGCTTCTTTTACGAGACCCCGGACGGCCTGTTCTATGGCTTTCCCGAAGTCGACGGCGGCGGCGTGAAGGTCGCCGAACACACCGGCGGGATCGATATTGCCGACCCGCTGGCGGACAACAAGGCGGTCGACCCCCAGGATCGCGCCCGGATAGAAGATTTCGTCAGAACGTGTTTGCCCGGCGTGTCAACGACGCCGTTGCAGCATTCGGTCTGTTACTACACGGTGTCGCCGGACGGGCACTTTATTGTCGACCGCCATCCTCAGTATGGCAACGTCGCCTTCGCCGCCGGCCTGTCGGGACACGGCTACAAGTTTGCCACGGTGATTGGCGAGGTCCTGGCCGACCTCGCGCTGGATGGCACCACATCCGCCCCGGTCGGATTCCTCGGTGCGGGTCGGGCGGCCCTCGCCCGATGACGACGCTCTCGCCGGGGATCACGGGGATCACGGAAACCGTGGCCGAGCCGTGCCATGCAGCCGGGAGCGGCGGCGCATTTGGATCGCGCCGCGTGCTACCTGTCGCGTTCCGAACCCGCACTGCGACGCGCCGACGACTTGGTTGAAGCCGCGAGCGCCGCCGCCGAGATCAGTCTAGGACCTTGAGATTGTCGGCAGCCATTTTGCCGCTCTTGCTGTCGGAGACGAGCTCAAAGCTCACCTTCTGACCTTCACGCAGATCACCGACGCCAGAACGCTCGACGGCGCTGATGTGGACGAAGGCATCGTTGCCGCCGTCGTCAGGTGCGATGAAGCCGTAGCCCTTCTGGGCGTTGAACCATTTCACGGTTCCCGTGGTCATGAGGAAACCCTTTCACAAACGTAGGTGTTGCTTGCCCGCTGAACGGACAGTCGAAATCGCGTTATCGGGCAGGAAGAGATTAGCGGAACGCCGCTCATTGTAGCGTTAGGCAAAGTCATCAGGCCGTCCTTCGACGGTCATAGTATGGGATAGGTCCGCCGACAAAACAACAAAAGCGAGAACTTTCTTTGAAACCGCTGCCGGATTTCACTCTGCCGCCGCAGACCGATCGCTCGGCGGACTGTCCCCTGGCGATCGCCGGGACGCCCGGGTCATCCGGCGAAACGGGGTTCCGGAACACCGGTGATACCGAGGTCGTGAATCGCAAACAGACTACCGCGCAGGACACCATCACCGGGGAACCGCGGCAGCGGCGGCTTGGCCATCGACGTGACGTAAAGAACGTCGAGATCGGGGCCGCCGAACATGACACTCGTCACCTTCTTGACCGGCATGGCGATCTCACGCTCGATCTCGCCATCGGGCGTGTAGCGCACCAGACGACCGTCATAGACAAGGGCGTTCCACACGCAGCCCTCGGAATCGACCGTCGATCCATCTGCGGCACCGCCCTTTGAGCCATCCACTTTGGTGAACGTTCGACGGTTCGAAACGGCGCCGGTTTCCTGATCGTAGTCGTAAGCCCAGATTTCACCTGTCCAGGTATCGGTGAAGTAGAAGACGCTGCCGTCCGGGCTCCAGCAGGGTCCATTCGAAACGATGATTCCGGTATCGAGGACGTGGACGGAAAGATCGGGATCCAGCCGATAAAGGGAGCCGTTGGGGCCCTCTTCCATCGTGTCCATCGAACCGGCTATGAATCGGCCACGTTTATCCACCTTGCCATCATTCAAGCGGTTGTTCGGGTTATCGTTTTCCGGATCATGGATGAGCTCGACATCGCCGCTTTCGAAGTCGAGCAGATGGAAGCCGTTTTCGAGCGCCACCACCGCGCCGCCATTCTGGCGCAGTGCCATCGAACCGATCTTTCCGGGCACGTCCCAGGCTCGGATTTCGCGGCCATCATGGGTGCAGCGAAATACGCGACCGTCAAAACTGTCGATGAAGTAGAGACGTTGCTCGGCGACGTCCCACAGTGGCCCCTCTCCAAGCGTTGTTTTTACGTCGACCAGAACCTCGATCCGCATTGCCATTCTCCCTGAAGCGTTTTCCTGTCAGCCGGCGAAACGCGATTCGGGCAATCCGCGCACGCCCAGCCCATGGATGGCGAACAGGCAGCCGGCCTCGCGTTCGCGGTGATACTCATTGCCCATCGGTCGCGCCATCGAAGTCACGTAAACGATATCGAGATCGGCGCCGCCGAAAATCAGGCTTGTGGTCGACTGGACGGGCAAACCAACGATGCGGTCGACCACGCCGTTGGGATCGAAACGGATCAGCCGGCCCGAATAGACCTCGACGCTCCACACATAGCCTTCTTCGTCGACGGTGGCGCCGTCAGGAAAGCCGCGCAGCTTGTCGAATGTGGTGAAGATCCGCCGGGACCGGACCGCGCCGGTATCCGTGTCGTAGTCATACGCAAAGATCGCTTTTCGCGACGAATCCGCGAAGTAGAAAATCTTGCCGTCCGGGCTCCAGCATGGGCCATTTGAGACGATGATATCGTCGTCGAGCGTGTGCAAAGACAGATCCGGGTCGAGCCGGAAGAGCTTGCCAACGCCCGCATTCTCCTCGAAGTCCATCGAACCCGCCACAAAACGGCCCTGACGATCAACCTTGCCGTCATTGAGGCGTGGTCGGAGCTCACCCGGATGGGTCTCGTTGATCCGGGTCACGGCGCCGCTGTCGAAATCGAGAAAATGGAAACCGCTGCGCAACGACACCACTGCGCCACCGTTCCTGCGCAGTGCCATCGAACCGATCGGCTCCGGCATCGCCCAATGCCGGCGCTCGCCGCCTTCAGCATCGCAGCAATGAACCGTCGGCCCATAGGAATCGATCCAGTAGAGCCGCTGCTCCTCGACGTCCCAGAGCGGGCCCTCACCCAGGCTGTCCTTCTCTTCGACAAGAACCTCGATCTTCAGCACCACCGACTCCTCAGAACCCGACCTTGTCGCCGCCCTTCAGCGACAGGATCTGTCTTGCGTCATCGGGTGTTGCGACCTGCATGCCGAGGCCTTCGATGATCTTGCGGGCGAGCGTCACCTGGTCGGCATTCGACGTTGCCAGCTTGCCCTTGCCGGCCCACAGGCTGTCCTCCAGCCCGACCCGGACATTGCCCCCGAGCGCCGCCGCCTGCGCCGCAATGCGGAGCTGAGCCGAGCCGGCACCAAGCACCGACCATTGATAGTCGCTGCCAAACAGGCGGTCGGCCGTCCGCTTCATGTGGGCGACATCCTCGGGGTGCGGGCCGATTCCACCGAGAAGCCCGAAAACCGACTGGATGAAATAGGGCGGCTTGACCAGTCCGCGCTGCACGAAATGGTTCAGATTGTAGAGATGAGAGATGTCATAGCACTCGAACTCGAACCGCGTGCCGTTGTCGTAGCAGGTCTGCAGAATGTACTCGATGTCCTTGAAGGTATTGCGAAAGACCAGGTCGCGCGTCGCCTCGAGCTGTGGCTTCTCCCAGTCAAATTTGAACTCCGGGTACCGGTCCGCCAGGTGGAACAGCCCGAAATTCATCGATCCCATGTTCAGGGAGGCAACTTCGGGCTTGAACTCGGCCGCCGGCCGCACCCGTTCTTCCACCTTCATGAACGGACTGCCGCCGGTGGTGACGTTGATGGCAGCATTGGTGCCCTGCTTGATCCGCGGCAGGAAGCGGGCAAAGGCCTCCGGCGTCTGGTCCGGCTTGCCGGTCTCGGGATCGCGCGCATGAAGATGAAGAATGGCCGCACCAGCCTCCGCCGCACCGATCGCCTCGCGGGTGATCTCGTCCGGAGTGATGGGCAGGTAGGGCGACATCGTCGGCGTGTGGATCGCCCCCGTGATCGCACAGGTGATAATGACCTTGCCGTCAACCGCCATGATCCAGTTCCCTTCTAATTACCGATATCCTTGCCAGCCCGACGCTTGTGCGCTGCCAGAGCCATCAGACGGCGGTCGCGCCAGGCCTGCCGCTCGCCAAGATCCGATTCAGCCAGTCGGTCGCGCCGGTCGCGCTCGACCGAATCGAGTACCGGCCCGGCCCAGTCGACGCGGCCGCCGATCTGTGAAGTGATGTTCTCGTAGATGCCCTGATAGCGAACCACATAGTCGCGCACGCCACCGGGGGCGTTGAGATCGATCGTCTCGAACGGCCCCATAAACGACCAGCGCAGGGCGATCCCCTCCCGCAGGCCGATGTCCACATCCTCGACCGAGGCATATCCGTCGGCAACCAGCCGAAACGCCTCCTCGAGCAGGGCGCCCTGCAATCGATTCATGATGAACCCGTCAAGCTCCCGCTTCATGACAATCGGCGCCTGACCGCATGAAACCAGGAAATCTTGAGCACGGGTCACCACCTCCGGCGCCGTCCACGGCGCCGGAACAATCTCGGCAGCGGGGATGAGATAGGGCGGATTGATCGGATGAACGACCAGGCAGCGATCCCGCCTGGCCAGCCCCTCGGTAAACAGCGACGGCAGGATTGCGGACGTCGAACTGGCAAGGATCGTATTCTGCCCTGCCAGTTCATCGAGTCTTGAGAATACCTCCTTCTTCATCTCGACATCTTCCGGCGTGCATTCCTGTGCGTAGGTCGCACCGGCAAGCGCGTCGCCGAGATCTTCGACGATCCGGATATTCGCAAGGACATCTGTCGGCGA
This sequence comes from Hyphomicrobiales bacterium, assembly GCA_024222895.1. Taxonomy (GTDB): domain Bacteria; phylum Pseudomonadota; class Alphaproteobacteria; order Rhizobiales; family Kaistiaceae; genus Bauldia. The sequence continues at coordinate 12,485 of JAAEOR010000090.1, read as the reverse complement.
CCGGCCATTCAGCAAATCGTTGGCCTGGAGGTCCGGCAAGACGGCGCCGATGAAGTCGACCGCACGCTGCGGAGCCTGCGTGTCCGTGTCCCATAGCGCAACCCGATGACCCGCCCGCGCGAACGTAATCGCCCAGGCGCGACCAACGAAACCACACCCGACGACTGCTACATTCGTCATATCACAGTGTCTCCACATTGCCGTCGACGCCGAGCGATTGGCCCGACATATTGGCGCCGGCAGTCGACAGCAGGAAGGCGACCATTGCCGCTACATCGTCGGCACCGACCATGCGCCGCAGCGACACTTTCGACAGATACTGGCGCTCCATTTCGTCATACGAGACGCCGACCTCTTCGGCGCGGGCACGGATGACGCCGGTCATCCGCGCTCCCTCGACAATGCCCGGCAGGATCGCATTGACCCGGATGTTGTCCGGCCCGAGCTCCTTGGCGAGGCTCTCGGTGAATCCAATCACACCGAACTTTGCCGAAGAATAAGGCGTGCGGAACGCGTAGCCGTGGCGGCCGGCGGCCGATGACATGTTGACGATCGAACCGCCACCTGCCGCCCGCAGCATCGGTACCGCGCGCCGCGCGCACAGGAACTGGCCCGTCAGGCACACATCGATTGTGCGCCGCCACTCGGCCGGATCGATTGCGTCGACGCCGCCGGTCGGCCCCGCGATCCCCGCATTGTTGATGAGCGCATCCAGACCGCCGAGGTTGTCGCCCGCCGCGCCGACCATGCGATCGACGTCACCCTCGTCGGCAACGTCCGCCCTGATGCAACCGGCGTCCGGCAGATCCCGGCCGAAGGCAGCGAGTGCCTCGTCATCGACATCACAGACAAAGATGCGGGCGCCATGGGCGTGCAGTCGCTCGGCGATGGCCCGACCGATCCCCGCGGCGCCAGCGGTAATCAGAACTCGCTGACCGCCGACGCCAGCCGCAAGGTCGGATCCTGCGCCAGGTTCAACCATGAATCCTATCCCTCATGTCAGCTCAACTCCCGCCGATCGCGCAGCGCGATGACCGCGCCAAGGACAACGACGCCGTAGATAATCGCCCGGGTCGCAAAAGGCAGCGTCGTGCCGGCAAGCAGCGTCTGCAACGCCGTCAGCAGCAAGACGCCCCCGAGCATGCCGAGATAGTGTCCGCGCCCTCCGGTAATCAGGGCTCCGCCAACCACGACGACGGCGATCGACGGCAGCAGGTAGTCATCGCCCATACCCAGACTGGCCTGCCCGGAGAAGCCGGTGAGCAGGATACCGACTAACGCGGAACAAACCGCCGACAGGACATAGACCCCGACCAGTGTTCGCCCGACGGCGATTCCCGACAGCCGGGCCACCCGCAGGCCGTTGCCGATGCCGTAGACCCGGCGCCCGAACGACGTACGAGACAGGAAGACGACCGCGAAGACGACAAAGGCGACCATGAAATACACGACCGGCGTTATCCCGAGGACCTTGGCGGTCATGAACCAGCGCAGCAGAGGGGACGAAAAGCCCGCGGGCGTCCCGCCGGAATAGATCAACGCCGCGCCCTGCAGCAGCCCGTTGGTCGCCAGCGTCACCACGATGGGCGACAGACCCAGCCAGACGATGCCGAGACCATTGACCAGCCCGATCACGACAGCAACGGCCAATACCGTCGGCAGTGCATAGATCAAGGCCACATCGGAGCCCTGGACCATGCCGGCAAGCAGAATGCCACAGAACCCGATCGTCCAGGGAACGGAGAGGTCGAGCCCGCCGGTGAGGATCACGGTGCCTTGCCCGAGTGCCAGAATCGCCAGGAAACTCGACAGGACGATAATCGAGTTCCAATAGGTCCAGTTCAGAATGGCATTGCCCAGCCACAACTGGGTGACGATCACCACCAGCACCAATGCAACATAGGACGGGAGGGCGTAACGCAGGGTCTCGCCGTGACGAATCCGGAAGGATGGTTGAACCTGCGCGGACGCCTCCGGGCGGGTGGAAGCCGTCATCGCCTTGCGGCGGTCGCCACCGCCGATCTGCGCCGGCAACGTGCCGGCACGCCACGCACCGATCCGTGTCGCCCCCCCTCTGAGCTGTTGGGCAAACGTCGAATCACGCGAGATCGAACTCGCGAGAACCGCAAGAATCAGGATCAGCCCTTCCGCGATCGTCGCGTAGTAGGCCGAAACATTCAGGACCAGAAGGATGTTGACGACGATCATCAGGATGTAGGCGCCGAAGATCGACCCGATCGGACCGCCGCGCCCGCCGCCAAGCCGGGTCCCACCGACAACCACCGCGGCGAAGATCGACAAAAGCAGTGGATTGCCGACCAGCGGGTCGCCGGAGCCGGTCTGGGCGCTGATGAACACGCCCCCCAGACCGTAGAATCCGCCGGCCGTGACATAGACGAAGAAGCGGACCCAATCGACCCGCACGCCGGCTGAAGCCGCCGCATTGGGATCGCTGCCGACGGCGTAGAGCGCTGTTCCGAACCGCGTCCGTTTCAGCCAAAGCCAGAAAAAACCGACGACGATGAGCAGAACGATCGGCATCGGAACCCAGTTGGGAATGAAATCGCCAAGGAAGAACCCGCCAAGCGAGGGCGAAACGAAGCCGCCCGGCTTGTCGAGGATCAGCAGGGTGATTCCCTGGATGATGAACATCGTCGACAGGGTGACAACGATTGGCTGCAGCCGCAGGAAGGCGATGAAGAAGCCGTTGAAAGCACCGACCAGCATGCCGATGCCGACGCCGACGCACGTCCATAGAAGAACCGATGCCTCGAAATCGGTCGGGTCCATGCTTTGCGCCAGAACGACGTTGACCAGAGACAGCACCGCCCCGGCGGACAGATCGAAGCCGCCTGACAGGATCACGAGGGTTTCGCCCACTGCCGCCAGGGCCAGGGTCGCGCCGCCACTGGAAAGAAAACTGACATCGAAATAGCTGAGCGGCCCGGCGCTGATCCAATCGACAACCAGGAGAAGGACGACAAAGACGATCACTGCGGTCGTCAGGCCGCGAAACCGGCCAAAGCGGATATCGAGTCCCGGCCTTTGGCGGCCGCCTCCATCCCGATTCGTCGCCGCCGTACTCATGCCACCGCGTCCATGGCGGCCGTGTCGGCGCCGAGCGCGGCACGCATGATGGTCTGCTCGGAGAGGTCGTCAGCGTCTATCTCGGCGACGATCCGACCGGCATAGAGGACGATCACCCGATCGCAGAGATGAACCAGTTCCGGGATTTCAGTCGAGTGAAACAGGATGCTGCCGCCCAGTTCGGCGAAGGCGCGCATCAGGACGTAAAGCTCGTGCTTCGTTCCGACGTCGATGCCGCGGGTCGGATCGAACAACAGCAGGATGCGGCTTTCGGCGAACAGCCATTTGGCAACCGCTATCTTCTGCTGGTTGCCGCCGGAAAACGACCCGACCGGAGTCCATAATGCGCGATGATCGACGTCGACCCGATCGAAAACACCCGTAACCGCCTCGGTTTCGCGTGCGGTTTCCACCAGCCCGCCGCGGGCCAGGCGTTCAATAACCGGAAGTGAAACATTGTGCTTGCCAGTGAGCTTGAGGAACAGGGCTTCGGTCTTGCGGTCCTCGGGCAGCAGGCCGATCGCGATGTTGGGGCGGATTGCGTCGCGCGGCGAAGCGATGGTCACCGGACGTCCGTCGACGCGGAGACCGCCGCGATCGATTTCGGTCATGCCGAAGGATGCAAGAAACAGGTCGAGCTGTCCCATCCCCTGGAGTCCGGCGACCCCCAGGATCTCGCCTTCACGAAGTGCGAAGCTTGCATCGCGAAGTTTTGCCCCGGCTGCCAGCCGGTCGACGGCGAACACTTCCGGAGCGTCGGTCCGTCGTTGCTGCGGACGGGCGGGAAAGGTCTGGTCGATCGATCGGCCGATGATCATCTCGATGATCTGGCTGTCGGTGAAATCAGCGACCGCGCCGGTCGAGATATGGCGCCCGTTCCTGAGAATTGTCAGGTGATCGCAGAAAGCCCGGACCTCGGGCATCCGGTGCGAGATGAAAACGACGGTCGTACCGGCCTGCTTCAGGCGCGCAATGACGTCGCCGAGCCAATCGACATCGCGGCCGGCAAGTGTGGAGGTCGGTTCGTCGAGAAGGAGGATACGCGGCTGACGGTAGATCGCCCGGGCGATCTCGATCTTCTGTTGTACCGCGAGGTCAAGATCGCCGATCTCGTCGCGGAGGTCGACGTCGAAATCGAGTTCGTCGAGATGGGCGCGAATCGCTCCCTCTGCGGCGCGGCGCCTGATCATCGCCGTTGGCCCCACCGGTGCGTAGGGCATCAGCATGTTGTCGAGGACCGTCAGATCGCGAACCAGGGTCATTTCCTGGAACGCCGTCTGGAGTCCGAGCGCGTGGGCGATCCGCGGTGAGCGAATTCGTTGGGTCTTGCCAAAGATCGAAAGGCGGCCCGTGTCCGGATCGATCAGGCCCGACAGCAGCTTGACGATCGTCGACTTTCCGGCGCCGTTCTCGCCGAGCAGCGCGTGCACCGTCCCCGGCGCGATAGTGAAACTCACGTCGTCCACGGCGATCGTTGCGCCGAACGCCTTGCGCAGACCGTCGACCGCGACCGCCGCGGTTTCGGACGGTTCCGCCATTATCACCTCTCCTTGACCGACGCCTTCGCCTCATCCCAACCCCCCTTGGACGAGCGAAAAGAGGGCGGCATTTCTGCCGCCCCTTTGTTTATTGGCCGGGCTAGAGCTCCGGCTGGCCGACGAGTGCGGCGCTGAAGCCGATTTCCGGAGTCTCCTCAGAGAAGATCGAGGCGAACCAACCGGGGTTGGCGACGATTGCCGGGCTGAAGGCATTGCAGCCGGCTTTCATCTCGTCCCATGTGCCTTCCTGGCATAGCTGGATCGTCTCGTTGGTGACGAGCGGCAAGGGCAGCACGGTCAGCTTCGGCACGTCCTTGCCTTCAAGCGCCTCAACGGCAAGCTTCAATGCCAGGCCGCCCGAGTAAGGCGGAGAGGCATAGGAGATACGCGGGGCGCCCAGCGGTGCGTAGGGGATGGAGGCACCCTCGACTTCGGTGCCAGCCGGCAGCATCTGGATGCGACCACCGTTGGCGCCCTCGCCGGCGCACGGAATCAGCTCTTCCGGGGTCTTGCCCGCCTCAAGCTGCATCGCGTTGGCCGTATAGCAACCGACCTGCATCCACAGCCCGTCAATGTCATCCCAGTTCTGGGTCGCGAGAATCTTCGACAGCTCGGTCCTCGCAACCGCCTGGCTCCACATGCCGACGGCTTCACCGACGATGTTGATGTCAGGATGCTGAGCGAACACCTCCTTCGCCGCTGCCGTCCGCTGGGTGTCAACCGATGTTCCCGGAACGCCGGTCATCACGACAATATTGCCCTTGCCGTCGAGCTTCTCCACCAGCCATTCGGCCGTAACGCGGCCGGCTTCGGGCTGATCGATATGGATGTTGTAGGCGCATTCCTCGGTGATCTCGGCGTCATAGGCGAAAATCAATACGCCCTTGTCGCAAGCGTTCTTCACGACCTGGTTCAACGCTGTCGGCGAGATCGGAAAGATGACGATCGCATCGGCACCCTGCTGCACCATGGCATTGATCTGCTGGATCTGCCGCTGTGCGTTGGGGCCGGCAACCTGAACCTGAAGATCGACCTTGTCCGCCAAGCTCTTATGGGCGGCCATGGCCTTGACCATGTTGGCAGCCTCTGCCTGCCAGTCGTTGCCGATGTAGCTCATGCTCAGGAAGATCTTGTGTTTGTCCTGTGCAACTGCCGGAGCGGCACTGATCAGCCCGCCCGCAAGGACTGCCGCCGCCAGCCCGCCGGCAATACTATGTCTGAACCATTTCATCGTCTTCCTCCCTCTTTCGTTTCATCGGAGTCAAAACCGATCTCATTCTCGTGATCATAGATCAAATATCAAAGCGCGTGCAAGGAGAGATGGCCTCGGCTATAAGTCCGGCGAGCGAGAAACGACGAGAGTTGTCAGGAGGCGGCCATGAGCACCGCGGTTGTCGGTTCTGGATTGCGCATCGCGCCGTTAGCCCGCGACACGCTCCAGGAGCGGGTGTACACGCAGATGGCCGATCTCATTCTCGACGGCGAAATCGCACCCGGTCAGTCGGTAACAATCCAGGGACTGGCGGAGTCGTTTGATGTCAGCGCCATGCCCGTGCGTGAAGCGCTCAAGCGCCTGACCGCGGCAAATGCCCTGACGGTGGTTTCAGGACGATCGATCGGCATTCCGCCGCTGACCCTGGATCGGCTGACCGATCTGCGCAACGTTCGCCTCGAGGTCGAGGGCACCGCAATCGCCTGGGCCGCACAGAACGCCCGGGATGCTCTTGTAGCTTCGCTGCGCCAGCAACTCGACCGGATGGAGCAGGGTACGGCGACGGACGACACCAAGGCCTATCTGCGCGGTAACCGGGCCTTTCATTTCGCCATCTATCGATCAGCCCGGTCGCCGACCCTCAACAGCCTGATCGAGATCCTGTGGCTGCAGATAAGCCCCTACTTCAACCTCTTGCGTGAATCCGGCAACTACGTCTCCTCCAACCGTCACCACCGTACCATGATCGAAGCGCTGGCCGCCAACGACCCCGTTGCGGCACGCGAAGCAATTGCCGGCGACATTGAGGACTCCTATGCCGTCTTGTCGGCCGTCCTCACCTGATCCGTCGAAGCCAAAACGCCGAAATCGCGATCGATTTGATTTCCGGCGGCCGGCTGGTCCGGACTAAGGGCTCATCGCCGTAATCTGAAACAAGCGCTCGATCCATTTGCCGTCGCGCTTGACAAGAGTCTCATTGATGAAAGCGCGCTCAGGTAGCGGTTTGCCCCGAAAACTGCCGCTCATGTCGGCAATGAAGGTACGCAAGGCAACATCGGGCGCCAGCAGCACCACCGACGGGGTACCGACGATCGTCGCTCCATAGTCGAGTTCCGGCAGCGACGCGATCTGGTCGTCAACCGACTGCAGGCCATCGTAGTAGGGCGTGGCCGAAACATGGTCGGCTGTCATCAGAGAGCGGATCGTTGCCGTGTCCCGCGCCGCGAAGGCGTCATCGAGAGCGTTTGAGGATGCGTTGATTGCCGCGATGGTGTCAGCGTCATCCGCGCGCGCCGAATCCACGAGAACAAACACCCCGGCCATCACCCATAGTGCTACCGCCAGTCTTCGCATGGTGACTCCCTTCCAGCGGCCGGAGCCGCAGATCCATTGGTGCGAATGAGGATAACACGCGCCGCGGCGATCGTAAGGATGGGTGTGGCCGAAGCTTAGCCGGGTTTCTTCGCGACGATAAACACCGCCTTGCCCTTGCCGGGCTGCCATTGATGGTCGATGACGAAGCCGGCCGCGGTCAGGCTCTCGACGAGGTTCTGCACCGTGAAGACCTTGACCAGCGGCATGAGGCCGATTGCCTTGCCGACCGGCGCGACCAGCTTGAAATACCACATGGTATCGCCAAGGCAGGTGGTGCTGGAAACGAACACGCCGCCGGGCCTGAGCATCCGGTACACCCGGGCGATGGCCGCTTCCTTATCCGCCAGCAGATGCAGGATGCTGTGTCCCATGACCGCGTCATAGGTGCCGTCCGGCACATCGAGAGCGTCGATGTCCGCCTGCTCGAATGTCACATTGGCGACTCCGGCGGCCTCCGCCTTCTCCCTGGCGATGGCGAGCATCGCAGCCGAGATGTCGGTGGCCCGGATGTGCTTGACATAAGGCGCCTGGGCGATCGCCGTGGACCCGGTGCCGCAGCCGAACTCCAGCACCTCCATGTCCGGTCTAAAATACGACCGGGTGATCTCCAGCTTTTTCTGATAGACCGCCTCGTCGGGCACCGGCCGCCTGGCATAGCCGGCGGCGATCCGGTCCCAGAATTTGGTGGATTGCGCCATCATCATCCCCGTTTGCGCCACATCCAAACGACAACCGTGGCGGCTCGGGCCGCAGTGGGGTGGGCTCTATCCGGCCAGAGCCGCCGGTCCTAGTCCTTGGCCCGCTCCACATAGGACCCGTCGGCGGTCATGACGACAACCCGGGTCCCGGGCGCGATGTGTGGCGGCACACCTGTCTTCACCCCATTGGAGAGCACCGCCGGCTTGAACGACGATGTCGCCGTCTGTCCCTTCATCGCCGGCTCGGTCTCGACCACTTCCAGGGTCACCCGCTGGGGCAGCTCGATCGACACCGGGTTGCCTTCATAAAGGCTGAGCCTCACCGTCATGTTTTCCTGGAGGTAGGGCGCCTGATCACCCACTGTCGCCTTCGGCACCATCACCTGGTCGTAGGTCTCGGAGTTCATGAAGGTGAAGCCGTCGGAATCCTCGAACAGATACTGGAAGTCCTGCTGCTCGATAAAGGCACGTTCGACCTGCTCCGTGGTCTTGTAGCGTTGGGAGACCTTGGTTCCATCCGAGATCCGCCGCATGTCGATCTGTGTGGTCGGCGTGCCCTTGCCGGGGTGAAAACTGTCGGCGGTCAGCACGACATAGAGCTGGTTGTCGACTTCGACCACATTGCCCTTGCGGATCTGGCTGGCGATGACTTTCAAGATATCGGTCCTCTGGTTGCGACGCGTGGCTGCGCACGGGGTCCGGAAGCGAACATTACCCGGCAGCGGCGAACGCGCGGTGACTGTCAACGCGAGCGTCTACAGCAAACTCGTCCGATGACCAAGCCGGCGCTGGCAACCGGTCGCGCCCTCTTTCTATCGGGCCGCGAGCACGGCCTTCACGCCGGGATGATCGCCCTGGTAGAAAACCAGACGAAACGCTGCGGGGTGCGCCTTTTGTCTCCCCTCCGCCATGCCACGCTCGCCTTCGATCGTTCCATCCGGACGGATAAAGACGGCCCGTCCATCCATACACTGGCACGAGAACGCCGCCCCCCACCACAATCGTTGTGCGGCACCTACCACCACCTCCGTGAAGCCGAGATCGATTTCGAAGTCAGGGGACAAAGGCCCGAAAAAACCTTCCCTGAGCAGGCCATAGCTGCCGTCAGCCCTGAGCGGCGTCATGATCTCGACGACACGGCTGTCACCGTTAGGAGCATTATTGTCGAAGAGGATGATTTGACGATTGCTCCCGGCCCAGTTGGGGTCGTGCAATCCGCCGAGCCGATACGCGCCGGTGTCGGAGTACCCATAAGCCGCGGGATTCCCCCACCGATAGAGAAAGCCGCCGCCTTTGCCATGGCGGCCGCCGGTTTCACTTGCTGATTCTTCCGATGTCGTCGAATGGTCGATGATCCAAAGTTCGCTGTAGTTGTAGCTGGACAGCAGAATCTGATCGAGTTCTTCGTTGTACCGAACGGAATTGGTGTGCATCAGATCGGCGGGCAGCAGGATGTAACGGCTGTTGTTGATGTCGAGCTTGGTGGGATTTTCCGAGAGGACGCCGTAGTTGTCTTTGCTTATGTCATAGTTCTGGATCAGGTGGTCCCAGGCATGCCACTCCCAGACGATCCTTCCACCTTCGGCACCGGCTGGCTGGATTTCGAAGACGGCATCTACCCAAAGGCCGTTGTCGGTCACCGTCGTCGGATCGCGGCCGGAGGCGATTGCTTCTTTGCGCGATTTGTACTCCCAAGCGATCATCAGAATATTGTCGTTGGGTAGGATTTCGACGTCGTGATGGGGCATCACAGTGTCGTCGAAGAAACGGAACCGCCAGGCTACCTGGCCGTCCGGCGATATCCGTTCGACCACGCCACCAACGTTGAAACCGAGAGCCTGGTCCGGCAGCGCTGCCAGCGTCCTGGCGAAGAAGTTGCCCTGGTCCTGCATCATGCCGGCGCGGAGCAGGCTTCCATCATCGAGCAAGTATGCCGATTGACCTGCCTTGTATGTGCTATTCCATTTGGCCGCTGCGTGGTTCTGACCGTCGACCAGGTACGTGCTTGTTGACGCCAGTGGCGCATACAGGACGTATCCTTCATCACCATCGCCAGCCGTCGCAGACACCGGCACTACGGTGAGCCAAGCCGCCATCATCATTGAAGCCAAGCGACCCGCCATCACTCATCTTATCCTTTCTCGGCTTTGTTGGCCGTCGCCGAGTATAACCCAACGCGGGTACCGGTCCGCCAGAACGACGGCCGTCGGTGTGGCCGGCCATGACGCCGCATGGGACTGTGGCGACGCCGCGGGCAGCAAGGCACAAACATGAACGACCCGTCACCCTATTGGTCCCCAGACCGCCATCATGACCGCCGCCCGTTTCTGCTTGCCCGCAACCGCATCACCGCGGCCCTGCGAGCATGGTTCACGGCCGAAGGGTTTACGGAGGTCGAGCCGTCCGCATTGCAGGTCTCGCCCGGCAATGAAGCGCACCTTCACGCCTTTGGTACAGAAATGATCGGACCCGACGGGCGCCGGCGCCAGCGCTATCTGCACACCTCGCCCGAGTTTGCCTGCAAGAAACTGCTCGCTGCAGGCGAAGACAAGATCGTTGCCTTTGCCCGCGTCTACCGCAATCGCGAACAGGGGCCGTTGCATGCGCCGGAGTTCACCATGGTCGAATGGTATCGCACCGGTGCGGCTTACGAGACAGTGATGGCCGATTGCAGCGCGATCGTCACTGCCGCCGCCCGGGCCATCGAGGCCCCGTCTCTCAGCTGGCGCGACCGGTCCGCCGATCCGATCGCGCCAGTGCAACGGATCACGGTCGCGGCCGCATTCCGGCAATTTGCCGGGATCGATCTTGCCGCCATCGGTGGCGATCGCGACCGGCTGGCCGAGGCCGCGCGGGCGCAGGGCCACAGGGTCGCGGCGGATGATTCCTGGTCGGATATCTTCAGCCGGGTGCTGGTTGCCGCGGTCGAACCCAATCTCGGCCTGGGCCGGATCGCCATCCTGTGCGATTACCCGGTGAGCGAGGCGGCGCTCGCCCGTTGCAAACCGTCTCAGCCGCATCTTGCCGAGCGTTTCGAGCTCTATGCCTGCGGGGTCGAGCTCGCCAACGGCTTTGGCGAACTGACCGATGCCGACGAACAAAGACGCCGATTCGAGGCCGAAATGCATGAAAAACAACGGGTCTACGGAGAGACCTACCCGATCGATGCTGATTTTCTCGCCGCGCTTGCTAAGATGCCGCCAGCCTCCGGTGTGGCTCTCGGACTCGACAGACTTGTGATGCTCGCCGCCGGCGCACCCCATATCGACAATGTGCAATGGAACCCGGTCGATACCGGATTGGAGGACGGATGACCCAAGCGGCCAAAACCGTTGCTTTTCCAACGAGGACCCTTCGCAATCCGACCGACCTGGTTGAGTCAGGGCTTGTTGCCGTCGAGAACCTGCCGGCGCTGGACGCGGTCGCGGCGCGCTACGCGATTGCGATCACACCGGAGATGGCGGAACTCGTCGATCCGCGAGACCGCCGTGATCCGATCGGCCGCCAGTTTGTGCCCGATCCGGCCGAGCTCGCCGTCTTGACCGAGGAGCGCCCCGATCCGATCGGCGACGGTGCTCACCAGGTCTCGCCCGGGCTCATTCACCGCTACCCGGACCGGGTCCTGCTGAAATTCATCAATGTTTGCGCGGTGTATTGTCGTTTCTGCTTTCGCCGCGAGATGGTCGGGCCGCAGACACCGAATCCCAACCCGGACGACGTCGCCGCCGCTGTCGGCTACATTCGTGCTCATCCTGAAATCTGGGAAGTCATTCTTTCCGGCGGCGATCCACTGGTCGCCTCGCCCCGCCGGATAGCCACATTGATTCAGGAGCTTGCCGCAATCGATCACGTCAGGATCGTGCGCTATCACACCAGGGTACCGATCGTGGCGCCCGAGCGGGTGACCGATGCCCTGATCGCTGCCCTGCAGAGTGACGGACTCACATCCTGGGTCGCCATCCACGCCAACCATCCCCGCGAATTCACCCGCGAAGCACGCGCCGCAATCGGCCGGCTGGCGGACGCCGGGCTTCCGCTGGTCAGCCAGTCGGTCCTGCTTGCCGGCATCAATGACGACCCGGACACGCTGGCCGCCCTCATGCGGGCATTCGTTGAGAACCGGGTGAAGCCCTATTATCTTCACCATGGCGATCTGGCTCCCGGAACCCGACAATTCCGCACGTCGATCGCCGAGGGTCAGGATCTGATGCGGGCGCTCCGCGGCCATGTCTCCGGGCTGTGCCAGCCCACCTATGTTCTCGACATTCCGGGCGGCCAAGGCAAAACACCGGTCGGCCCCTGTTTCACCGGACCGAATGGCGAGGCCATGACCGTGACCGACTTTCGCGGCGAGGCCCACCGCTACCCGCCCGGATAATACCAAGGGCGGTTAATATTGGCTCAGACTCACTTTTGATGATGTTTGATGATGGCGTGGCGCTGTTTCCAACGGAGAATCAGCACCATGCGAACGAGATTTAAGATTTCATCATTGATCCCGGCAGAATTCGCCGTCGAGAGCGTCAAAGAGACAGCAGATGCGATCGTTCTTTCGGCACACGCTGTTTGCTCCAT
>JAAEOR010000089.1 GCA_024222895.1 Hyphomicrobiales bacterium | reverse complement strand
CCCCAGAAGCACCGTTTTGAGCCGCTAACGACGATGAAGGGGTACTGGTGGGCGTATTCCGGGCGATGCCCCGGGCACTGAGGAGGCGACATGACAAACACCATTCAGCAACCGGCACCGTTCGATCTCGTCGGCAACCCGGTCCTGGTCGGAGGACTTGGCCAGGGTTTCGAGGCTACGCTGCAATACCGCATTCATGACGGCCACGATGAGAGGACCGGCTTTTTCAACGTCGGTGGCGGCACCGGGGAGCACGGACAATATCAGTTGGCTGTCGACGTGGCCGGCGCCGCGTTCCAACTCGACCGCATCTTCGTTGAGGTTTACGAGGAGAGCGCCCGCGATGGTTCGGAGATCAACAAGGTCACCGTTCCGGTGATCTTCGGACCGCGGATTGTCCCCGACTACATCGGTTATCGCGAACACGTGGTCCAGCGGGGCGACACCCTGTCAGCCATCGCAGCGGCGAACTACGGCAATGCCAGCGACTTTACCAACATCTTACGCGCCAATCCGCTGATCATCAGCGACCCGGATCTGATCTTCCCGGGCCAGGTCCTGAAGGTTCCGATCGGAATGTAGCCGCAGCCAGGGAGGCGCCCTGGCGGAGCGAATTCGGCTCTTGAGTCCCGCCTGCGGTCAAGCTCATGCTCAAATGTCGAATTCAGAAGCTTCAACGGGAACCGTTATGTGCTGGTGGTCCCGAGGATTCCGGCAATTGCTAGAGCAAGCGGGTTCTGCAGGAGTAGCAAATGTCGGAATCGGACCGCCAGGGGGGTCGGGCTCCTCCCAGCCGAAACCCAAGCCGGTGCAACTGACTCATAACTCACGTCGAAATCCGACCTGTATCAAACAACGTTGATCGCGATGCGCTAAGACCGGTGGTGAACGTCAGATTGCACCCGGGAGAATCGCATGGGATCGCACCGGCTGGAAACACTTTTCAATCCGCGAAGCATCGCTGTCCTTGGCGCCAGCGAAAACGCCAAGAGCGTCGGCGGTCGCGTGTTCCGAAATCTGTCCGGCGGCGACTTTGATGGCCAGGTCATCCCGGTCAATCCCAAATACGAAGAGGTCGGTGGGCGCAAATGCTATCCGTCGGTTGCCGACGTTGAAGGGGCAATTGACCTTGCTGTGATCGCAACGCCGGCGAAGGTTGTTCCCGAGATCATCAATCAGTGCGGCGCCAGACGTGTGGGTGCGGCGCTCGTATTATCTGCCGGTTTCGGTGAGATCGGCGCCGCCGGCAAAGCCGTCGAGAAACGCCTGCTCGATGCTGCGCGCCGGGCCGAGCTTCCCTTGGTTGGGCCGAACTGCCTGGGGATCATGCGCCCGGGGATTGGGCTGAATGCCACCTTCCTCGACACCAGCGCGCCGCCCGGGCCGCTGGCCTTGGTGTCCCAGTCCGGTGCGTTGTGCACCGCCATCGTCGATTGGGCGACGCCGCACCATCTCGGCTTCTCGACCATCGTGTCATTGGGCAATGCCGTCGACACCGGTTTCGGCGATATTCTTGATTACCTCGCCGGCGACGCCAAATCCGATGCGATCCTGCTCTATGTCGAGGGGATCAACGATGCCCGCGCCTTCATGAGCGGCCTGCGGATCGCGGCCCGTTCCAAGCCGGTCATCGTGCTGAAGGCCGGCCGCCATGATGCTGGCTCCAAGGCGGCGAGTACCCACACCGGGGCGATGATCGGGGCCGATGACGTGTTCGATGCGGCATTGGAGCGGGCGGGTGTGGTGCGCGCCATGACCTTCGGGCAGCTTTTTGCCGCTGCCGAAATTCTCTCCCAACGCCGGCGCGCCAGAGGCAACCGGTTGGCTATTGTCACCAATGGTGGCGGGGCAGGGGTGCTCGCCGCTGACCGCGCCGGTGATCTCGGGGTCGCCTTCGCATCGCTTGAGCCGCAGACGATTGCCAAGCTCGACGGGCTGCTGCCGCCCTACTGGTCGCATGGTAACCCCATCGATGTCCTCGGTGATGCGGGTCCCGACGTCTATGGTGCAGCCGTGCAAGCGTGTCTGACCGACAAGACAGTGGATGGCGTTTTGGCGATGCTGACACCGCAGGCGATGACCGACCCGGAATCGGTGGCGCTATCGCTGACCGCCGCCGCCGAAACCCACAGGACCAAACCGATACTGGCCTGCTTCATGGGTGAGGTGCGGGTGGCGCGGGCGCGAGAAATGATCTCGCGCAAGGGGATTCCCGATTTCACGACACCGGAGCGAGCAGTCGAGGCGTTTTCCTATCTCGCCGATTTCAGGCGCAATCAGGAACTTCTGCTGCAAACGCCCGGTCCGATCTCGGACGATCGCAAGATGCCGGATGTCGAGGGCGCGCGACTGGTCATCGAAGCCGTGTTGTCGCAGGGGCGAACGATGCTGTCCGACACGGAATCGAAAGCAATTCTCAGCGCTTTCGATATCCGCTGCAATCCGACTCGCGAAGCCGAAACGGCAGCCGAAGCCCTGGTCGTCGCCGAGACATTCGGCTTTCCCGTCGCGATGAAGATCTCTTCGCCCGATATCTCGCACAAATCCGATGTGGGTGGGGTCCACATCAATATCATGGGCGCTGCCGACATCCGTCCGGCCTATGACGCGATGATGGCTGAAGTCGCAACCGCGCGTCCCGACGCGACGCTGCGTGGTGTGACGATTGAGCCAATGGCGAAGTCGAGCGATCCCCGATCGCTGCTGGTTGGTGTCAAGAATGACCCCGTATTCGGGCCGGTCGTGTCATTCGGTGCCGGAGGCACCATGACCGAGTTGCTCCGCGACAACGCTGTCGCGCTGCCGCCGCTCAATCGGGTGCTGGCGGCGCGGTTGATCAACCGAACGCGCATTTCGCAGGCACTGGACGGTTTCCGTAATCAGAAGCCCGTCAACCGCCAGGCGATCGAGGATGTGCTCCTGCGGATTTCGGATATGGTTTGCGAAATCCCGCATATTCAGGAGCTCGACATCAATCCGCTGTTTGTCGACAGCGACGGCGCTATCGCGGTCGACGTGCGGATCGAGGTTCGCCGACCTCCGACAACGCCTGAACCCTACGCCCATATGGGCATTCACCCCTATCCGTCGAAGTTGGTTCAGAAGACGCAACTGCCCGACGGGACGGAACTGATCATCCGTCCGATCCGTCCGGAAGATGCCGAACTTGAACAGGCCTTTGTCCGCGGCCTGTCGCCGGAAGCGAAGTACTATCGTTTCATGCAATCGATCGAGGAGTTGACGCCTGAGATGCTCGTCCGGTTCACCCAGATCGACTACAGCCGGGAAATGGCATTGATTGCGGTTGTTCGAGAGGGGGGAAAGGACAGACAGGTCGGGGTCGCCCGCTACACCATCAAGCCCGACGGGAGATCCTGCGAGTTTGCGATTGTCGTCGATGACGACAGGCGTAAGCAGGGGATCGGTTCGAGACTGATGAAGGGCCTGATGGAAGCGGCGCGTGGCCGCGGGCTCCGCTCGATCGAAGGCGAGATACTTGCCGAGAACCACACGATGCTCAAGCTGATGGATTCGCTGGGATTTTCCCTGCGCTCCGACCCAGACGACCAGAGCCTGCGGTTGGCCGAGCGCTGGCTGTGACGGCGCGAAGGTATCAAAAAGGCACCGCATATCTCAGAATAAAAGCTGGTGCGGGTGTCGGATCGTTGGCCTCTCGTTCGTCTGTTAGTGTGGACGTGTGCGGAGGTATCGATGCTCTATACGATCTTGATCTACGGCGAATCCGGACTGTACGACCGGCTGCCGGCGTCCGAACAGGACGCGCATATGAAGGCCCACAAGGACCTTCAGGACAAACTGATGGCGGATGGGACCTATCGCGGTGCGGTGCGGTTGATGGGGCCATCGACGGCGATGAAGCTGGAGGCGCAGGGAGACAACATCGCTGTGCTCGACGGTCCCTTCGCCGAGACGAAAGAGCATTTGCTCGGCTTCTATCTCGTTGAGTGTGAATCCATGGAGGGCGCGGTCGCGGCGGCGCGCGCCCTGCCGCAATCGATCTCGCATTACGAAGTTCGACCGGTGGGTTGGGCCGGCGGGTTCTGAAGCCAGGCAGATGGAAGGCCGCGTCCTCAATCAGGCGGTTATCGCCGCGAGTCGACCACGTGCCGTCGCGGTGCTGGTCCGCACGTTTCGCGATATCGATTTGGCGGAGGATATGTTCCAGGAAGCTTGTGTGCGCGCGGTCGAGAAATGGGGAGTGGAGGGGAGGCCCCGCGATCCGCTCGCCTGGCTGATCCGGGTGGGGCGCAATGCCGGTCTCGACCAGATGCGTCGGCGCAAACACATGGCGCCGGTCGGCGTCGATCAGGTTCTTGAGACGATGACTTTCGACGACGATCGCGAAGCTGAGATCGCAGCCGCCATTGACCAAGCCGAATACAAGGACGACGTGCTGCGGCTGATGTTCATGTGCTGCCAGCCGGAGTTGTCCAGCGCCGACCAGCTGGCCCTCGCGCTCAAAGTCGTGGTCGGATTCTCGGTGGCGGAGATCGCGCGGGCTTTCGTGGTCTCCCCGGGGGCCATGGAACAGCGGATCACGCGCGCGAAAAAACGCGCCGGTGCAGTCGCGACACACCTGGACCTGCCGACTCCGGCGGAGCGGGCGGCGCGCCTCAGCGCTGTTAGCACCATGGTCTATCTCCTCTTCAACGAAGGGTATTCGGCCGGCGGCGGCAACGAACACATTCGCCTGGCGCTCTGCGAGGAAGCAATCAGGCTGTCGCGTCTTCTGCTCGATCTGTTTCCCGGGCAGGGTGAAGTCGCGGGGCTGCTGGCGCTCTGCCTGTTGCAGCATTCCCGTCACCGGGCGCGCCTCGACGACGAGGGCGGGTTGATTGCCTTCGACCAACAGGATCGTCGTCTTTGGGATCGCGACCTGATTTCCGAGGGGCTGGTGCTGGTGGAGAAGGCGCTTCGCAAGGGGCGCCCGGGCGCGCTTCAGATCCAGGCGACGATTGCCGCCGTACACAGCGCCGCCGAAACGGCCGCGGCGACGGATTGGGCGGAGATCGACCGGCTCTATCAGGCGCTCGAAATAACCCGACCAAGCCCCGTGGTGACCCTGAACCGGGCCGTTGCGGTGTCCAAGGTCGCTGGGCCAGAGGCCGCGCTGGAAATGATTGCGCCATTGGAAGAAGCCCTGAAGCAATACCAGCCCATCCACTCTACCCGTGGCGCCTTCCTGGAAGACTACGGCGATCATGCTGCCGCCGCCGCCGCTTTCTCTCGAGCGATTGAAATGGCGCCGACGGCGGCCGAAAAAGCCTATCTTTCCAATCGTCTGACGGTGCTTCAAAAGAAAATCGCCTGACCTGTCGGATCCGAGCTTTGTCGTTCGTCCTTGTGTTGATGGCGCCACAATGGTGCGGCGCCCTGAGGGAGAATGACAATGAGCAACGACCCCGTGGCAACCCACGGCGCCCCGAGCTGGATCGGACACAACGCATCGGATCCCGCGGCGGCGCGCAAGTTCTACGAAAACGTTCTCGGCTGGAACGTCGTCGACATGCCGATGAAGGACGGGTCGGCCTACCCGGGCATCATGGTTGGTGAGAAGGCCGTTGGTGGTTTTTCACCGCGACCGGCCACAGACGGGCACTGGCTGCTCTACATCACCGTCGACGATGTGGACGCCCGGTTTCGCGATGCCCTGAAAGCCGGTGCCAGTTCCGTGTCCGAACCGATGGACATGCCCGGTGTCGGTCGCATGGCGACGATCAAGGACCCCTTTGGCGCCAATCTCGCCTTCATCACCTACGCCAGTTGAAGCGAACGAGCCGGCTGCGCCGCTGCGCGGCCGGTTCCCCCCAGCCACTCGGTTGGGTAACTCCGGACACCCGGTGACACCGAGCAGTGGTATTGCGGTGGGCGTGGAAAACAGGGAGGCATCCGATGCTGGAAACTCCGTGGCATTCGTTTGTTGGTCGCTTCGTCGAGATCGGCCATCACTTTCTCGCAGAACAAAACCCGGCTCGGGGCGCCGAACGGGTGCTTGAGCGTTCCGCCTTTAGGTAGAAGCATGTTCTGCGTTATCTGATGGCCGTGCCTGGTTGGGGCATCCCCCGATCAAGCCAGCCGAAAAACAGGCGTCGAGTGCCGTTGGATCGTCGCGCTGAAGCGTGGAAAGATACGCCCATCCTCCCCCACTTTTTTTGTGGGGGAGGTGGCATGCGCCAAAGTCGGGTTTACCCGACTTTGGCACTATGAGTAACGAACTCGGCAACAGCCGAGTTCGAGTGCATGACGGAGGGGGCATCCGGCGCCGTGAGAGTACCATCACGAGCAATCAAGAATGCCCGGCGGCTGTGGCGGACAATGACACCGCCTGAAGTGCGGCTATGGATGCGGCTGCGGGCCCGTCATCCTGGACGGCCAGTGTTCCGTCGGTAGCATCCGGTTGGCCCCTACGTCATCGACTTCTATTGCGCTGCGGCCCGGCTCGCGGTGGAGATCGACGGATGGG
>JAAEOR010000088.1 GCA_024222895.1 Hyphomicrobiales bacterium | reverse complement strand
GGACGGGCCGACGCTGGCGGCGGCCAGCGTTGCAGCCTCTGTTTCGCGTCCTGGCGGGTCAAGCGGCGCCAGGCATGATTCGTTGACGATTTGCCCCACATGGGGATGGTCGATGACGATCAGGTCATACGCGCGGGCCAGTTGTTCGACCGGAAAGGATTCGAAGTCCTGTAGCGAGCGCTGATCCCAGGCGATCCCGGTGCCGGTTTTCTCCTTCCACAGCGCCGAGCAGGCAACCATCGGGTCGTAGCCACGCGGGTGACTCCAGGTAATGCCCTTCAGCGCCGCGGCGGTCACAGGCCGAACTCCGCACGAATCGCGGCGCTGTGTTCGCCGATCCTCGGTGCCGCTCCGGTGACCTGGTTGCGCTTGCCATCGACGCGAATCGGCGAGCGCGTCGTCAGGATCGAGACGTCGTCTTCCCGTTCGACGGTCTGCAACATGTCGAGCACCTGAAAGCCTTCGCTTTCAAGCAGGTCATTCCAGTTCATCACCTTGGCGCACCAGATGTCGGCCGGCTCGAGAATGGCCAGCCATTCATCGATACGGCGCTCGGCGATTCGCCGAGCAATGATTGCCTTGATCGCGTCGCGTTCAGCGAACCACGTCTTCGGATCGTCACGATAGGCGTCCAACTCCTCCAGTTCGAGCAGGTCGGCCAGCTTGGGGATCGGCGTCATGGCAATCGCCAGGAAGCCGTCGGCCGCGGGGTAAACCCCGTAAGGCGCCGAAAGATAGGCGTGGGCGCTGCGAAAGTTCGAGCGCGATGGTAGCCGACGGCCGTCATTCAGGAACGTCGTCAGCACTTCGAACTGAAAATCGACCAGGGCTTCCAGAAGGCTGGTTTCCACGTGCCCGCCTTCGCCGGTGATCCCTCGCCGTACCAGGGCGGCGAGGATCCCTTGCGCTGCAGCCGCACCGGCGAACATGTCAGCAATGGCGAGGCCGAACGGCACCGGTCCGTGGCTTTCGTCGCCATTCAACCACATGACGCCCGAGCGCGCTTGAGCGAGCAGATCCTGACCGGGTCGCTTGACCCACGGTCCCGTTTGGCCGAAGCCGCTGATCGATGCGTAGACAAGGCGTTTGTTGATCTGGCGCGCGGCCTCATAATCGATTCCAAGGCGCGTCGCGACGCCGGGGCGAAAATTCTGGATGAGAACATCGGCGTTTTCGAGCAGCCGGCGCAGCACGGACATTTCGTCCGGGTCCTTCAGGTTGATCGCCAGGCTCTCCTTGCCGCGGTTGATGGCGTGGAAGATGGTGGAGTCGCCGCCGATTTCCGTGTCGCTCAGGTAGAGGCTGCGGCACAGGTCGCCGCCATCCGGCCGTTCGATCTTGATGACCCGGGCGCCAAGGTCTGACAGCCGCAGCGAGCAATAGGGTCCGGACAGGAATTGGCTCAGGTCGACGACCACCAAACCGGCGAGCGGTGGTCCGGCGCTGGTGTTGGTCATCTCCCTCTCCGCCTTGTCGAAGAAAATCGGTCGGCCGGAAGAACGGCTCTACTCATTTTCTTGTAAATGATGTTTTCATATATGCATGGCGGTGGCAAGCCTGTCATGCGATTGGGTTTCTGATCGTGAATCTGCGCCGGCGCCCGCATTTGACAAACAGCCAGGACCGACTCTTACTAGTGAAAATCCTATTCGAATATGCGACAGGGGACCTGTCGGTATCTATGGGGAGCAGTTACGGCGATGAAGTGCCTTGTTTTCGTTGGGAGTCTTAATCGCGAGGCACCGTATTTTCAGGGTGCTCGCGGTGTCGGGCTCTCCGCTTATGCCTTTGACGAGACAACCTTTGCTTGCGTAGAGCAGGCGGAGACCGGGACCATCGATAACCCGACATTCCTGACGGTAAATCCTGCCGGCACGCATCTCTATGCCTGCTCCGAGGTTTTCGGCTGGCACGAGGGTATGGTCGGCGCCTATCGCTATGACCATCGGGAGAAGTCCTTCCACTACGTCAATGCCCAGCTGACCCTCGGCAGCATCGCGGCGCATAATTGCCTTTCCCGTGACGGGTCGAAACTGATGGTCGCAAACTACGGGATGGGGTCGGGCGGTCCGGATCAATCCATCGTCGTCTATGGGGTTCGTGATGATGGCGGACTGTCTCAGCCGCTCTCGAGCGTCGCCCATGTCGGAACCGGGCCAAACGCGGAACGACAGGAACGCAGTCACGCCCACAGCATCAACGAGATCATCGACGGCGGCATCGCCATCGTCGCCGATTTGGGGATAGATCGCCTGGTTTCCTATCGCGTGGCAGACGACGGCGCGCTG
>JAAEOR010000087.1 GCA_024222895.1 Hyphomicrobiales bacterium | reverse complement strand
CGGCCGACGACTGCCTGATCGACAGGAGGCATGGGAATGGCGGTCATGGGCGAAGCTCTTTCGTTCGGTTGCGGCATGATAGCCAAATGACAGCATGGCGCCAGCGGGTTACCATTGGCGCGAGAAAAAAGGACTCCAGCGGCAGCGCCTCTGCTATCCACGGGCGGCACGCTCGCAATGTGGACCGGCGAGGGATATGACGGACGATACCGATCAACGACCACAAGTGGCCCTGTTCGTCACCTGTCTGGTCGACCTGTTCCGACCCAGCGTCGGTTTCGCTGCCATCCGTCTGCTTGAGGCAGCCGGCTGCAACGTTGTGGTACCCAAGGCACAAACCTGCTGCGGCCAACCGGCGTTCAATTCGGGCGACCGCAAGGACACCAAGGCGATCGCCCGCCAGGTCATCGCTGCCTTCGAATCCTTTGACTACGTGGTGGCACCGTCCGGGTCCTGCGGCGGAATGCTCAAGCACCACTATCCGAGCCTGTTCGCCGACGATCCGCAGTGGCGCGAACGCGCCGAGGCGTTTTCCGGCAAGGTCCATGAACTGGTCAGTTTCCTCACCGACGTGCGCGGGGTGACCCAGGTTGACGCCAGCTTCCCGGAAACCGTGACCTATCACGACTCCTGTGCCGGCTTGCGCGAACTGGGGGTCCACGGCCAGCCGCGCCAACTGCTGGAGTCGGTCGACGGGCTGAACCTGGTCGAATTGCGCGACGCCAATGTGTGCTGCGGCTTCGGCGGCACCTTTTGTGTCAAGTATCCGGATATTTCCAACGCCATGGTTGGGCGCAAAGCCGACGAAATCGTCGCCACCGGTGCAAACACCTTGCTTGCGGGCGACCTCGGCTGCCTGATGAACATGGCCGGCAAACTGCAGCGGGAGGGCAAAACAATATCGGTGCGCCATGTGGCGGAGGTCCTCTCCGGGATGACCGACATCCCGCCAATCGGCGAGGTGCCGGAAACATGACGTCGCACGGCGCTGGCTTTGCCGGGCAGATAGCCAGTCTTTTCAGAATGTCCGACGAAGTCTGGGCAAGACATGCGAGCGGCTGGAGCGTCTGGACCCGGCTGGCAAGCTTTCCCTTGCTCCTTGTCGCCATCTGGAGCCATGTCTGGATTGGCTGGGGCTGGGCGGCCGCATTGATTGCCATCGTCACGGTGTGGCTTTGGCTCAATCCGCGTGTCTTTTCTCCGCCCGCCACAACGAATAATTGGGCGGCGAAGGTCACCTTCGGCGAACGCGTGTGGCTCAATCGAAAGGCGATCCCGATACCGAGGCACCACGCCACCGCAGCATACCTGCTCAGCGCCATCAGTGGTGTCGGTTTCGCTATCGCCCTCTACGGTGCCGTCGTCACATTGATCTGGCCGGCAATTCTCGGAACCGTTGTGGTCTACACCGGCAAGGTCTGGTTCTGCGACCGAATGGTCTGGCTTTACGAAGACATGAAGGATCGGGACCAGGTCTACCGATCGTGGCTCCGCTGAACCTGCGCGCAATGGAAACCACTTCACCTCAATTCAAGCAGAACGCCCGCGTTGCGCTAGCCGACGAGCAACTGCAGAAGGCGCTTGGCAATGTTCGCGTGGGATTTATCGAAAAGCGGGCGAAAGCCGCTGCCGCCCTCCCCGAGTTCGAGTCCATCCGCGACGCCGCACGAGACATAAAGAACCACACCCTCGCCCACCTCGATCTTTATCTGGAGGCCTACGAGGATCGCGTGCGCGCCGCCGGCGGCGAGGTTCATTTCGCCGAAACGGCGGACAGCGCCCGCCAGATCATCCTCTCGATCTGTCAACGGGTTGGCGCCAGGACCGCCACCAAGGGCAAGTCGATGATTGCCGAGGAGATCGGCCTCAACGACTACCTCGAGGAAAACGGCATCAAGCCGATCGAAACAGACCTTGGCGAGTACATCATCCAGTTGCGGCAGGAAGCACCCAGCCACATCATCGCGCCGGCGGTGCACCTCACCAAGGACCAGGTGGAGAAGAGCTTCCGCGAATCGCATACCGCCCTGCCCGAGGATCGCGATCTCTCAGAGCCGACGGAGCTGTTGCTCGAGGCGCGAGCGATCCTGCGTGAACAGTTCCTGGCCGCGGATGTCGGCATCACCGGCGCCAATTTCCTGGTCGCCGAGACCGGCACTTCGGTCATCGTCACCAACGAGGGCAATGGCGACCTGACGCAGATCCTGCCCAGGGTCCACATCGTCATTGCTTCTCTCGAGAAGATCACACCGACGCTCAACGACGTCAGTGAAATCATGCGGGTGTTGTCGCGCTCGGCAACCGGACAGGACATTTCGGTCTACACGACTTTCTCGACAGGTCCGCGGCGACCGGATGATCCGGACGGGCCGGAGGAGTATCACGTCGTCATCCTCGACAATGGTCGTTCAGAGATGCTCGGCTCCGAGTTCCAGGACGCGCTGCGGTGCATTCGATGCGGCGCCTGCATGAACCACTGCCCGGTCTATCAGTCGGTCGGCGGGCATGCATATGGATGGGTCTATCCGGGGCCGATTGGTGCCGTGCTGGATCCCAACTTCATCGGCATCGACAAGGCCGGCAACCTGCCAAACGCCTCTACCTTCTGCGGCCGTTGCGAGGCTGTCTGTCCAATGCGGATTCCGCTGCCGAATATGATGCGGCATTGGCGCGAGAAGGAGTTCGAGCGCCATCTGTCGCCGGTGGCGGTGCGATCGGGGGTCGGCGTCTGGGCCTTTTTCGCCAAGCGACCGCGTCTCTATCAGTGGGCGACGCGGGTAGCGATGCGCGTTCTGGCCAACCGCGCCTTCGGCCGTGGTCGATTGAAATCGCTGCCATTCGCCAGCGGCTGGACCAGATATCGCGACTTCCCGGCACCCGAAGGGCAAACCTTCCAGCAGCGCTGGAGGCAACAGCAGGCGTCAAAATGAGCGACCGGGACATCATTCTGGGCAAGGTAAGACGGGCTCTCGGAACCGACGGCGGCGACGTCGGGCGCCGTGCAATCGTCATCGCGCGCCTGGAAAATGCGCCACGCAGTGTGATTCCGGCCCGGGGTCAGGTTTCCGGCAACGAGCGAATTGCCCTGTTCACGGAAATGGCGAAGCGGGTGTCGGCAAGTGTCGTCCGGATTACCGACCGCGCCGAAATTCCCCGTGCCGCCGCTAACTACCTGCGCGATCACAACCTGCCGGCAAGGATCCGCATTGGCGATGATCCGTTTCTCGCCGACCTTCTCTGGGAAGTGACTCCGGTCGAGCAGTCCCATGGGCCAAGCGATGGGAGCGATCCGGCCGGTCTCAGCCATGCGGTGGCTGGTGTCGCCGAGACCGGCACGCTGGTGCTGACCTCCGGCAACGATAATCCGACCACCCTCAACTTCCTGCCTGAGACCCAGATCGCCGTCGTACGGGCCGAGGACATCGTCGGAGACTATGAGAGTGTCTGGGCGATGCTTCAGGAAGAGTACGGCCGGGGCAACCTGCCGCGCACAGTCAATCTTGTGACCGGCCCCTCGCGCTCGGCTGATATCGAACAGACCCTCCTGCTCGGCGCCCACGGCCCCAAACGACTGCATATCGTCGTCGTCGGATAGCAGGCGACCAGCGTGAGGTGTCGGGCTCCTGCGCTCCATCCGCGACGGCGGAGGACCCGGATTCCCAATGCTGGATGCCCGCCCTCGCGAGCATGAGCGGTTTTCAGGTGACGCCAGAACCCCCAACGATGTAGTCCAGCACTGCTTGACCCGCTTTCCTCACACGCGACGAAGACCAAACGACGGATGGGTACAGTGCCGAAAGATCAAAGGATGCACGCCATATGGCGGCGATCACTTTCGCGCCTGGCTCCGATTCAGCCGCATCTCCAGCCCGCGCACCAGCAGCGACAGGCTTATGGTCATCACCAGGTAGAGATAGGCGACGACGTTATACGTCTCGAAGAAGCGGAACGTCGACGCCGAATAGACCTTGCCGAGCTGGGTGATGTCCTGGACACCAAGCGCCGAGACGAGCGCCGAATCCTTGATCATGGCGACAAAGTCGTTGCCCAGCGGCGGCAGGACCGTGCGAACGGCCTGGGGCAGGACCACCAGACGCATGACGTGGCGACGCTTCAGGCCCAGCGACTCGGCGGCTTCGATCTGACCGCGCGGCACCGACTCGATGCCGGCCCGGAATATCTCGGCGATGAATGCCGAGTAGCTGATCATCAACGCAGCGATCGCCCGCCAGGTCATGTCGAAGTCGCGCACGCTCATGGCCGGAAACCAGCCCGACTCGATCAGGCCGGAGAACACCGCGTTCCATAAGGCGACGATCTGCGGCGCACCGACAAAGGCGATGTAGAACAGCAGCACCAGAACCGGAATGCCGCGGACGATTTCGATGTAGAACGTCGCGACCTCACGCAGCCACCGCCGCTTCGACAGCCGACCAAGAGCGACGACCAGTCCAAGAGCTGTGGCGAGGACAAAGGCGACGAACGAAACCCACAGGGTAACGATCACACCCTGGCGCAGCGCGCGGAAGATGATCGCGTAATTGCCATCAGCCGTGATCAGCCAGGCAAAAAGGACCCCCAGCAGGATGATCGCCAGTAGCCAGTAAGGAATCTCTCGGCGCGGCCGACGACGACGGGTCTTCACATCATTCAGGCGCCGACCGGCGCGCCCCGTAGCCGGTCACTGACCGGCCTGATACTCGAAAAACCATTTCTGATTGAGTGCGTCGATTGTGCCATCGTCGACCATCGACTGGATAGCGGCGTTGACCGGTTCGACCAGGTCGGATCCGGGCGTGAAGATGAACCCGAACGTTTCGGTACCCAGCGGTCCGCCGACGAGCTTGAACGAATCAGGCGATGCACCCATGTAGCCCGCCGCTGAGGTGGCATCCATCAGGACCAGATCCACGTCTCCGGATTTCAGGGCCTGTACGGAGGCACCGAAGGTCTCGAACAGCTTGATCCGCGGATTGTCCTCCTTGCCATCGAGCACATTGTAGACAGCGGTGTAGAAGTTGGTAGTGCCGGCCTGAGCACCGACCAGGAGATCTTCATCGGCCGCGAAGGATTCGGCGTCGGCGAACCGTCCTTCGTCGCCACGCACCAGCATGAACTGCTCGGAGGTCATGTAGGGTGCAGAGAAATCGATCTGGGTCTTGCGTTCATCGTTGATGGTGATGCCGTCCATTCCAACGTCGAACTGCCCCTCGCGCACGGCCTGGATCATTGTGTCCCAGCTCGACAGGTTCCATTCGACCGTCATGTTGAGACGGTTGGCGATCTCGTTGAAGGCATCGTACTCCCAGCCAATCCCTTCGCCAGTCGCCGGATCGGCAAAATTCAGCGGGGTATATGCATTTTCGGTGACCGCCTGGACAACACGTC
Source organism: Hyphomicrobiales bacterium (assembly GCA_024222895.1). Lineage (GTDB taxonomy): Bacteria > Pseudomonadota > Alphaproteobacteria > Rhizobiales > Kaistiaceae > Bauldia. The sequence continues at coordinate 10,164 of JAAEOR010000087.1, read as the reverse complement.
CGCCGAGGTCAGGGAGTTCGGCTCCGGTCGCAGGCTGCAGGGCCATGCCGGCCCCGGCAGCCAGGGCAATCGTCAATGTCCGTCGTAATGGCATAACGCGTTTCTCCGTTCAGGGTTGTCAGGTACGATCCTAACCGGGTCGGTGCCGGTTGACGACCGGCTTGATGGCCTATGCACCGCGCGGCTGTGGACGTGGCGAGACTTGTGGAATGAACCGAAGGACATGCGATGCGACTGGGTGAGGCGGAAACACCGGAGGGCATGCGCATCTACGCGATCGGGGACGTCCACGGCTGCGACACCATGCTGGTTGACGCACACAGGGCGATCGCCGACGACCTCACGTCGCGCCCAGTCAAAGACCACCGGATCGTTCATCTCGGCGACTATGTCGACCGGGGCCCGGCGTCGGCCGCGGTTATCCAACGCCTCGCCGACCGGGTCCGCAGTGACCCCCGCACCATATGCCTGCGGGGCAACCACGATACCTGGCTCCTCGATTTCCTCACCGATCCGCACACGAATGGCCGCCCCTGGCTCACCTATGGCGGCGCCGAAACCATGCTAAGCTATGGTGTCAACGGCGCGAGCCCGAATGCTTCCGCCCGCCAACTCGACCGGTTGTCGACAAGGCTGTCGGAGCAGTTGCCGGATGCCGATCGGAGCTTCCTCCAGGCGTGCCCGCTGACCACGCGTTTCGGCGACTTCTTCTTCTGTCATGCCGGGATCCGACCGGGTGTTTCACTGGAAGAGCAGGCAGAAGACGACCTCATCTGGATTCGCGAACCGTTTCTGTCTGACCGGCGCGATCATGGCGTGGTCGTGGTTCACGGCCACACGCCGGTCGCGCAGCCAGACGCGCGTGTTAACCGCATCAATATCGACACCGGTGCGGTATTCGGCGGTCCGATGACCGTGTTGGCTCTCGAAGGCTGCGCTTATCGATTCCTGGAGATCACCTAATCGATCTCGCTGGACTTAATAGAAATCAGTCATATGTTGAACTAATTTCAATGAAATTCAGCAGGAAAAAATATCTATAAATCTACTTTACTATGATACTTCGCGCCCTAACTACTTAAGCTTCTGGTAACATCATTATTCTGCTTACAGGAGCCTGTTGTGAATCTTTCGCCCAGCCGGAAAAACGCCGATCGTCTGTTTACGCAGTCCATGATCGACAATCCCATGATGAAACGGGTCCGCCGGCAGCGGCAGAACGGCCATTTTCCTTACTACATCGAGCAAGTCCCGGTCGGTCTGAACCAGGTTCGGGTGAATGGGCGGCAATTGATCCAGCTCGGCTCGTCAAACTATCTCGGCCTCGCCCAGGATCCACGCATAAACGCCGCCGTGCGGAGCGCACTCGAGCAATACGGCACGTCTTCGACGTCAAGCCGGCTGCTCACCGGCACGCGCCCGCTTCATCACGAGCTGGAACGAAGCCTCGCGGCGTTCCTCGGCAAAGAGGATGCGCTTGTCTTCCCAACCGGATACCTGGCGAATGTGGGCGCCATTCCCGCGATCGTCGGCCGCAACGACGCGGTCTTCTACGATGCCGAGGTCCATGCGTGTCTGATCGACGGAATCCGCCTTTCCGGTGCCACGGCGATGCGCTTTCGACACAACGATGTCGCCGATCTCGAGCGTCGGCTGCAAAGCTGTGAGGCCGACAGAAAGCTGGTCGTCGTCGACAGCCTCTACTCCCTGGCGGCCGACCTTGCCGACCTCACGGCGATGATCGAGGTGACCGACGAAGCCGGAGCGTGGATCTTTCTCGACGACGCCCATGGCTGCGGTGTGCTCGGCCCCGGTGGTCGCGGTCTGGCCCATGCACTCAGCGTGTCCGACCGGGTTCCCGTCATCATGGGGGTCTTCAGCAAGTCCTTTGCGTCGACTGGCGGCTTTGTCGCCGGAAGCGCCGCGTTGATCGATCACCTTCGCTTCAATGCACGCTCTTATCTGTTCAGCAACGCCATTGCGCCGGCACAGGCTGCGGCGGCTCTGGCGGCACTCGAAATCCTGGTGGCGGAACCGGAATTGCCCACCCGAGCGCTGGCGCTTGCCGAGCGAGCGCGGACGGCACTCGGCTCGATGGGGTGGCCCGTGGCCGGCCAAGGCACCCAGATGGTGCCGATTCTGCTGGGCAGCGACGACCTGTGCTTTCGCGCAACGCACCGGCTGGCGGTTCACGGGGTCAATGTCAGCCCTGCCGTTCACCCGGGTGTGCCAAAGGGCAAGGATCTCCTTCGGATCGGCTTTCCGCCGACGCTGATGGAGGATGAGTTTCGTGATGCCCTGGCCGCATTCGCAAGAGCGGCAGCAGACTTGCCTGAGGCGCTGACCGGGGCACCACAATTTCAGTTGGCGGGTGAGTGACTGCTTTCCCTCATGTGCTGATCACCGGGGCGACCGGTCAGCTCGGGTCGGCGTTGACCGACCGCCTGGCCGAACGGTGCCACCGGCTGTCGCTCTGCGCTCTTGAGGAAGACAAGCTCGCAGACCAGGCAGCCCGGGTTACCCGACAACACGATATCGCGGTCACCGCGACTGCACTTGATGTTCGCGACGAGGCGGCACTCAACGAATGGATCCGTTCCAGCGATGCGGAGATGCCGATCGACCTGGCGATCATGAACGCCGGGATCGGCGGCCAGGTCGGCCCAGGCGCCATGATCGAAAGTCCGGATCGGTCCGCGGCACTGGTGGACGCAAATCTCAACGGCGTCCTTCACACCCTTCACGCCGTCCTGCCCCAAATGCTGGCTCGCGGCCGTGGCCACCTGGTCGTCGTCTCATCGCTGTCGGCAGTCATCGGCTACGACAGGGCACCGGTATACGCTGCGACCAAGGCAGCCTTGCGGGTACTGTGCCTGTCGCTTCGCCCGTCACTGTCCGCCCGTGGAATCGGGCTGACGCTCGCCTGCCCCGGTTTCCTCGACAGCCCGATGCAGGACGGACATCATCCGTGGCGGCCGTTTTCGCTCAGCCCTCAGGCGGCGGCGGACGCAATCGTGACGGCCGCCGGGAAGCGGCGTGCCCAGACCCACTTCCCCTTAACGATGGCGGCGCTGGTACGGACGCTTGCTTTGATGCCGTTGCCACTGCGCGAGGCAATCTACCGCCGGCTCAGTTCAGGCGGCGCCAATCGCTCGACACCCAAACCGAAAGGGGCGCCGACCGGCGCCCCCTGAAGTCCTTGCTCTTGCCGCGGCGCTCAGCCCTTGGGCTGCGGCACAATGCGGATGTAGGGCTTCGGCGACTGCCAGCCGTCGGGCCAGATCTTCTCGGCCGCTTCATTGGTCACCGAGCCGGCGATGATCACGTCATCGCCATCCTTCCAGTTGGCCGGCGTTGCTACCTTGTGCTTCGCCGTCATCTGGAGCGAAACCACGGTCCGCATGATTTCGTCGAAGTTCCGCCCGGTGGTCATCGGGTAGGCGAGCATGAGTTTGATCTTCTTGTCCGGCCCAATAATGTAAACGGTGCGGACGGTCTGGTTGTCGGCCGGTGTACGCCCCTCTGAGGAATCGCCAGCTTCGTTGGGGAGCATGTCGTAAAGCTTGGAGACCTTGAGCTCCGGATCACCGATCATCGGGAAATTCGGCGCCATGCCCTGGGTCTCTTCAATGTCCTTTGCCCAACCCGCATGGTTCTCGACCGGGTCTACGCTGAGACCGACGACCTTCACGTTGCGTTGGTCGAAATCCGGTTTCAGCTTAGCCACCACTCCAAGCTCGGTGGTGCAGACCGGTGTGTAGTCCTTTGGATGTGAGAACAGAACTCCCCAGGAGTCGCCGAGCCAATCGTGAAAGCTGATCTTCCCCTCTGTGGTGTCGGCCTCAAAATCAGGTGCCGTGTCGCCAAGTCGCAATGCCATTGTGTCGTCTCCCTCTTTCCTCGCCGTGGATGCATCGGACTTATGCCCGAGCCACCCACCGTTCAAGCGCCTCTGAAGCCAAACGCTCTTTTACGTAGGCGGGCCGGAACGGCGTTTCGGTAAGCCAACACCTAGTTACCCCCAGAGGAAGCGAAAGTGACGCCGGTCACAGGGCTCCCGCGAACTCACGCTGCGGCAGCCGGTACCGACAGGTTGTCGAGGGACGAGACAATGTGCTCGGCAAGGGCGTCGACGATCGCGGAGCCGGAACGGTTCCAGGAGCGGATCAGGCCAATTTCACACATCGGCAGTTCGGGCATGCCATCGGCCTCGCCAAGCACGCGCATGCCCGGGCGCAGCGCCGATTCAGCCAGCGCCGTCACCGCCAAACCCGCTGAAACCGTAGCCGAAATCGCAGCGGAATTGACGCTCTGATACAGGATCCGGAACTTCCGTCCGGATTCCGTCAAGGCATCGATTGCCGCTCCGCGCCAGATGCAGGGCCCCTTGAACAGGGCGATCGGCATAACGTCCTCTTCTTCCGGGGAATGGTGGCTTGACGTCACCCACAGCAACGGTTCGCGGCGGATGACCTCGACCGCCCCCTCGCCGCAATTGGTCACGATCGACAGGTCAAGTTCGCCATTTCGCGTCTGGTTGATCAGGTCGATGGACTGCTCGCAGACCACCGAGACCTCTACACGAGGATTTGATCGGGAGAAGCGGGCAAGCACCTCGGGCAGGAATCTTTCGGCATAGTCGTCCGGAGTCCCGAACCGGACACTCCCGGACAATTCCGCTTCATCAAAGGCGGCCAGCGTCTCGTCCGACAGGCGGATGATGCGCCGGGCATAACCCAGCAGCCGTTCGCCGTCTTCCGTCAGGCGTGAGGCGCGTCCCTGGCGCGTGAAGATCGGTTTGCCGATCCGCTCCTCCAATCGACGCATCTGCATTGAAACCGCCGACTGGGTCTTGAACACCCTGTCGGCGGCCCTGGTGAAGCTGCCGGTTTCCGCGATCGCTACGAACGTGCGGAGCTGATCAAGATCGAGACTGGTGGCCATTGGTCTCTGCGATACATCAACATCATTGATGGTCCATATTAGAAACATTCGTTGGAATGATCAATTGGAATCGCGCATGTTTCGGGTGTCGAGCGCGTCGGTCGACCGGTATTCACACTGCCAACGAACACTCTGCGCGCGGTCAACTCCAGGAGCGTCGTCATGGCGACCATCGAAATCCACCAGCCGGCGACCGTCGGCGAGAAGCTGCTTCGTTCAGTCATCAAAGCCGGCATCCGAATGGCCGTGGTCTTGCGCGCCTATCGTCACCGCCGCGCCATGACGAACCTGCTCAGCCTCGACGCCCATATGCTCAAGGATATCGGGGTGACCCAGCGGGACGTCCGGTCCGCACTCGCCGCGCCGCTCTCCGACGATCCGTCGGCGCGCCTGGCCGCACTGGCCGACGAACGCCGTCTGGCCCGAGTTGCACGCGCACGGACACGGACGCGCCGGGACCCGAACTGCCTCGGCTGACCGCGATTCAGTCAACCTTCGAAGCAGAGTCGCGGTCCCCTGGGGCTCTGCTTAACCCGCATTGGCCACACGCGATGTGATCTGCGGGAACTTGGCCCGCCGCACTGGCGGGCCTTTTTTTGCCGGGGAGCCTTGCTTCCCGCGGCTACCGGGGATATCGGCGCTCCAATATGGCGCGTTACGACTTCCGCACCCAGCGTCTGTTCGTCGATCACCCCCTCGCCGGCGGTGTATCGCTTCCGCTCGACCGCAAGCAGACCAACTACCTGGTCAATGTGCTGCGGATGAAGGATGGCGACCCCATCCAGGTGTTCAACGGTCGAGATGGGGAGTGGCGGGCCTCGCTACGCTTCGACGGCCGCCGGACTCATGCACTGAGCGTCGGGGAAAAGCAGAGGGAGCAACCTCCGGCGCCGGATCTCGATTATCTGTTTGCGCCGCTGAAACAGGCCCGGCTCGACTACATGGTCGCCAAGGCGACCGAAATGGGGGTGGGACGTCTGAGGCCGGTGCGGACGCAACATGGCCAGGTGGGGCGCATCAATCACCGACGCCTGGAGGCGAATATTGTCGAGGCAGCCGAGCAGTGTGGCGTGCTCGCCATCCCGGCGCTTGAAGACATCACAGCGCTCGACAAATCGCTCTCAGAGTGGCCCGCCACCGATCCCGGCAGACGCATCATATTCTGTGACGAGGGCCATTTGGACGGTGATCCGCTGACAATCCTGACCGGGCTCCGACGGTCGCCGCTTGCGGTTCTGGTCGGTCCGGAGGGCGGTTTCTCGGTGGAGGAAAGAGACCGACTTCGGGATCTCCCGCTCGTCACGACCGTGCCGCTGGGGCCGCGGATCCTGCGCGCGGATACGGCAGCCGTCGCAGCGCTGACCCTGGTTCAGGCAACACTCGGCGACTGGACACCGGGTTCGGGAAGCGCTTCGTGACCAGCTCGTTCCGACTGGCCGGTTCACGCGTCCGTTTCGGCCGAAATCTCCCGGCTCCTACCCGGTCGTTGCCGGGAGTCCGACGGCCTGTCGGTCATCATCACTCAGGATCGCGTCGAAGAAATCCCGGAAAAACTGGCTCGGGCCGGCCTTGTTGACCTTGTGAGCCTTGATCCGCGGGTTTTTTACGCATCCGGGCACCCTGATACCAAGGGTCGTGCAATCGGGTGACGGACGTGTTGACCACACCATTGCGCCAGAATGTCGCTTGCCCGACGATACCCTGGGCCGAATCCGAGCCCGACAGACGATTGCTGCGCCCCGGTCGCACAGCTACAGTGCACCCCTGTTCTTCAGGAAAGAGTGTGAATGGCCCGCGACGTCACTGATGCGACGCCGATCGTTTCGCGCGACCAACTCGTCGAGGCGCTGTCCTCTGGTTGCAAGCCGGAGAGCCAATGGCGGGTTGGTACCGAACACGAAAAGTTCGGCTTCTACCTCGAGGACCACGCACCGGTCCCGTATGAAGGCCCGCGGGGCATACAGCGGCTTCTCGAAAGCATGGCCTTCCTGCTCGGCTGGAACCCGATCGTCGACGCCGGCAACATCATCGGCCTTACCGACCCCACCGGCCAGGGGGCAATCTCGCTGGAACCGGGCGGCCAATTGGAGTTGTCCGGCGCACCTCTGGATACGATCCATCAAACATGTCGTGAGGTAAACGGCCATCTGGCCCAGGTCCAGGAATGCGCCGCGCCTCTGGGGATCGGCTTCCTCGGCCTCGGTTCCTCGCCCGTCTGGACCCTGGCGGAAACACCACGCATGCCGAAGTCGCGCTATGACATCATGAGCCGCTACATGCCGAAGGTCGGCGGCCATGGCCTCGAAATGATGTATCGAACGTGCACGATCCAGGCCAATCTAGACTTCTCCGATGAACCCGACATGGTGCAGAAGATGCGGGTCGGCATTGCGCTACAGCCGATCGTCACTGCGCTGCTGGCGAATTCGCCGTTCACCGACGGACGTCCCAACGGCTACCTGTCGTGGCGGGCACAGGTTTGGCTCGACACCGACCCGCACCGCACCGGTATGCTGCCATTCGTCTTCGAGGATGGCTTCGGTTTCGAGCGATATGTCGATTGGGCGCTTGATGTGCCGCTGTATTTCGTCAAGCGCGGCGACACCTATCACGACGTCGCCGGCGCCTCGTTCCGGGATCTGCTTGCCGGCAAGCTTGCCGCGCTCCCCGGTGAAACGGCGACCATGTCGGATTGGGACAACCATCTCACCACGCTGTTTCCGGAGGTCCGGCTCAAGCGCTTCATCGAGATGCGCGGTGCCGATGGAGGATCAGGCGGCCGCATCTGTGGCCTACCGGCGCTGTGGGTCGGTCTGCTCTACGACAAGGCCACGCTCGACGAGGCATGGGCGCTGGTCAGCGACTGGTCGGCAGACGAACGTCATGCGTTGCGCGAGATGGTACCCAGGACGGCGCTGGCAACCCCGTTCCGCAATCGAACGGTGCACGACATCGCCCGAGACATGGTCGAATTAGCCCGTGCAGGGTTGGCCCGGCGTGCCCGGCTGGACTCCGAGGGTCGGGACGAAACCATCTACCTCGCCTCTCTGGAAGAAACGATCGCGCGGGGTGAAAGCCCCGCCGACTCGATCCTCACCGCATACGATACGAAATGGCACCATGATATTGACCGCATCTACACCGACTATGCCTACTGACGCGCCTGGATCGGGTTTGACCGCGCTCAATGCCGGATGACAGAGCGCTCGTCAGGATCGCGCCAGTGGCCCGACTCCGGCATTTGCTACCCTTCTGCAATACGCGCCCGAGCAAATGTCGGAGTCATCAGGACCACTAGCAAATATTTGATCCTGGTGAAGCTTTGAATTGACACTTGAGCAAGAGCCCGCGAGCGGGACTCAAATGTCAAGATTCGCTTCACCAGAACCCGCGAGAAGGGAGACAGCCCATGAATACCCAATCCGGTTCAACGATTCGCGATGTTCTCGTCGTCGTCGATAACGACAAGGAGCAACGCACGGTGATGGTTGCCGCCGACCTCGCGCGCCGTGCCGGAGCCCATCTGACCGGCGTCGCCCTGGCGATGGAGCCGTTCATCCCGACCTATGCGATCGCCGCACCGGTCCCCACCGGGTTCGTGGTTACGGCACGCGAACAGAGTATCGAAGCGGCCAAACAGGCGCTGTCCGGTTTCGAGGCGGTCGGCCAGCTGGCCGGTGTTCCGGTGGAGGCAAGGGTCGACGAATCGGTTGCCGGCGATGGATTCACGTCAATAGTCCGCAGCGCGGTGCTTGCCGATCTCGCCGTCATCGGCCAGGACAATCCTGACCGGCCGGAGCCGCTCCGCGACGCGTTGATCGAGTCCCTGCTTTTCGATGCCGGGGTACCGACGATGATCGTCCCATACACCGGTGCGAAAGAATTCGTCCCCGACGTGGCGATTGTCGCGTGGAACGCCAGCCCCGCCGCCGGGCGCGCCGTACGTGCCGCCCTGCCGTTGCTCGCCATGGCGCGCGAAGTTCTCGTCGTCATGGTCGAGGACGGCCACCCGCCGCCCGGCGAACCCGGTGCCGACATCGGTGCCTATCTGGCTAGGCACGATCTTGCGGTGACCGTACGGACCATCGAAAATCATCCGGGCGGCCCGGGCGAAGCAATCCTCGGCCTGGCAGCCCGTTCCGAAGCGGACTGGGTAGTGATGGGCGGCTACGGTCACAGCCGCTTGCGCGAATTTCTGCTGGGCGGTGCCACCCGCCACATTCTCGCCAACGCAACGCTTCCCGTCCTGATGTCGCACTGACCACAACTGACTCCGGCAGTTTGGGCCGCGATCCGTCAGTGTTGAATGGTTCGTGGGCGGGAAGGTCTTGAGAGATTTGACCCATCCCTCCCCTTCAGTCCCAAACGTCGTGTTCGGTCCGAACCGGCGGATCAAGCCGTCAGGACTGGACGACACGAGTCTGGGCTAGTCTAAGTCTAACCTCGCGACCGGGATACAAAGTGGGATCAGGCCTTGCCAATCTACTATTTCATCAGCGATCTTCATATCGGCGGCGATGACGCCCTCGGCGTCTGCGAGTTCGAGGATGAACTGGTCAATTTTCTCAACGAATTATCCGCCAAATCCGACGAAGATATCGAACTGATAATCGTTGGTGATGCGTTCGGCCTGTGGGAGTTCACCAAGGTCGAAGGCACGGATAAGCTTGACGTCCTGATCGGCCAGTTCCCGCGTATCTTCGAGACGTTCACGAACGTCGGCAAGTCTGTTCGCATCACCCTAATTGCCGGAAATCACGACTATGAACTGGCTTGCTACCCTGAATTCGTTGATATCCTGAAGGCTTACAACATTCACCTGGAACAAACACCGTCGATAACGCGGCAGCTCGGCGAACGGCGTTTATGGATCGAACATGGCAGTCAGCATGACGAAGCCAACCGGGTTCCCGACTATGGTAATCCGTACGCCCAGCCGATCGGCTATTACATTACCAGCAACGTCGTTGGTCAGGCTGGTCAGCGTTCGGAGCGTGGCCGTTACAACTGGCTGAAGGACATCCAGTCGGTCTATCCAACAGAGGATATTCCCTATTGGGTCTTTTCGAACTATTTCTACAAGGAAATGAGCCCATTTTTGCGCTGGATCATGTTGCCGTTTCTATTACTGTTTGGCTTCACGGCCTTCGTCGTGATCGGCTCTGCTCTCGAGGCGGCCGGAATCACGGAATCGAATGTCTTCCTGAACAATCGCGTGTT
>JAAEOR010000086.1 GCA_024222895.1 Hyphomicrobiales bacterium | reverse complement strand
GCCGGCACCAGCGTTTCTTCGGCGGGCGATGTCAATGGCGACGGGTTCGACGACCTGATCGTCGGGGCGTCCAGTGGCGACGACGGCGGCAGCTTAGCCGGCGAGGCCTATGTCGTGTTCGGGTCGGGGTCGGGGTTCGGGTCGGATGTCGGCGGCCGTCAGGTCGTCGACCTGACCAGCCTCTCCGCGGCCGAGGGTTTCATCATCCAGGGCGATGCGGGCGGTGACCAAGCCGGCTTTAGTGTTTCGTCGGCGGGCGATGTCAATGGCGACGGCTTCGACGACCTGATCGTCGGGGCGATCGGTGGCGACGACGGCGGCAGCGTCGCCGGCGAGGCTTATGTGGTGTTCGGGTCGGGGTCGGGGTTTGGGTCCGATGTCGGCGGCCGTCAGGTCATCGACCTGGCCAGTCTCACCGCGGCCGAGGGCTTTATCGTCCAGGGCGACGTGGGCATCGACTTGGCCGGCTGGAGCGTATCTTCGGCTGGCGATGTCAATGGCGACGGGTTCGACGACCTGATCGTCGGGGCGGTCTATGGCGACGACGGCGGCAGCTTAGCCGGCGAGGCCTATGTCGTGTTCGGGTCGGGGTCGGGGTTCGGGACGGATGTCAGCGGCCGTCAGGTCATCGACCTGACCGGCCTCACCCCGGCTCAGGGCTTCATCATCCAGGGCGATGCGGGCGGCGACCGTGCCGGCTGGAGCGTTTCGTCGGCTGGGGATGTCAACGGCGACGGCTTCGACGACCTCATCGTCGGGGCGCCCAATGGCCACGACGGCGGCAGCTTGGCCGGCGAGGCGTACGTGCTCTACGGTGGCGCCTTCGGTGGATCGACGACACCGGTTGTCACCAACGGAACGGGCGTGGCCGAGATATTGATCGGCGGGGCGGGTGATGACCAGCTCTCGGGCGCCGGCGGCGCCGATGTCATCCGCGCCGGCGCCGGTGATGACGCACTGACCGTTGCCGACCAGACCTTCATGAAGATCGACGGTGGTTCGGGGACCGATAGGCTGGCGTTCGCCGGAATAGGCGAGACCATCGACTTTTCTCTCATGGCCGACAACCGGATCGATGGCATCGAGGTGCTCGACATTACCGGCACCGGCAACGACACCATCATTCTCGGTGCCCTCGACGTGTTCCACTTTTCCGATACACCGAACGGCGACTTCACCGGCGCCGATAGTCACAGGAACCTGGTGATCCTCGGCGATGCCGGCGACACGGTCGATCTCGACGATTTCGATCCGGGTGGCGGCTCTTCGGTCTACACCTGGGCAGCCGACGATACCGGCGTCAATCTCGACGGTTCGAGTGGCGGCGGCTTCGACACGTACAACCTGACCCGCGGCGGCAGCACTCTCGCCTCGGTCGCGGTTGACGCTGACGTGACCCTCCTGATCGGGCCGTAACCGGCCGGTCGAGCCGTCCAGTGGAGCGACCAAACGCCTTCTCGTCAGTGTGGGCATTGGGTTCCGGCCTAATGGCCAGCGGAACGATCTGCTGTTCTGTCTCGACAAGTGTCGCCATTGTCATGGCTTGAGGCCGCCGGGCGAACCATGAGCGACCCCCACCAGGTCTGAAAAGCCGCTAAGAATCAACCGCCTATGAAATGCACAGTCGCAGCGGAAATTCCCTGATTTTTGCAGCTCCGCCGCCACCGACCTCATGACCCGCCGTCAAACCCCACCCGGTAACTCCGCAGCGTGAACATCCGCCCTGATTCGCCGCGGCCGGTCAGCTGGACTTCGTAGAGTGGCACCGATCCGTCGCCGCCGAAGAAACCCGTGACCGGCACCGTCCGGAACGTCCACCGGCCGTCCGGATCCAGGCGACGCTCGACCCCGCTCGGCTCAAGCGGAACGGTGGTACCGATCTCGACCAGCCGCGACTGCGCCTCCAGCGCCAGCAGCGCCGTCTCGTTCGCATTGCCGCTGCCGATCAGGCCGGATGAGATCGCCACCAGCGAGATCGCCATGATCGCAAACGCCACCAGCATCTCGACCAGAGTGAAACCGCGCTGCGACCTCTCAGTCTTCACGGGTCACCGCCCCATCAAACCAATCGACGAGAATGACCGTCGTGCGGTCACGGTACGAAAGGGTCAGCCGCCCGCCGCTCGACGTCCCGTCCGGAAAAATGCCACCTGCCCGACATCAACCACCGGCATCAGCGACCGCGCCGCAACGAACCCGGTTGCCACCCCGGCCGGCAAGGCAGTCGGCGATTCCCCCTCGCGCCAATAGCTCCCATCACCGACATCGACAAAGAAACCCGTTGTCCGGTAGGTGCCGATCGCTCTCGCCCCGGCCGTCCGAATCTCGAGGATCATCTCGTCGGCCACACGGCTCAGGCGATAGCCTGGCAGAAGCGATGCAATGACCGGCGAGATCAGCGCAGTCAGCAGTGCCAGCACGGCCAAAACCACCAGGAGCTCGACGAGGGTGAATCCTCGGTCGGATGTTCTCCCGCCACGGGGGGCGCTCACCCGATCTCCCGGTCGTAAACCCGGCCGTTCATGTGAACGAGGCCGACCGGGTCGAGCTGTTCATGCCCGGTGTAGCCGCGGGTGGTGGTCAGCGCCTCGAAGCCGCTCGGATCGAGGATCGGCACCCAGCCGGTCTCCGGGTCCCAGCCGGGTCCGCCCGGCGGCGGCACGAAGCCGCTCTCGCGCCGCTTGCCCCAGGCATCGAAGCTCATCCGCTCGATCACGGTGCCGGATGCATCGGTGACGAGATCGATCGAGCCGAGATGGTCGGTCAGGTAGTAGGCTTCGTCGCGGGCGCCGGTGTCGACATAATCGGTGATGACCGCGAAGTCGCCGATATAGTGCTTGCGCTCGGCGACGCCGTTCTCGTCGATGGCTTCGTAAAGCTTGCCGCCGACATAATGGGTTTCGACGGTGCCGGTGGCGTCGGTGTCGACCCGTTTGTAGCGCTCCCGGTCGGGGCCGTAGGTGATCTCGACCCGCTCGCCGCCCTTGTCGATCCTGGTCGGCTTGTCGAAGGTCGACCAGGCGGTGATGCGGCCGTCGCCTTCGAGCATGTTGCCACCAAATTGCGGTGTTCCGCAGTTTGGCAGGTTGAATACAGCGAAGTCGGAAACATCCGACTTCGTTTGCGTCGTAGTAGTAGGTGGTGTCCTTTTCGCCGATCGAGGCGTCCCCGGCGATGGTGGAGACGGCATGGGGACCGGCCGGGCCGGTGCTGTCGGCGCAGCCGGCACCGTGATCCTGGCAATAGGTGTAGGCGCCGATGCCGGTCTTGGAGACGATGTTGCCGAGCGCGTCATAGACGACGTCGACGGTGGTGGTGTTGCCGCCGCTCCACAGCGACGCCGGCTGGGCCCAGTGACTGGTGGTCGGATCGGCGCCGGTGATCGTTACCACCTGGGTGACCCGGTTGAGGCTGTCGTAGGTGAAGTCCTCGATCAGCCCCTGGCCGGCATCGGTCCGCTGGATCAGGTTGCCGGCGACATCGAAGACGAAGGTGAGGTCCTGGAGATAGGTGCCGCCGAGATCGGCCCGTCCACTCTTATTTCGGGATTTAGTGCAGTGTCACCGTAATAGCGAACTGCGGCCGCCGCCCAATCCAGCGCCGGCGTGGCGCGTCCGGTTGTCATGTGTTCCAGCAAGAACCACGGGAGAGCTGTGTCTTGATCACCCCAAAATCGCCATTCACGGGCTTGCCGCCAGGCGTCTGGGC
>JAAEOR010000085.1 GCA_024222895.1 Hyphomicrobiales bacterium | reverse complement strand
CCGGCTTGCTATCCCCGTGGCAGCAATCGTCGATTCGAACTGCGATCCGGACAACATAACCTACCCAATTCCCGGCAACGACGACGCCGGCCGCGCCATCACGCTTTACTGCGATCTCTTCGCCAAGGCCGCGATTGACGGAATCTCGCGCGCCCAGGGCGATGCCGGTATTGATATTGGTGCCGCTGAGGAGGTCGTCGAACCGGCGATTATTGAGCCGATCGAGACTGACAATGCGGCCTCAGCAAACGGCGCCGATGCATCAATGGCCGAAGCGCAAGCCGTCGAACCGCCGACGGCGGAAGCGGCACGCGACGCGCCGCCGGCCGATGACGAGCAGGTGGTTATCTTTGTCGCGCCAGATGGCGATCCCGACGACCTGAAGAAAATCACCGGTATCGGTCCGGCACTTGAGAAGAAGCTCCACAAACTTGGGATTACCAAGCTTGACCAGGTGGCGAATTTCTCTGACGAGGAAATTGAGAAAGTCGACAACGCTCTCGATTTCAAGGGGCGCATTCAGCGCGACGACTGGATCGGTCAGGCAAAGACCCTGACCGGACAAGAATGATCCCGAGGCAAAGACATGGCGATCTCAGCAACACAGGTGAAACAACTCCGCGACCAAACTGGCGCGGGCATGATGGACTGCAAGGCAGCATTGACGGAGTCTGACGGCGACATCGAGGCCGCTATCGACTGGCTGCGGGCGAAGGGGCTGTCCAAGGCTGCCAAGAAGGCCGGACGAGTTGCAGCGGAAGGCTTGATTGGTGTCGCGACCGCACCCGGTAAAGCCGTAATGGTCGAAGTCAACTCGGAAACGGATTTCGTCGCGCGTAATGCCGAGTTCCAGGCCCTGGTTTCTGGCATCGCCCAGGCGGCCCTGTCCACCGACGGGTCGGTATCGGCGATCTCGACCGCGAAAATGCCCAGCCGTGACGAGACCGTCGAAGACGCGCTCAAGGGCGCGATCGCGACCATCGGCGAGAACATGACACTTCGGCGCGCGGCGATCGTCGAAGTGAACCCCGGGGTCGTCTCGACCTACGTTCACAATGCTGCGGCGCCAAACCTCGGCAAGATCGGCGTCGTCGTCGGGATCGCGTCGGAGGGAGACACCGACAAGCTCGCCGGTTTTGGCAGGCAGGTGGCGATGCATGTGGCCGCCGCAAGCCCGCTTGCCGTTCGTCAGCAAGAGGTCGACCCTGACGTCGTCGCTCGCGAGCGTGCAATCTTTGCGGAACAAGCCCGCGAGTCTGGCAAGCCCGAGGCCATCATCGAAAAGATGGTCGAGGGGCGCATACGAAAATTCTATGAGGAGGTGGTACTGCTCTCCCAGACCTTTGTAGTGGACACCGACAAAACGGTCGAGGAAGCTGTGGCGGCGGCTGACGACGGATCGCCGGTCAGCATAACCGAGTTCGTGATATTCCGCCTCGGCGAGGGCGTCGAGAAGGAGGAAAGCGACTTTGCGGCGGAAGTCGCCGCGGCTGCAGGAACCGGCGGCAGCTAGTTTCGACCCAGTGACGACAATCCGGCCATCGGGTAACAACGCCAGCGCCAAAAAACGATCATCGTCGAGTGGAGACGGATGACCGGCAAACCGGCCTATCGCAAAGTCCTGCTCAAACTCTCCGGCGAAGTTCTCGCCGGAGAGCTTGGCACCGGCATTGATTGGAATGTTGTCGAGCGGCTGGCCGATGAGGTTTCCGAGGCCCTTTCTCTGGGTGTTCGTCTCGGCATTGTGGTTGGCGGCGGCAACTTTGTCCGCGGCACGACGCTGGGCGACTCGGGTATTGGCAGGGTTGCCGGCGATCAGATGGGCATGCTCGGGACCATCATGAATGCGGTGGCCTTTCGCGAGGCACTGGACCGGCGCGGGGTCGGCAATCAGGTTTTTTCGGCGGTCCCGGCGCCGACCATCTGTAACACTTTCACACAACGCGAAGCCGACCGGGCCTTTGCCGCCGGTGACGTCCTGATTTTCGCCGGCGGTACGGGCAACCCGTTCTTCACCACCGATACCGGAGCTGCCCTGCGGGCGGCCGAGATGGGTTGCGACGCGCTGTTGAAGGGCACCCAGGTCGACGGAATCTACTCCTCAGACCCCAAGAGCGACCCAACAGCCTCGCGATTTGACCGCTTGACCCATAGCGAAGTTCTCGAAAAAGGGCTGGAAGTGATGGACGCAGCGGCGGTTTCTATTGCTCGCGCCAGTGGAATTCCGATAATCGTCTTTTCAATTCTGCAAGTGGGCGCGATCATTGCTATTCTGACCGGCAACGGTCGGGCGACGATCGTGGCGGACGGCTAGACGCACGCTCCAATCGCCCGGGCCCCTTGGAGATATGAAGCTATGGATCTCAATGACCTCGAACGTCGCATGAAGGGCGCCGTTTCGGTGCTGAAGAGTGAGTTTGCCGGCCTGCGCACCGGGCGGGCGTCGATCAGT
Organism: Hyphomicrobiales bacterium; assembly: GCA_024222895.1. Taxonomy (GTDB): domain Bacteria; phylum Pseudomonadota; class Alphaproteobacteria; order Rhizobiales; family Kaistiaceae; genus Bauldia. Next base: position 11,568 of record JAAEOR010000085.1, on the reverse strand, counting down.
CTGCTCGAGCCGCTTACCGTCGACGTCTATGGCGCGTCGATGCCGATCAACCAGGTGGCGACGATAAGTGTGCCCGAAGCGCGGATGCTGTCGGTCCAAGTCTGGGACCGATCAAATGTGCAGGCAGTAGATCGGGCGATCCGCGAATCGCGACTGGGCCTCAATCCAATTGTCGAGGGAGAGCTGTTGCGGATCCCGATTCCGGAGCTCAATGCCGAGCGCCGGCAGGAATTGGTAAAGGTCGCGCATAAATACGCTGAACAGGCGAAGATTGCTGTCCGCCATGTGCGCCGCGACGGTCTCGACTCGCTGAAGAAAGAAGAGAAGGAGGGCGGTTTGGGTGAAGATGAAAGTCACGGCATTGCCGATCGCATCCAGGCTCTCACGGACGCCAATGTCAGCGAGATCGATGACATGCTGAGCCAGAAAGAGGCTGAGATTACTCAGGTCTGACGATCAAACAGGCGGAACCCACGCGATGGGATCGCAGGCTACCGAGCAAGCAGTTGTAACCGGACCGAGTGGATCGGTCGGGGTGCCGCGCCACATTGCGATCATCATGGATGGAAACGGTCGCTGGGCGAAGGCGCGCGGACTGCCGCGCAGTGAGGGCCACCGCCGTGGCGTCGAGGCAGTCCGGCGAACCGTCGATGCCGCCACTGAATTCGGTGTCCGCTATCTGACCTTGTTCAGTTTTTCCTCGGAGAACTGGTCGCGGCCGCCCGACGAGGTCGAGTTTCTCTTCGGCCTGTTACGCATCTTCATTCGTCGCGACCTGGCGCGCCTTCACCGCCAGGGGGTGCGGGTGATCGTCATCGGCGAGCGCGACGGCCTGCCAACTGACATCGCCGACCTGGTCTGCGAGGCCGAAGTCCGGACCGCCGGGAACACCGGCCTCCGTCTGATTGTCGCCTTCAACTATGGCGGCCGAGACGAAATCACCCGAGCCGCGCGAGCCATCGCACAGAAGGTCGCAGACGGGGACATGGCGGCCGAAGATATCAACCAAAACACAATCGCTCGTCACCTCGACACTTCGTCGATTCCAGATCCGGACCTCATCGTCCGGACCAGCGGGGAGATGCGGCTGAGCAACTTCCTGCTTTGGCAGTCGGCCTATGCAGAGTTCGTGTTCCTGCCGCTCCACTGGCCGGATTTCGACCGGCAGGCACTGAGATCCGCGATTGATCAATATGCGACCCGCTCACGCCGATATGGCGGGAGTGGCGGGTGAAGGCGGGCGCTTCGCCCGCTGCCGCGACAGCGCGGGAAGATATGCCATCAAGCGAACTCCGCCTTCGTTTCGTTTCGTCCATCGTGCTTTTGATTGTTGCCGGCGTTGGAGCCTGGTGGGGGGGTATTGCAACCGCCGTCGTGGTCGCCGCTGTTGTTGCCATTGTCCACGCCGAGTGGACCGGCGTGACCGAAGGCAGCGCTCCACGTTTGAACTATGTCACCATTATTCTGGCGCTGGCGATGATAACCGCCGGCATTTGGCATGTCGGCGTTGCTCTCGCCGTTGGCGCACTGATCTTGACAGTTGCGACCGGACCGCGGCCGTGGCGGCCCGCTGGGGTCGTCTACGTCGCGAGTTTCGGACTCAGCCTGCTTGCGTTGCGAGCTTCAGATGCCGGGCTCGAAGCAATTGCCCTGCTCTTCGCAGTCGTCTGGGCCACCGACATTGGCGCCTATTTCATTGGCCGAAGCCTGGGTGGGCCAAAACTCTGGCCTGCGCTCTCGCCCAACAAGACGTGGTCTGGCGCGATTGGCGGATTGGTGGTGTCGCTTGTTACCGGATCGGCGGTAGCGACGGTGATTGGCGCGCCGCTCACGCTGCCGCTGGCTGTCGTCATGGCAGCGCTCTCGATTGCCGGTCAGGCGGGCGATCTCTTTGAATCCTTTGTAAAGCGTCGGTTCGGCACAAAGGACGCCGGGAGCATCATCCCCGGTCACGGTGGCATGATGGACAGGGTCGATGGGCTTGTTTTCGCTAGCGTTGCTGCCGTCTTGATCGGATTCATTCACAGCGGTGCAACCGACCTGGCAGGGGGATTGATCTGGTGGTGAGCGATTCAGAAGCAGTATCGGCCGATTCCAACTCCGTGGACGGGGATCAGGCGGATCAACCCCGGCGAATATCGATTCTGGGCGCAACCGGATCAATCGGAACGAGTACGCTCGCGGTGCTGGATCAGCACCCCGGCGCCTTTGAAGTCGAAGCCGTAACGGCCTTCGGCAACGCTGAGAGTCTCGCGCGCATAGCGAAGCACACCAGGGCGAGGATCGCGGTGATAGCCGACCGGCGAGGCCATGGCAGTCTGGTTCAGGCTCTCTCCGGCACTGGAATCGAGGCAGCGTCGGGAGAAGATGCGATCATCGAGGCGGCCGGCCGGCCGGTTGATACCGTCGTTGCCGGGATCGTCGGCTCGGCCGGGCTTTCGCCGACACTCGCGGCCATCCGATCCGGCTCGAATGTCGCGCTCGCCAACAAGGAATGCCTGGTCTGCGCCGGGTCGGTCTTCGTGGCCGAAGCGCGAGTCGCCGGAGTGACCATCCTGCCCATGGACTCGGAACACAATGCCGTGTTCCAGGCGCTCGGGGGCAACGCGATCGAAGACGTCGACAAGATTGTCCTTACGGCATCAGGGGGGCCATTCAGGGACTGGACGAGGGAGGCCATGGCCAGTGCCCGACCCGATGATGCGCTCAAACACCCCAGCTGGTCGATGGGCCCGAAGATCACGATCGACTCCGCCACGCTTATGAACAAAGGCCTTGAACTAATTGAAGCACATCATCTTTTTGCCGTGAGTGGAGACAAGCTGGACGTGGTGGTTCACCCCCAATCAATCGTCCACAGCATGGTATCGTATCGGGATGGAACGACGATCGCGGTCCTTGGCGAACCCGATATGAGGCTTCCGATATCCCACTGCTTGTGGTGGCCCGACCGCGGCGAGAACATGGGCCTCCGGCTCGATCTCACCAAGGCCGGGAGATTGACGTTTCTGAAGCCCGACACAAATAAGTTTCCGGCGCTGAGGCTGGCACGCGAGGCGCTGGAGGCGGGCGGCTGGGCAACGAACATTCTGAATGCGGCGAACGAAGTCGCGGTTGCAGCTTTCCTTGCCGGAAATGTGGGCTTCCTCGAAATTGCCCGAATAGCTGAGGATACCATTGAGGTGGCGAGATCGGCCGGGCTCGATCGATCTCCGTCAACCGTTGCCGACGCACTGTCCCTCGATCGGGAAAGCAGGCGTATCGCCAAGGAACGGGTCGCCGGTATCGACACCAGAACGACCCACCACTGAAAGGACAGTCGTCGCATGGAGGCCTTGTACTCTCTGCCAATAGTCGAGTTGATTTTCCGGCTCATCGTACCGGTTCTGTTTATCCTCACGGTCATTGTCTTCATTCACGAGCTTGGGCATTTTCTTGCGGCGCGTTGGTGCGGGGTAGGCGTTAAGGTCTTTTCGATCGGTTTCGGTCCCGAACTTGCTGGTTTCAATGATCGTCATGGGACGCGTTGGCGCTTCGCGGCGATCCCACTCGGCGGCTATGTGAAGTTCCTTGGCGACGAGAACGAAGCCAGCCAGGCAGATCGTGAAGCCCTGGCCAGGATGTCAGAGGACGAGCGGGGAAGGTCGTTTGCCGGCAAGAGTGTCGGCGCCCGCGCCTTTATTGTAGCCGCCGGTCCGCTTGCAAATTTCATTCTGGCGATCGCAATCTTCGCAGCCGTATTCGCGATCAACGGTCGCCAGGTGACCGTTCCCCGGGTCGACAGCGTCGTTGCGGGTAGCCCCGCTGACCGTGCCGGTTTTCAGCCCGGCGACGTCATTCTGGCGATCGACGGAACCACTGTCGGCAACTTCAGCGAGGTTGTGCGGATCGTCGGTTTCAGTTCCGGCGATTCCCTTGAGGTCGGGGTTCGGCGCGACGAAGTCGAGATGACCCTTGTTGCCACACCTGAAAGACGGGAAGAGACGGACGCTTTCGGCAACACCAGCCGTCGATGGATCCTCGGCATCCAACACACGGCGACCAATCAGGACATCACGACCGAGCGCTATTCGATACCCACTGCCGTGGTAATGGCCGCCGGCGAGACCTGGTTCATCGCCAAACAGACCCTGTCTTACCTCGTCGGCGTTATTGTCGGGCGGGAGTCGGCCGACCAACTGGGCGGCCCGGTACGGGTCGCAGAGGTCTCGGCACAGCTGTCAACGCTCGGCATTCTTCCGCTAATCAACCTCACGGCCTTCCTTTCCGTGTCGATCGGACTGATCAATCTGTTTCCGGTGCCCATTCTGGACGGCGGTCACCTTATGTTCTTTGCATTCGAGGCGGTCCGGGGACGCCCCCTTAGTGAACGCGCTCAGGACATCGGGTTTCGGATCGGATTCGTTGCCGTTGTAATGTTAATGATTTTCACAACCTGGAACGATATTATGCGTTGAAACGCCTGGAGGATTGGGCTTGGCGGCGTGTCGCTGGCGCAACGCTTCTGGGAGAATTTATGGTTCGCTGCCGGGCAGGCTTGCTTCGGACTGAAAAGGCTGTAAATGTCCTTATGGGAACGCTTTTTAGCCGAATCCGAGTGGCGACGGGCGGCGTAGAGTACGGGTGACACGGGGTACCTTTAACCATATGAATTGTTTAGCGTATTTTGTGCGATCCGTGGCTGCCGCACTGGTTCTGTCGCTAGCCCTCATGGTCGGACTCGGCCCGTCAGGCATTGGACCGTCCACGGCTGAAGCGGCGGTCGTGTCCACGATCGTCGTCAGCGGCAACACCCGCGTCGAAGATGCGACCGTCGAGAACTACGTCCTGATCGTCCCGGGCCAGTCGTTTACCAACTTTGATATCGATGAATCGGTCAAGGCGCTTTACGGCACCGGGCTGTTCACCGACGTCTCGATATCCGTTAGCGGGAGTCGCCTGCTGGTCGTTGTCGAGGAGAACTCGGTCGTTAATACGGTGGTCATCCAGGGCAACAAGAAGGTCAAATCGGACGCCCTGCTTCAGCTTGTGCAGACCAAACCACGTGGCGTCATCACGGATGCGAAGCTGCGTGGCGATGTCCAACGGATGGAAGACTACTACGCGACCCAGGGGCGTAGTGCCGTCACCATTGAATTCACCGTTACCCAATTGCCCGGGAATCGGGCGGATGTCGTCTTCATCATCGATGAGGGAGACCGAACCGCCATCGGACGCATCACATTCATCGGCAATGATGCGTTCTCCGAATCCCGCCTCCGCAGCGTAATCAATTCCCGCAAACGCAGCATTTTTACGCTCCTTAACCGGAAGGACGTCTTTAGCGAAGCAAGATTGGCGGCTGATCAGGAGGCACTTCGTACCTTCTATATGAGCCACGGTTACGCTGATTTCCGGGTCATTTCACTTGATTGGGAATTCGACGCGGAGAGCGGCCGGTATTCTGTCGTTTTCACCCTGGACGAAGGGGCTCGCTATCGCTTCGGTGAAATCGCGATCGACTCGTCAATTCCAGGCGTTGATACCCGGGCGTTGATGCGGGTGGTCAAGACAAGGTCAGGACGGGTCTTCAATTCGACGCTGGTCGAGCAGAGCGTGGAAGACCTGACCCTTGCCATGTCCAGAGCCGGGCACGCCTTTGTCCAGGTGCGACCGCGCGGCGATCGGGACTACGCTAACCAGACAATTTCGATCACGTTTCTGATTGACGAAGGTCCGCGCCTTTACGTTGAGCGAATTGAAATCTACGGGAACACAAAGACCCGGGACTACGTGATCCGGCGCGAGTTCAGTTTCGCTGAAGGCGACCCATACAATCGCGTTCTGGTCGACAAAGCCGAGCGTCAGCTCCGCAACCTTGGTTTTTTCAAGATTGTCCAAATCTTTACCGAACCCGGTTCGGCACCAGACAGGGTCATTGTGATCGTACGGGTCGAAGAAGAGTCGACCGGCGAATTCTCTGTCGGTGTCGGTGTCGACGCGGCCGGGCTTATCGCCGAAGTGTCGCTTGATGAGCGAAACTTCCTTGGACGCGGCCAGCATCTACGAATCACAGTGGGCTTTGGCGGCGACGAAACGGCCTACAACATTTCGTTCACCGATCCGTATTTCCTCGGTTACAATATGTCGGCGGGTGTTGACGCGTTCAAGTCGATCCAAAATCGATCGAGCTATCGGCCCTATCACAGCGATACGATCGGCGGCCGGGTGAGGCTCGGTTTACCGGTGACCGATGACTTGAAACTCGGAGTGTTCTACAGCATTTCCCAACAGGAGATAACGGCAACCCGCAAGAGCACGTCAGCCTACTTCCCCAATGGCACCTACCTAACGTCCGCGGCCGGCTACAACTTGATCTACTCTACGATCGACAGCTATCAGTCGCCGAGGCAGGGCGTTTATCTCAAGGCGGAGCAGGAGTTTGCGGGGCTCGGTGGCGACGTCAACTACGTGAAATCGACGGGGGATGCGCGGTACTATACGCGGATAATGCCGGATCGGGATGTCGTCGGTATTCTGAGCGGCGAAGCGGGGAACATTACCGGTCTCAATGGAAAGAAGGTACCGGTGTATGACAACTTCTTCCAGGGTAGCGAGACGATCCGAGGTTTTGCAACATATGGTTTTGGTCCCGTCGACACCAAGACGGGGACGCCGATTGGTGGAAGGAACTACTGGAACGCATCCGCCGAGATCCAGTTTCCCGTCCCCGGCATTTCTCCGGACTTTGGCTTCCGGGGAGCAGTCTATGCTGATGCCGGCACACTGATGGATGTCGATATCCCGAAAGGCGGCGGCCCCATCACCAATCCGTCGACGATAAGGTCCTCGGTCGGCGGTTCGATCCTTTGGGCATCGCCGATCGGGGTGCTTCGGGCAGACATGTCCTACGTTCTCAGCAAGGCCAAGACCGACGAAACACAGTGGTTCAAGTTCAGCGCCGGAAAGACCTTTTGACGGATCCAAAACTACGGATGAGGCCGTCGGATCATCGGCGGCCTCTTTTCGTTTTCGGGCGATGACTGACCCTGTTTTTTTCGACAAGCAAGCTTCGATAACCCTGGATCAGATTGCCGTTCTGACCGGGGCGATTCTGGCCGACCAGGCACAGACGGGACGCGTCATTTCCGGCGTCGCCCCCCTTGATCGTGCCGGCCCCGATGACGCGACATATTTCGACAACCGGCGACTGGGTGCCAAACTTGCGGCCACGCAGGCCGCCGCATGCTTCATCGCCGAACGTGATGTGCTGCTCGCACCACCGACGACAGTCGTGCTCGTGACTCCGGCGCCCGACAGAGCCTTCGCTGCTCTCACGACCTATTTTTATCCCGAAGCCCTGCGGCCGAAGCCGATCGCCGAAGAACCGGGTGCCTCTGCCGCCGCCCATATTTCGGCAACGGCACAGCTGGAGGCCGATGTTTCCGTCGAACCCGGTGCAGTTGTTGCCTCGGGTGTGGAAATTGGCAACGGCAGCCGAATCGGCGCGGGTACTGTGCTCGGTCCGGGGGTTCGGATCGGGCGCAACACTATCGTATCGGCCGGTGTGACGATTGTTTGTGCGCTCATCGGCGACCGTGTGATCATCCATCCGGGCGCCCGCATCGGCCAGGATGGTTTCGGCTTCGTGCCGGGATCAGCAGGTCATTTGAAGGTTCCGCAAATAGGGCGAGTCATCATCCAGGACGATGTGGAGATCGGGGCGAATACGACAATCGATCGCGGCAGCAACCGGGACACGATCATTGGCGAAGGAACAAAGATCGACAATCTTGTGCAAATCGGCCACAACGTCGCGGTTGGCCGGCATTGCCTGATTGCAGGACAGGTTGGCATTTCGGGAAGTGTTACCATTGGCGACTTTGTAATGCTTGGCGGGGGGGCCGGGATCAGGGATCATGTCACTGTCGGCGACGGCGCCAAGATAGCGGCGGTCGCTGCTGTTCATGCAAACGTTCCCGCAGGCGAGACCTGGGGCGGTTATCCGGCGATTCCGCTGGAGAAATGGTACAGTCAGAAGAGAGCCCTACAACGGCTGATCCGTCGCGACAGCCTCGAGGGTGACTCCATGAAGCGCAAGGATGATTCAGATGGCAAATGACGCCACCGCGCGGATCAACCTGGATATCCAGGCAATCTATGACCTGCTGCCGCATCGTTTTCCGTTCCTGATGGTCGATAGCATCGAGGAAATCAACGGTGACGATTCGGCCATCGGCATCAAAAACGTGACGATTAACGAACCCTATTTTGCCGGGCACTTTCCCGACAAACCGATCATGCCGGGTGTTCTGTTGATCGAAGGGATGGCGCAGACGGCGGGGGCGATCTGCATTCTCACGCGCGGCAAAGACAGCCCGGATGTCGTCTACTTCATGACGATCGATCATGCCAAGTTCCGGCAGCCCGTCTTTCCGGGCGACACCGTCAGGTATCACGTCCAGAAAATCCGTAATCGTTCGAACATCTGGAAATTCGGTTGCCTTGCCAAGGTGGGCGAGACCAAGGTGGCCGAGGCGACCATCAGCGCGTTGATCGCCGACAACTAAGTCAAACATGCCAGACATACATCCCACCGCCATTGTGGAAGATGGCGCGCGTCTTGGAAACGGTGTGACAATCGGGCCTTATTCAGTGATCGGCTCCGAGGTCGAGCTTGCTGATGAAGTGTCCGTGGATTCGCACGTTGTCATCAGCGGCCACACGACCGTTGGCGCCGGAACACGGATCTTCCCATTCGCTGTAATAGGGGGTCCGCCGCAGGACACGAGCTACGCGGGCGAGCCGACCAGGACCGTAATCGGGAGCAAATGCATCATTCGAGAGCAGGCCACGGTCAGCCGCGGCACGGTGAAAGGCAAATCCAAGACGACAATCGGCGACCGCTGCTTTCTGATGATCGGCGCACACGTCGCGCATGACTGCGTTGTCGCCGACGAAGTTGTGCTCGTCAATAATGCGACACTTGGCGGCCACTGTGAAATCGGGGAGCATGCCATTCTTGGTGGTCTGTCGGCGGTCCAGCAAAACTGCAGGGTTGGCGCCCATGCCTTCATCGGTGGTGTGTCGGGGGTAGCGAAAGATGTTATTCCATTCGTTTCGGCACTCGGCGATCGTGCCGAAATCGCCGGATTGAACATTGTCGGTCTGAAGCGACGCGGTTATGACCGGCCGACGATTCACGCGTTGCGCGCCGCCTATAAGGCAGTGTTCGATGGCGACGGAACACGAACCGAACGGGTCGAGCGGGTGGCCGAACAATACGCCGACGTTCCCGCAGCCATGATGATTGTTGAATTCATCCGCGCCGGTGGCGACCGGCCATTGACCCTCCCACGAGACTGACGTCGGCTTCGACTTGAGGACACCTATGAACGGCGATCGGGGCAAGCCACTTGGAATTGTAGCCGGTGGTGGCTCCGTTCCGCTTCATGTCGCCAACGCCGCCGCCGGCGCAGGGCGATCGGTGTTCATTCTTGGTATTGGTGATGAGGCCGATGACAGGATCACCGCATATCCGCATGCGTTCCTGCAGTGGGGCCAGATCGGTCGGATGCAGAAGATCTTCAATGAACACGGTATCGAGGATCTTGTTCTCGTCGGTAATATTCGGGTGCGCCCTGACTATCGAAAGCTGAAACTCGACATGGGCGCCGTCCGGGTCGTGCCAAAGGTGATATCCCTCCTGGCAAATGGCGACAGCAATCTGCTTTCCGGCGTGATCACGCTATTGGGCGACCTCGGCTTCAAGGTCGTCGGCGCGCATGAAATCGCACCAGATCTGGTCGTTGCAGAGGGTCTTATGGGTCGCAACTCACCTGACAAGGCTGCACGGCGGGATATCGACCGCGCGATGCAGGCCGCCCGCGCGATCGGGCTGATTGACGCCGGTCAGGCTGCGGTGGCAGTCAATGGCAGGGTCGTGGCCCTGGAAGCCGCTGAGGGGACCGATGCGATGCTCAAACGTGTCGCTGCACTCCGCGAAGAGGGACGATTGCGGTGGAGCGGCCAGTCCGGTGTTCTGGCTAAATGCGCAAAACCGCAGCAGGACCTGCGGGTTGACATGCCGACGATCGGACCCAAAACGGTCAGGGCAGCCATCGACATCGGGCTCGCCGGGATCGCTGTTGAAGCGGATCGCGTCATGGTCGTCGACAGGCAGACGGTCGCCGCCGAGGCAGAGACGAACGGCATCTTCGTCATCGGTGACCAACTACGCGGCGAGCTTGCGACGTGACGAAACGGCCGCTCAAGGCTTTTCTGATCGCCGGTGAAGAATCCGGTGATCACCTTGGCGCTCGACTGATGGAATCGATGCGTGATCGCCTCGGCGACGGGGTTCACTTCGTCGGCGTGGGTGGCGACCGAATGGACAGACTGGGAATAACATCGCTCTTTCCGATGCACGAAATCGCCTTCCATGGTTTGTCGGCGGTTATCGCCAATGTCCATCACCTCATCGCGAAGATGCAGAAAACCGCACGTGCTGTAGTCGATGCCAATCCCGATGTCTTGGTTATCATCGACTGTCCCGGATTCAACCTTGGGGTCGCTCGACGTGTGCGCAAACGGAAGCCGGCAATCCCCATCATCGAGTACGTTTCCCCAACCGTGTGGGCGTGGCGGCCGGGGCGGGCTCGCCGGATGTCCGGATTCGTTGATCAGATTCTGGCGATTCTTCCGTTCGAGCCCGAGGTTCACAAGACCCTTGGCGGCCCCCCGTGCACCTATGTCGGCCATCCGCTTATGCAACGGCTCGACCAGCTCAGGCCGACAGCGACCGAACGGTCGGCTCTTGCCGCGACGGAACGGCCGACGATGGTCGTTCTGCCGGGCAGCCGAAGGAACGAAATCAAGCGACTGATGGATCCGTTTGGAGCAACAGTAGCGCGCCTCGTCCGGGAAAGAGGAGCGATGGAAGTGGTGCTTCCTGCTGTGACACGCTTCGAAGCCGAGATTAGGGAGCGTGTCGCCCAATGGCCGGTCGCGCCCGAGATCGTCGTCGGCGAAGAGGCAAAATACGCCGCGTTCCGTCGGGCGCACCTGGCGCTTGCCGCCTCCGGCACGGTGAGCCTCGAGTTGGCGCTTTCGGGGGTCCCGATGGTCGTTGCCTATCGGGTCGATCCCTTCGTGAAGCCGTTCAAGTACCGCCTGTCCCGCATCAATTCAATCGTCCTGCCAAACCTCATTACCGGCACCAACGAAATCCCCGAATTCCTTGACGGCGACAGTGCACCTGAGAATCTTACGGCAGCGCTGATGCGCTTGTTGGAAGATTCCCCCGAGCGGCGGGATCAAATCGCCGCGTTCGCCCGACTGGATCGCCTGATGGCGTTGCAATCCGGCACACCCAGCGGACTGGCCGCGGATATCGTGCTGGATGCCGCGGGGATTGCCAATCCGGCGGGCCCGGTGTTGGCACCGTCCTAGCTAGTGTCCGTCCATAAACGCTAACCGACTGAAATAATTTGTAGAATCGCGCTTTTCCGGAGTGATTCGCCCGGCGGTTTCAGGTAGACTTTGGACCAAACCATTGATTCCAAAGGCATTCCCGCAACCGCCGGAGCT
>JAAEOR010000084.1 GCA_024222895.1 Hyphomicrobiales bacterium | reverse complement strand
GGCGATTCTTACGAAGCGCCTGCAGCCCAGCCAGCGATCTGCTGCCACAGCCGGGCGTAACCCTTCCACTTGACGAAGGTGGGCGGCGCCCAGTGCGGTCCGCAATCGGAGGCGAAGGCAACGCCCCGGCCCTTGCCAAAGGCGCCTGCGGCAATCAGCGGGTCGCTGTCGACAGTGGCGACGAGATCGGCCTCCGGTTTCACCGTCAGCCGATTGTAGCCAAGCAGCGCCGGCCATTTGCCGCCGAGGCCGGCAACGATCGGATGAGTCTTCATGGCAACCCGCGGCCGGCCGCCCTGCGGCGCCTCCACCCGGTCGTCATGGGGCGAGATCGACACCGGCAACGCCTCCTCGACGGCCGTGCCGCGGTAGCGGGCCTTGGCGTCGATTCCCTGGAACGTCATGTAGCCGCCGACCATCACCAGCCCGCCGCCGGCCCCCACATAATCGCGAATGGCCTCAAGACGGTTGGGCAAGGATTTCGCCCGAAAGAAAGTGTCCGGGTTAAGAAGCAGTGTGTTGGTGCCAATGTCGCTCAGCACCACGCAGTCGTAGGTTTTGAGTTCCTTTGCAGTCGCCGGAAAATCCTTGGCGGCGACATGGGCCGGCTGATAGTCGATACGCCAGCCCCCGGCCTCGAGTGCGGCCAACAGCCACTCTCCGCCCTCCGCATATTCGGTGGTGGTGAAGCTGTCGAAGCCCTTCTGATGAATACTGTGCACCGTCCAGGATTCGCCGGCCACCAGGATGCGTGGTTGCTTTGCCATGTCAGTTCGTCTCCTTCTTGAATCCTGATGATACAGTGATCCGTTGCCCGGGCCGCGCCATCCATCCTTCGATGGATGTATCGGCTCGGGCGGGAATGCTAGGTCTTCGGTCCGAAGGCAAGAGCGGCAATCTTGCCGCGACGGTCGATTCCGAACCTGGTCAGGATGGCGTGAACATGATCCTTTGTCGTACCGAGGCTGATCCGCAGTTCCCGCGCGATCTGCTTGTTGGACAGGCCCCTGGCGAGACACGTGGCGACTTGGCGCTGGCGCTCGGTCAGTTGGTCGAAGCATGTCGGCAATCTGGAGCGCTCGCGCGCAATGACGACCGGGACGCCCACCAGTTCGCTCGCCTGCAGGTCGATCTCGATGTCAATGTCGGCCTCGCACAAGCGCGACAGCGCTGGCAACGCCGCCCGGGCACCGGCTTCACCGCCCACCGACGACAAGGCCGCGATCGCGTCCTGAACACGGCCGGCAACTTCTGTATTCAGCATTTCTGATCCTCGGAGAGACATCGTCATGAACTCCATTCCGATCGAACTGACCAACTTTTTCCTGTCGATGCAAGCGGGCGAAGTCGGTGCCGAAGCGCTTGCCGCCTGCTTCGCGGACGACGCAGTCTATGAGGAACCATTCACAGGGTCGGCCCGTCGCCACACCGGCAAGGAGGCGATCATGCGGGCAATGGCACTTGGGTGGGAGATGCCGATGATCGACACCCGCATTGAGATCCAACGAGCCGCAACCGTTGACGGCGAGGTCCATATTGCCTGGACATGCCACTCGCCGTCCATTCCGGGTGGAAAAGGCAGCGGCCTCGATCGCTATCGCATCAAGAAGGGGCTTATCGAAAGCCTGGACACATCCCTCGACGGTGGAGATTGACCATGGCGAAAAGCCCCGAAGTCGACGCCTGGATGGCAGACTACGACAACCCGATGAAACCGGTTGTCGAAGCGATCCGAGAGCTTGTTCTGGCGCAGGAGCCGCGCGCTTCTGAAGTCATCAAATGGCAAGCCCCGACCTTCACCTACAAGGGCAATATCGCCAGCTTCTTTCCGAAATCGAAGAAACACGCGAGCCTGATGTTTCACAAGGGCGCCGAAATACCGGACAAGTTCCCCCATCTTGGCGGTGACGGCAAGGAGGCGCGGACATTCAAGGTCGAGAGCCTTGCCGATCTTGATGACAAGGCCACCGAACTCGTGGCCATATTCACGGCCTGGTGCGACATGAAGGATCGTGGTTAGAAACGCCTTCGGGAAGGGGCCTTTCTGCTTCTGCGGTCCCACATCTTTTGTGGAGTCTATGTTACCTGATTGCGGCATAGGCTCGCCAACAGCAGATCGGCTGATCGACGGATAGAAGACGTTCGAACATCCGGCGAGCCATCGCTTGAATTTGCGCCGGTGGCATGACTGACTTTGGAATTGCGAAAGGGCCTGAATCGAAGACCCGGCACGGCCATGCTGCTCCGGTAGCCGCCGTCGTCGCTGTAACCATCGCAGCCTATGCGACCTTCGTGGCCATAGGCCTCTCGGTCGACACGGCGCCGGTCGTCGACATCGACAGATCGTTGATTCTCGCCCTCCGCGAGCCACTCAACCCAGCGAACCCGATCGGGCCGCGATGGTTCGAGGAGGCGGCCGCCGATATTACCGCACTTGGTGGTTTCACAATCCTCACCATCATTGCCAGTCTCGTTGTCATAGCGCTCGTCATCCTTCGCCAAGCTTGTGCGGCGGTCTTCCTCGTACTCTCCTTGTTGGGAGGCCGACTGCTCTCAAGCGGCCTGAAGGAGTTTTTCGCGCGACCACGACCGGACCTGGTGAGTCATCTGGATCAAGCATTCACGAACAGCTTCCCGAGTGGTCACGCCACCGTTTCAATGGTGACGCTGCTTACGCTTGCAGCGATTGCATCTCGCTTCGCTTCCGGCCGGGGGTTTCGAACGTTTGCCGTCACTTCGGCCGTCCTGATCTCCATTCTCATCGGCGCGAGCCGCGTCTATCTCGGCGTTCACTGGCCAAGCGATGTGGTCGCTGGCTGGGCCCTCGGCATCGGCTGGCTTGGAACAGTCTGGCTTCTGGCAAACATCATCTCTCGCCGCACGTCAGCCGCTCCGGGCCTTGGCCAGTGACGGACCGCCGTTGTGGCGGCATGATCGCATCCAGCCCGAATGACCTGTTAGAGCATTCTAGCCCGAATGACCTGTTGAGAAAGAGGCCAGCGGACAGTTCAGCTGTCAGCCGTCCGCCTCCATCCAAAGGGGAAGCGACTGCGCCTCTCCTTTCAGGCTTTCAGAAAGACTTTGTTGTCTCCCTTTGCGGCTTCAATCTCGGCCCGGTTCATCAGGCAGAATGCCGTTGAAAGCCCGTCGGCATCAGCCGCCGAGCGAGACAGAACGCTGACCTCTGACCAGTTGCCGCCCGGATAGCCGGTGCGTGGATCGAGGATATGGCCAACCGATCCACCGGCATCGAACGCGGTTCCTAGTGGCGCCGACGTCGCTATCGCGGCATCGGTCAATCGGACCTCCCGGCCATTGCCATCACCCAGCCTCACCGACCAGGGCGTCGCGTCCGGGGCCGACCCCAAGGCTGCGATTTCACCGGTGTTCACCAGGACATTCGACACACCGTTGCGCCGGAAAAGCGCCGTGACCTTGTCGGCGATGAAACCCTGCGCGACCCCGTTGAGAGTCATCGAGACACCGGGCCGACCGAGGCGGACATGGCCGTACGAAAAGTCGACATACTCCCACCCGGTACGCGTCCTGGCCTCGGCCACCTGCGCGTCCGTCGGTGCAGCACCGTTGGCAAATTGGCGGGCATAGAGCGACCACAGCGCCTGGATGGTCGGGTCGAACGCGCCGTCCGTCCTGGCGTGAAGTCCCGAGCAGATGGACAGGAGTTCGACCAGTTCAAAAGCCGGCCCGCTCAACGAACCCTTCCGGTTGAGTTTCGACAGGTCGCTGTCCTCCATGTAGAGGCTGAAGATCTTCTCCAGCCTCCGGATTTCCGCCACCGCTTGAGGGATCAGACTCTCGGCTTCGGGGTGGTCCAGGATGATGCGGGCTTCCGCGCCCAGCGCCACACCACGCCAGTGGCTTGTCGTGGCGCTGGCGCGTGCGCCGATCATCGGCAGGGACGCCGCACCGACGAGAATGGTCAGCATGCGTCTGCGGGTGATCATCGGCTTTCCTCGAGACTGGAGAACTCGATCGGTGAGAGCACGGCTTCGGCCGGGATTTCAGCCAGGCGCATCACCTCGCCTCCCCTTCGTTCGGCGAAATCCCTTGCCTCGTCCTCATTGGCATACGGGACGAGTTCGGGGGCTCCCATGCCGCCGATCGCGTCGGAACCAACGACGAAGAAAGCGCTCTCCGCGTCAATCCAGTTATCGATACCGGGCTCATCCCAACTCAGGGCCGCGCCCATATCATTGACGTAAAGGATCAGAATTTCGCCTGTCCGTTCGGGCGATTTCAGGTAGGCGATTCCATCGCGAACTTGCGAAAACCATAAAGGCGCGGGCATCCCGGCCAGATACATCTGGGCTTTTGGCCCCTCATGCTCGAGGATCACCATCTGGCAGTAGTGACCGGCCGCCTCCTCAGTCAACGCTATTGGCTGCGGCATGTCTGCCTCGGGCGTATCGCCGGAACATCCGGCAACGAGGATGAGCGGCGCCACAATCGCCACGGCAAGGATCGATTTCATATCTCCAACTTCCGAAACGTCAGCCAAGCCAGGAAAAGAGCCAGAACCGGCCATGCCAGTAGCGACATCAGTTGGACGGCCTCACTCGAACTCGACCCGGCGGCGTTCAAGCCGGATGCCAGCACGTCCACGGACACGTCCGGTGTATTGAGAAGGCGGAAGGCATCGGCCGGATTTGCAACCAGCAACCACGGGAAAACCGATTTGGTGAAAACCCCGCCACCATCGGCCACAAGCGCGCCAAGCAAGCCCAGATCATAGAGCACCACGCAGATCAGCCAGATAAGGATCACCACACCCGAAGCGACGCTCGGTTGGCGAACCAGGCTTGATACCAGATAGCCCATCCCCAGAAATGCCGATCCAAGGGCAAGAGAGGTCAGGAACAGCCAGACTATCGGATAGAACGACAGAGCCGAAACGCCATGCCGCCAGACGAGGAGCGCAGCCATCAGCCCCAGGCCCACAATGATGGCAAGCGCCAGGACAGCCAGATGGGCAAGATACTTGCCAAAGAGAATCTCGGCACGCGAGAGCGGATAGCTGAGGTTCAGAGCCAGTGTGCCCCGTTCGACCTCCCCGGCAATGGCATCAAAGGACAACAGAAGCCCGATCAGCGGGATGAGATAGACCGACAATGTCGTGATCGAGGTTGTGGCAACGATCAACGGATCGACGCCCAGCGCACCGGACGGCGCGCCGCCGGCAAGAGTCAGGACGCCGGCAAACAGACCCATGAGGACAACCGCCGTCGCAACCCACATGTTACGTCGGGCAATGAGGAGTTCAAATCCTGCAACCGCGAGAATGCGCATCACGGCGCCTCCCGTTCTGCCGCGCTAAAGTGCTTGTACAATTCCTCCAGACTTGGCGGCGCGACGTCGACATCGGTGATCGCGCTCCCAAACGCGGCAATCCGCCCGAGCACCGCCATCTTTTCGTCTTGCTGGCAGGTCAGTTCGACAGAATGGCCATTGACGCGCATCCCACCAAGCTCTGTCGCAACGGCATTGGCAGCGGCACTGGCGGTTGTGACATTGACGCGAATGGGCAAACTGGCTACCCGGCGGAGCGTCGCCAGATTGTCATCCGCAACCAGGCACCCACGGCTCATAATGGCAATGCGATCCATGCGCGTTTCCAATTCGGTCAACGCATGCGACGACAGCAGGATCGCGGTTCCCGATCGCGACAGATCCTCAACGATCTGGTAAAAGTCCTGGCGGGAGATTGGATCAAGTCCACCGGTCGGCTCGTCGAGCAGGGCGAGCCTCGGCTGTCCGAGCAGCGCCTGCGCCAGTCCTATGCGTTGGCGCATGCCTTTGGAATAAGTCCTGATTCTGCGATCGGCCGCTTCGGCTAGTCCGACCCGCTCGAGTAGATCATCGGCAACGCCGCGAGGGACTGATTTGAGCCGGGCAAAGTGGCGCATCTGTTCGCGACCGGTCAGTGAACCGTGAAAGGCGACGCTTTCGGGAAGGAAACCAGCCGCGCTCCGGGCGGCGCTTGACCCCGGCGCCGCGCCGAGAACCTCGATCGACCCGGCGCTGATCGATGTCAGCCCAAGAACCATTTTCATCAGGGTCGTCTTGCCGGCGCCATTGTGGCCAAGCAGCGCAACCCGCTCTCCGGCTTTGACATTCAGGCTGACGTCACTGACCGTTTCCAGTTTGCCATACCGCTTGACAACGTTCTGAATGGTCAGGGCGATCATTGGCGCGCCTCCTCCCACGCGGCCAATTCGGGGTCGGCCGGCCGCATCAGCGGCGCACGATCAAAGACACCACCGGGAAGGGTCGAGGGGAATGTGGCTTGCGACCAGCGTATGAGTTGTACGGCCGGCGATCCCAGAAGCGATCTGGCCGCCGGCTGGGTCCACAGGATGTGATCCATGGCGTCGTTTGGCCGATAGGCGGTATCGGCGATGCCATTGCCATCCAGATCGAAGGCAGCGTGATCGGACCAGAAGTTGCCTTGTCCGTCCTCGCTCCAATCCAGCCAACGCGAACCGACATATTTGACTTGAGTCCGGTTGCCGATGAAGGCGTTGCCGATGATCTGGTTGCGCTCGGATCCAGCGGTGAAGTGGACACCGATGCCGCAGCCTTCGAAGCGATTGCCGCGCAGTTGGTTCTTGTGAGCGTTGTAGATGAAGACGCACCTGTCGCCGGTTTGTTCGACCCGGTTGTCGGCCACGACACTCTTGTTGGTGTAGTTCATCATGATGCCGTAATCGCGATCGCCGCGCGACAGGTTCTCTTCAACCCGAACGTTGTTCGAGTACATGATCGCGTAACCGATATGGTTTCCCAGAGAGGTGTTGCCCGCAACCACGCTGTCATGCGTGTACATGTAGTGAACGGCGAAACGAAGATCGCGGAAGCGATTGCCGGAGAATTGATTGCGCTTGGACGTGTTGGCAAAAATCCCGTCGCGCCCCCAGCGAATGTCGTTGCCAATGACTTTGGCGCCCGGTGCATTCCAGACATAAACGCCATTACCCCGGCTGTTCATGCGGTGGTCCTGGCGACCCTCGATGACATTGTTTTGGACAAGGGCGTCCTGCGCTCCATGCACGTCGACGCCAACCAGATTGCCGAGAATCCGGTTGCGCTCGACGATCGCGCCGGTGGCCTTCTTGCCGAGGAAGATGCCCGCGTCCCTTCCATCGCCCTCAGAGCCCGAGCCGACAATTACCAGTCCGCCGATCGTCACGTCCGGCGCCAGCACGGAGACAACGGAGCCGGTGCCATTACCCTCAATCGTCGCCGCGCCGTTGCCTTCGAGGGTCAGCGGAACATCAATGGTGACCGGCCCGGCATGCGTGCCGGGCTGAAGGCGGAGGACGTCCCCCGCCTTCGCTGTCTGCAACGCAGACGCAAGTGCTCCGTCTGTTGCCGGCACACTTGTCTCCACAGCCACGGCGAACGAAGCCGGGAGCAGCAGGCACACCAGGAACAACAGACGAAGCAACATCTTCGCGACCTCTTACGCGGGCTCGACGAGCATGCGACCGCGCATTTCCATATGCAGCGCATGACAGAACCACTGGCAGTAGAACCAGTGGACGCCTGGACGGCCGGCAATGAAGGTCGCCGACGCCGTGGCTTGCGGAGCGACCTCGAAGCAGACCCCATGGTTGCCCAGCGTGAAGCCGTGGGTCAGGTCGTCCACGTCATCGAGGTTGGTGATGTAAACTGTCACCTCGTCACCCTGTTTGACCGTAAATTTCTCCAACGAGAACGTCGGAGCGACCGAGTACATATAGACACGCACCTTGTTGCCATCGCGAATGACTTCATCGTGACCGTCCTCCAGCACGACTCCGTCAGCCTCGGCCTGTTTGCGCGCATCCTCCCAGGTCGGATCGTCCCGGGTCCATATGGACGCCGGGGTCACCTTCGATCGATGCACGATGATGCAGTCATGCGGCTCGGCGAAGGTCGGGCCGTCATGGACCACCACCGGGACGTCGGTGGAGATGTCGATCAACTGTTCGTTTTCCGGTTTCAGCGGTCCGACGTTGATGAAGCGATCCTTGGAGAACTTGTTGAGCGACACCAGCCATTTGCCATCCGCCTCTTTGGTCTCGCCCATCGAGGTATGGTTGTGGCCAGGCTGGTACTGCACATCCGTCTTTGCCAGAATCGGGTCCACGTCCTCGCCATTGAACTGGCGAATGGCGGCATCGATGTTCCATTTGCAGGACTGACTGTCCAGGAACAACGTCGTATGCGCATTGCCCTTGCCGTCAAACGCCGTGTGAAGCGGACCCAGCCCGAGTTCGGGCTCGGCAACGACGCAGGAACGCGGATCGGCACCGTTGAAGACGGCCTCAACCTTGTCGTACTCGATCACCGAAACGGTCGGAGACAGCTTGCCGTTGATCATCACATATTTGCCGTCCGGCGACGAGTTCACCCCATGCGGGCTGTTCGGGATCGGTATGTATGCCGTCAGGTCGGAGCCCTTGCGGCCATCCAGAACCTTCACGCCGTTGTAGACTTCGTAATTGCCGGCCTCCACCGCGGCCTCGATACGGGCAATGTTGAAGATCACCGCATGGTCCATCTCGGCTTCGGTCATCTCCGCGAGATTGACGCCTTCTTCGGAGTTGTAGCACGTCGAAACGGCGTATTTGCCCTGGTAGTCGGCATCGACATTGTCGAGATTGCCGCTGACGATGACCTGCCAGGCTATCTCCATCGTGTCACCGTCGATCGCGGTGAAGATCGCCACATAGTCCTCGGGGCTGTCGAGAACCGAACCGTCGTTCACCAGCGGGACACGATGCTCGCCGTTGGCAAACACGTAGCCGGTGCGCGGATATTTCTGTGGGCGCAGACCGTGAATGTCGGATGCGTTCGGGATTTCGATGATCTTGTCAGGCTTCATCACGTCGCATCGAACACGAGCGACGCGGGTATTGGCCTTGTCGTTCATGAACAGATATCGGCCGTCATATGTTCCGTCGGTAAAGGACATATGCGGATGATGCAGGTCACCGTTTTGATAGGTGTCCAGGCCGCTCTTGGCCAGGAACTCCCTGGTCTCTGGCATCAGGCCCTCGGTCAGGATCTTTTTGGATTCATTGGTATCGCCCCAACCGGTGGCCGAGTCCCGGTTGAACACAGGCACCCGCATGAGCTCACGCATCGACGGTACGCCCACGATGCGTAGCTCGCCAGCCTGACCGGATGACCAGAAGCCATAATACTCGTCGAGTTCGCCCGGTTTCACCGTTCCATTGTCACCAGCGGCAGCGGCGGGTGACTGAGTCGCCACCAACGCCGCACCACCGGCGACTGCAGTGCCGGCAACCACCGCTCCCACACCGGTTCCGGCGAGCAGGTCCCGTCTGGAGACCCCGCCCTTGTCTTTGATAGTCTTAGTCATCTCAGTTCTCCTTCCTTCTGTAGATGTCGGTCCAGCGCGGCGCTGGAAAGCGCCGTACTACGGGCCAGTTTTTCCCGTCCCACACGTTTCTTGATGCAGACGGGACACTTTTGGTCGTCCTGATAACGGACCTGGCAATGCAGGCAGGACAGACACTCATTGAGGTTGATTTCGCCGGTCGGGTGAATGGCTTGAACAAAGCACTCGTTGGTGCAAATCTGGCAGGGGCTGCCACACTCGCGGTAGCGTATCAGCCAGTCGAACATGCGGATTCGCCCCGGAATGGCGAGCGCCGCACCGAGTGGACACAGATACCGGCAATAGAACCGCTCGATGAAGAGCCCCGCGCTCAACAGGATGATGGCGAACATCACATACGGCCAGCTGCGCGCGAATTTCAGGATGATCGCCGTCTTGAACGGCTCGACCTCGGCATAGGCCTCGGCCAATGGCACCGAGACCAGCGACAAGCCGAAGAGGCCGAGAAAGATCATGTATTTGACAGGCCAGAGGCGCTCGTGGAGACCCCACGGCAGCTGCCATTGCGGTATCTTGAAGAAGCGACCAATCTGATTGAGGAGCTCCTGTAAGGCGCCAAACGGACAGAGCCAGCCACAGAATGCGCCGCGCCCCCAGAACAGGATCGCTGCCGCGACCGACGTCCACAGAATGAAAACCAGCGGGTCAAGCAGGAAGGCATCCCAGCTGAAGCCGCTCCTCAGCGACGCGCCGAGCGCCATCAGATTGACGATGGAAAGCTGAGCGTTCTGGCTCCAGCCCAGAAACACGAGCGTTACGAGCAGAAAGCCCATGCGGAACCAGAAGAACGCCCGCTCGTTTCGCGTGACCTGTTTCTGGAAGAAGAAAACGCCGGTCAGGACACCCAGCATGGCGAGCAGAACGCCGATTTCGAGCTGCTTGTCGCGCCATATCCGCTTCCACAGATCGGCCCGGGCTGCCGCATCTTCATCAGATGGTCCGGCGACAGCCGGCGGCTGTACCGGTGCCAGTGGTTCAAGGTAGCGATCCGGCAGCTTGTAGCCAAGATCGAATGTCAGGAAGGTCTTCTCCACCGGCCCAATCGCCCGGCTGGCGAGAAGCTGGATGCGCCATGGTTCGGTCGGATCAAATCCTGAGTCGGCGGGAATCTTGAACAGATCCAACTCGGTGAAGGTGGGCGCACCGTCAGCGGCGATCTCGCCCAGCCTTCTGTGCTGCCGATCACGGAAGCGAACGGATATGTCCCCCTGAATCAGCTGAATGCGGTCGAATATGCCGCCGCGGACATATCCTGATCCCTTGAAGGAGTAGCGGCCGCGGCCGGCGATCAGAATCGCGTACTCGCCGTCTTCCAGCCAGTTGGTCAGATTTTGATATTCGGCCTCACCCAGCAGACTGAGACCAATCCCGGGCACCGAGACCAGCGCCGTGCGCATGTCGATATAGGTTTCTTCCGGTTCCCCCGGCTCGGGCCGCTCGATGGCCCGCTCGTCACCCGCCTCTTCATACGCGGCGTTGATCTGCCCGACGTCGAGGGTCATCCGTCGCACCGAACCTTCACCGGCCATGGTCTGCCAATCAAGGACGGTCAGCTCATTGGTGTTGAGGACATGGGTCGGCCCGGCATCCACAGCCGCGGCGAGCCCCCCGAGACCGAGGGCCCGTGCAACCTTTATCGATGACCGCACGATCGAGTCATCGATGATCATGATGGTCACGGTGGCGCCGGAGATGATTTCCAGGTCATGCCCTGAGCCACCCGCCGCCGCTTCGGCGACAATATCGAGACCGGAGTAGCTCTCGGTCAGCGCCTCGATCTTGCTGTTCGGAATCCCGATGAGAACAATCGGCTCGGAGTGCTCGACCAGCTCGGCCCGCAGCAATGCTCCGTCGGGCGCGATCGCCACCATAACGTGAATCGGCTTGCCCGAATAACCGGTGGTGCCGACCAGGTCCGAGGTCACATAGGCATAGCCAAGAATATCGCCGTTCTTCAGCACCGGCGCGACCGGTATATCGGTGCGAACCGCACCGTAATTGGTTGCGCCCTCGACAAGTTCCCCGGCAGGGACCTCCGACAGAAACTTCTGCAGGATTGGCGGGCTGCTCTGCGCGACGGCTGTTCCGCCAATGGCCAGCAGCGCGAACAGCACGAGCTGAACCAATTCGGCCAGCTGGAGAGGATGGAAGAATGACCCGGCAGTCGGCCTCGGAAAGGCTGCACGATCCCTTCCGGGACCGCGGATGGACCTCCAGGCTCGGGTCCACCATGCGACTGATTGATTTCTTGAAAACATGGAGATTGAATGTGTCCGGGCGTATGAGCCTGAGTAGGGACATTCGCCCAGCCAGACTTTGTCATATATCAAATGACAAAGAGATTCGGGATGATATGTGTCAACACAACGCAGTCATCATCTCTCGATAATTCCCCGTGAATCCGGTAAGACAGACATATGAAGTTCTTTACTTATGGTTTTATGGAGGTGGTCGCGATAGTTCTCCTGCCCCAGGCGTCCATCGCGACGTCCGATGAAGAGATGGCGATCAAGTAAGCCGCGATCGAAGCCGGTGACGCGGAAGCGAGTGTGATAGCCTTCAGAAAGTGCCAAGCATGCCACGAGATCGGCGACGGCGCCAAGAATGGTGTCGGGCCAATGCTAAACGGGATTGTCGGCGCCAAATTGGGCGCGGTTGAGGGCTATAAATATTCTGGCGTTTTGTCGAAAAATGGCGAAATGAGTGAAATATATACTATTACAACCTTCATGTTTACCTGACGAAACCCGGTGAATTTATAGACAAGACAGAAATGTCCTTTCTGGGTCCCAGTCGCGGGCCGACTATCCATCGCGGCTCAAAATGGCGAGACGGGACCCGGTTGCTTTCGTTCGACGGTTCAGCAGCCTTGCAGAGACGACATCGCGACGGCGTGCGCGTGTCTCTGCCTCGACCGGCAGGTGGCGCTCCGCGCATGGTCGTCGCCGATGCGTTCGACGCCGCGGCGCCGGGGGTCTGCCTGTCCCAGTCCTGTTTGAGGAGCAGATGGACCACACGCTCCAGGCTCGCTGGCCTCGCCGCTAACTGATTGCTAACCAAAGCGTGGTTACCAAAAGGGAAACCCCCTATGGAGACCAACGCCATGACCGACAGCGAAGGCAATCCCTCGAACAGCCGGCGAGACGGCGCCAAACCGGCGGGAGCGACGTCTCATTCCGGCAGCGCGTCGTCGACCGGCTCGGCGCTGATGGTCCTGGATCACGTCCAAAAGAGCCGAATTCCCAATTGGCTGCGACAGCGCGCAACAGTAATCGCAATTGCCCTCGGGGTTGGCGTCCTGGGTGGCGCCACGCTTTCCTTTGGCGTCGGCTACAGCCTTGGCAACGCCAATGCGAGCCGAGACGTCGTCGACCCTACCGAAGCGTTGCGCGCCAGCGTGCGGCAGCTCGCCGGCGAGATTACGGCCCTGAAAGCAGCCGTTGCCGGGTCGAACTCGGGAAAAACGCGGGTGATCTCGCCGGATGTCACCGGATCGATAGCGCCGGCCACCGCCCCGGCCGACAACTGGACCCTCTACCGGGTGAAGAACGGACGAGCCCTGGTCCAGGGCAACGGCGGTTACTACGAGGTGGCGCCAGGCTCCTCCCTTCCGGGCCTTGGCCTGGTCCAGCGGATTACCCGGGATAACAATGAATGGATCGTCCAAACCCGTAACGGGGTCATCCGGTCGAGGAGCTAACCCCTTCAGCGTAACGGAATCTGTCCCGGCTCACTCTGCGGGCTGGGTTTCCGGCACTTCCTCGGCGGCATCCGCTCCTTCGCCGTCGACTGTGTCATCCAAAGCCGTCATCGCGACAAAGAGATCGCCCGTATCTTCGTCGCGCGGCCAGCCAAAGTCGTCAATTCGGCCGGTCACGGTTGGAAGGGCCTCCCCCTTGATGACCAGGCGGTATTGCACGGTTTCCTCCTCCGGCTCCGTTGCCGATGAAGCTCGTTCGGGAAGCGCCAGCATCCGGCCACTAACCGGATCATAGAAACTGGCCGGGGGTTTGCCGGCGAGTTCGATCCTGGCACCAGGCTGCGGATCGGACAGGGACAGAACCGGACCAACCAGACGTTTCTTGCCGTCGGGACCGATCTCGATGGTGCTCGACTGTGTCACGGATGCGAGAAGATCGACAAAAGCACTGCCGAAGCCGGTCGCGCGTCGAATGTCGCGGTCGACGTAATAGGCAAGCTTCAGCTTGCCGGCGCTCGTGAAGTTGATGCCGTCGCCGGTGCGCAGCGCCTTGTTCTGCCCGTCAATATCGGGACCGGTCGTGATGTATTGGCCGGTGGCGTTCGTAAAGCCGTTCCAGGCATCGACAAAGTGACCGCCCGCTCCGTCCACAAGGGGGCGGTACAAGCTGTTGAAATAGGCGATGTCGGCGGTCGCATTGGTCCCCCGCAACGGCGGCGCGCTGACCCAGAAGAACGGACGGCCGTAGACATTGAGTGTATCCGCGACGGCGTCGATCCGCTGGGTATACAGCGCCTCCCACTCCGGCGAGTGCACCGGGTAGCGCTCTCCATTGTGACGAATGTCCTGACGATCATTGGCACCGACGACGAACACCACCAGATCCGGCGTTTCTTCGTTGAGGATTCCGAGAATCCGTTCGTTCCAGTCGTAGCGGTCGTCGCGAACGAGGCCCGACGCGCCGTCGGTGCGTTCGACCACCGCGAGCCTCGGTTCCTCGGCCAGGGTCTGGTCGAGTCCCCAGGCGATGCCGGACGCGACATAGTCGCCGACGACCAGTATCTTGCGCGCATCGGCGTTTTTTTGGGCGACCTCAACGGTCTTCACCACGGGAGCAGACGAGCGTCGCTTCGTCGTACGGCGACGCCTGCTCGTCGTCCTGCGCTTGCGCACCGAGGGCGCCCGCTTGCGGATAGACCTCTGCGGCGCTTTGCGAGGCCCGAACAGACGTTCGATCAGGCCAGGTCGCTTGCGGGCCTGGGCGACCTGAATCTCCTGCGCTACGCTGACCTGGATGTCGGACACGACGACAGCGGCGCCGATAGCGATGGCGAAAAACGCCAGAAACGACTTGCGGATCATTGGCACGGTTGAATGGTGCAGGTGAACACTCGAACTGTCTGCACGCCGGTCATGACCGGCGCGACGCCTTCGCCCGCCCGCGACCTTAGCGGTTTGCCTCCAGATGCCGCAAGACCTCGATCGAGTCCATTCCATCCGGAGTCAATCCCACCTTGAGCTGGTAATCACGAATCGCGCCACGGCTGCCACTGCCAATCTTGCCGTCGATCGGGCCGTCATAATGCCCACGCGCGGCCAGGAGCTTCTGCAGGTTCTCCTTCTCCGCCGTCGTCAGTGGTCGCTCCGTTTTTGGCCAGGCCTTGGTGAACCCGTCGCCGCCGCGGATGCGGTCGGACAAATGGCCGACCGCGACGGCATAGAAGTTGGAGTTGTTGTAGCGCTTGATAACGCTGAAGTTCTTGATCACCAGGAAAGCTGGCCCCTTAGCGCCGGCTGGCGCGTAGAGTGTGGCCGAGTCTCCGGGCCGCGGGAAGGCCTTGCCGCCGACCCGGCGCACGCCGCGCCTCTGCCATTCCTTCAAGGTCCGTGCGGTCTTCGAGCGAATCAGTCCGTAATTGAAGCGGCTGGTGAACTCGACTTCGTACCCCCAGGTCTGGCCGTCGCGCCAGCCCATCTTGTCGAGATAGGCGCCGGCGGAACCGAGGGCGTCGACCTCGGAGTTCCAGATATCGCGGCGGCCGTCACCGTCGAAATCGACCGCATAGGCGTTGTAGGTGGTTGGAATGAACTGGGTGTGGCCCATGGCACCCGCCCAGGAGCCGGTCATGGCTTCAGGCGTAACATCGCCACGCTGGAGGATCTTGAGGGCCGCGACCAACTGCGTGCGCCCGAACTTGGCCCGGCGGCCGCCCTGATAGGCAAGCGTCGCTAAGGAGCGGATCGTGCTCTTGACGATCTTGGGGTCGTTCAGCACCGCACCGTAGCGAGATTCGATCCCCCAGATAGCGACCAGCACTTCCCGGTCGACACCGTAGCGCTGTTCGATGGCAGCCAGATCGGACGCGTAAGTCGTCAGAAGTTCCCGCCCCTTGATGATCCGGTCCTCGGTGACCGTGATGTCAAGATAGTCCCAGATCTGCATTTTGAACTCGGACTGCGACCCGGCCTTCTTCAGCACATCCGGATCAGGCGTGAAGCCGCGAAGCGCGTTGTTATACACCGTCCGGGATACGCCCGCGGCCTTGGCGGTTGGCCAGAATGAGCGAACCCATTGGGAGGGACTGGCTGCCTCGGCCAGTCCGGCCATCCCGAGAAGAGCCAAGCCTGCCAGCGGAAATCCCAAGCGCCGCCGCAAGCAGCTACCCGAGGCACTTTCGGTGGTCATGATGCTCGCCTTTCCTTCGAGCCGCCCGCCCCGATTCGCCATCTATAACATTGGGTCCGGGGGGCCCAGCAACCCTTCTTAATGGTGATCTTCACCAGGAATTGGGCGGAAACAGCGTTAACAGGCGGTAAATCCCGGCACGATTCCATCGGAATAGGCCGAGCGCGGCGAAATTGACATTCGAGCCGCACTAACCAGATACCTGCCAGCGGCCTTGATTCCGACCTCCGGCTGCGCGGGCGGCACTGGCTGGTCGCCGGTAGAGTCAGACCGCTAATATCGGTTGCGTCGCTTCAATGCTTCTTCCCAGGCAAGGGCGTCGCTAACGATCCGATCGAGATCATCAAAACGCGGCTTCCATCCCAGCCGCTCAAAAATTCGCTTGGGTGACGCAACGATCGCGGCCGAATCACCCGGCCGGCGTTCGCCGATCACGACGGGAAACGCCGCGCCAGAAACCCGCTTGACCGCATCGATGACCTCGAGGACCGAAAATCCGTGACCATAGCCGCAATTGGCGACAAGGCTCGGCTGACCGGCGCGCAGATATCGAAGCGTGTCGACATGTGCAGCCACAAGATCGCTTACGTGAATGTAATCCCGCACCCCGGTGCCGTCCGGCGTCGGGTAGTCGGTGCCAAAAACCGTGATCCCCTCGCGCTTGGCAAGGGCCGCTTCGCTGGCGACCTTGATCAGGTGGGTGGCCCCCTTGGTGGACTGGCCCGTCCTGCCACCGGGATCCGCACCCGCTACATTGAAATAACGCAGTGCTGCGTAACCCAGTCCGTGAGCCGCTGCCGCGTCGGCGAGCATCCATTCGGTCATCAATTTCGACCGGCCGTAGGGCGATTGGGGATTGAGCGGTGCGTCTTCGGACACCGGATTGGAGTCCGACGCCCCATAGACGGCCGCGGAAGACGAAAATACAAAGTGGGAGACGCCGCCGCGCACAGCCGCCTCGATGAGCCCCCGCGACACTACCGTGTTGTTCCGGTAGTAGCCGAGAGGATCGCTTACCGACTCGGGCACCACGATCGAGCCGGCGAAGTGGACGATCGCATCGACGCCATGATCGGCGATCAACCGCTCCATCGCGTCGACGTCACCGCAATCGCCCCTGACCAGCGTCGCTTCCGGGGCGACCGCCCACGCAAAGCCGGTGGTCAGGTTGTCGACCACGACAACGTCCTCTCCGGCATCCGTGAGGTGCCAGACCATGTGGCTGCCGATATAGCCGCCACCGCCGGTAACGAGAACACTCATATGGCCTTGACCTCGGGATGCGCTAAACGAACATGCAGCCGATAGCTTATACCAAGGGCGGCTAATTTTGACTCCGTGCGTTGGGTTTAATTGAAGAAAGGAGTGCTTCGATTAGCAAGTCGTTTCCGATCTCGCGGGGTGGAGGCCCCCGCACGCCGTGTGACGCAACATGCGGCGATAAGCAGATGGGTGAGGCAATCCGGGTGCTTCCGGTGCGCCATAAATCAGCAGAACCCATTGAAGCCGGACGGGCGGGGACTTCCGACCCCGTGAGCGGTCCGGCGAGCAAGCCTGCCATGGTGAGGGAAACCGAACCGATGGTGGACGCCTCGTTAGAGATTAGACCTCGCCAACTCGGAAGTGGGCGGGACGGTCTCCGACTTGCGTTGGGGACTGGTGGAGCGTTGGTCCGTGCTGGAGTTACACGGACTGGAGGCGTGCGGCGTGCCGCGCGCCAGCCTCGGTGTGTGCTTG
>JAAEOR010000083.1 GCA_024222895.1 Hyphomicrobiales bacterium | reverse complement strand
GTAGGACTTCGCCGACGGCTTGCCGCAGGTCGGGCAGACCCTCGGTGACCGAAGAGGCACGATGTCCGGCCCTGACCCGTCCGATTCGCTCATCGCCACGCTATCCGCCCTTCAGCCAGCTGAAGTGGATCGGATACCCCTCGCCAAGCAGCAGACCCATTGTCTCGTGGAGCGGCAATCCCACCACGTTGGTGTACGAGCCCACCAGCTTGATGACAAACCCCCCCGCGAGACCCTGTATCGCATAGCCGCCAGCCTTGCCCCGCCATTCGCCCGAGGCCAGATAGCTGTCCATGTCTTCGCGGGAAAACCGCTTGAGACGCACCCGCGTCTCAACCAGCCGCTGGCGGACCTGGCCGGAGGCGGTGATCAGGACAACACCGGTATAGACGCGGTGCGAACGCCCGGAGATCATTCGAAGACAGGTTGCCGCCTCCTCGATCATCTCGGCCTTTGGCAGCGAGCGCCGTCCCACTCCGACCACCGTGTCGGCGGCCAGAATCAGGCACCCTTCGTCATCACCCTCGTCGGCGCGCAACGCGGCCTGAGCGGCAACCGCCTTCTCCCGCGCCAACCGCTTGGCAAGGTTACGCGGCAGTTCGCTCTTCTTTGGCGTCTCATCGACCGCAGCTGGCAGGAGTCGGTCCGGCTCGACGCCAATCTGATTGAGGAGCCGAAGGCGACGCGGCGATCCCGACGCGAGAACCAGTTTCAAACGTCCGGCCATCTGATGTCCTGCGCGACCCGTTCCTCGAAAAGGAAGCAGCGAGCCTACTTGAAGCGGTAGGTGATTCGCCCTTTGGTCAGATCGTAGGGTGTCATTTCAACAAGCACCTTGTCGCCAGCCAGAACCCGGATCCGGTTCTTGCGCATCCGCCCGGCGGTATGGGCAATGATCTCGTGCTCGTTCTCAAGCTTCACGCGAA
This sequence comes from Hyphomicrobiales bacterium, assembly GCA_024222895.1. GTDB lineage: Bacteria > Pseudomonadota > Alphaproteobacteria > Rhizobiales > Kaistiaceae > Bauldia. Next base: position 4,026 of record JAAEOR010000083.1, on the reverse strand, counting down.
AGGTCGCGTTGGGCAGCAATTCGGTGACGACACCGGGAAACTCGATGATTTCTTCCTTAGCCATTCGGTCCCTTGGGTTGCAGCGGCTGGTGATGGGGCGCCGGAAAGTAGCCGATTAGCCCGGCATTGTGAACCGGATCATCCCTGATGACGAACGCGCCAGTTCAGTGCGCAAATCAAGGTGAAAAGCCGGCGTGCGGTGGCGTGATCCATTTCGATCTTGTCGCCGAGTCTCTCCTGCAGTTCGCTGGCGCCTTCATCATGCAGGCCGCGACGGCCCATATCGATGGCCTCGATCCGGCCCGGCGCGGAATTGCCCAGCGACGCCTCGTAACTCTGGCACACAAGAAAGTAGTCGCGCATGACCCGCGACAGCGGTCGCAACGAAAGATAATGACGGACAACCGGCCGCCCTGCGATATCGGAGATATCCAGAACGAGTTTCCGCTCCTTCATGGCCAGCCGCAGCCGGAACGCTCCGGCCCGCCCGACGGGGAGAAACTGGTTCTGGGCCAGCAGGTCGCGCACCGCCGCCGCCCGCTCGGCCTCGAGGAAAGAATCCGTGCCGGGGCGAGCCTGAAGGTCGATGTCGACGGCGACGAGACCTGCCGGTGGCGTTTGCTGCAAGCCGTCCATCGCGGCGGTCTAGCCGGTTGTTGCGAATCGCGCACGCTTTTTCTTTTGCCAACGCCGCCACCACAGGAGCCCGGCGCTAGTGGTCCGACTCCGACATTTGCTACCCCGTGCAGCACCCGCCCGAGCAAATGTCGGAGTCATAAGGACCACTAGCAAGTATATGATCCTAGTGGAGCTTTTGAATTTGACATTTGAGCAAGAGCCTGGCCGCAAGTGGGACTCAAATGTCAAATTCGCTCCACTAGAGCGACGTGTAACCGCCCTCGATCATGACGATTTCACCATTCATGAACCCGCTCGCAGGCGAGGCCAGATAGAGCGCCAGATCGGCAATCTCCACGGGCTTTCCAAACCGTCCGGCAGGGATCCGATCCAGCATCGGCTTGGACTTCGCTTCGTCGCCCCACACCATGACCCCCATCGGCGTCAACACCACGGTCGGGCAAATGGCATTGATCTGGATGTTGTGCTTCGCCCATTCGACCGTCAGCGACTTGGTCAGGGCGTTGAGCGCGCCCTTGGACGCCGCATAGCCGGCGTGATCCGGAAGGGCGACGACACCGGTCTGTGACGAGACATTGATGATCTTGCCCCATTTTTGGGCAATCATCCCCGGCGCGACGACCTGGGACAAGATAAACGGCGCCCGCGCGTTGACCGCCATCAGAAAGTCCCAGTCCTCCACAGCTAAATCCGTTGCCGGCGCGAGACACGTCGTTCCAGCGTTGTTGACGAGTATGTCGATCGTGCCACAGGCTTCAACCGCGGCCTGGCCCATTGCTCGTACGGCGTCGGCATCGGCGAGGTCGCACTCCAGGGTGAGGCATTTGCGGCCTTTGGCCGCGACCGCGTCGGCGGCCTCGGCGAGCCCCTTTTTGTCGCGTGCCGTAGCCACGATGTCGGCACCGGCATCGGCAAATACGGTGCATATCTCCGCGCCCAATCCCTTCGACGCGCCTGTTATGAGTGCCGTCCGTCCTTCGAGCGAAAAGCGCTTGATCCAGTCCGCCATGATTGCCGTTCATTCCTCCGTGATGGTGCGGCACCGCCCATCGGCGCCGCTCCAGAGTGCGAAGGATACGAAAAGGACGAGCGCCGCGCGAGGGCACCGGTGCGCGGTCGCGGCGATTCAGTTGATCAATTACCGCTGATTGGCAGGTCGGTGAGCAAAACCGGTGGTCAACCGGCCCACATCCGGACCGTCATCCCGATAGGCGTTGAGCAGGATTTCCATGACATGAACCTGGATTTCAAGGAGACGCGTGTCACTGTCGCCTGCCTCGATTCGATTGATGAAGGTCTCCATAATGGATGGTTCCGCTGTCGCCGGACCAACGGGCAGGCGGCGACTCGGGTAGCCGTCGAAGTCGACCTGCTCGGTTTCTTCGAGTTCGCCCTTGTACTGGCCGTCGGCGCGATGCACGTAGATGCAGTTGTCGGCGACGCCGAACTGGAGGATGCCCTCGCGGCCGATGGCGATTCCCCTCAGTCGGGTGTGGTGGTGGCTGAGGAAGCCGTTCCAGTTTGCATTGACGGTGGCGGCGATGCGGTCATCGAACCAGAGGTTCACCAATGCGCTGTCCTCGACGTCCGGCGCGACCGTCGAGCCGTCGTCCATGACGCGCTGGTCGAAGCAGCGGGAACACAACGCCGACATGCGGCTTGCCGGTCCGAAGAGGGCGGCGGCCGCACTGACCTGGTAAATGCCGAGATCGAGCAGGACACCACCGCCGGCAAGGTCGTGCCGGTAAAACCAGGAAGCGTGGGTTGGACCGCGATGGCCAACGTGGCACTCCAGACTCGTGGCTTTGCCGATCGCACCGGTTTCGATCAGCCGTGCCACGGTTCGGAACTCCGTCGTCTCCACATGCGGCAGCGGGAAGAAAGTGACGGGGGCGACCTGCTGTCTCTTGCGTAGCGCATTAAGCAGGTCGAGCGCGTCCTGCAGCGATCCAACCAGCGGCTTCTCGACCAGAACATGCTTGCCCGTCTCGATTGCCAGTTGGCAATAGGCAGCGTGGCTGTCCGGCGGCGTCAGGACGAGAACGGCGTTAAAGCCGTCCTCAGCGAACATCTTCTCAACGTCGGAGTAGGTTCGGGGGACGCCGAACGCCTTGGCGGTGGCAGCGAGCCGGCCGGGGTCGCGCCCGGCGACTGCCACCAGTTCTGCCCTTCCGGCAAGCTGTTGCAACTCGGGGAAGTGGCGGCGGTGCGCAATGTCCCCATGCCCGATGGCTGCCACCCTGATCATGATCTTCTCCGCCCTTCCTGAACCACGATCCGTTCATACTGAATCGGATCGGTGCTTGTCAGTTTTGATTCTTCGCTCTTTCCGGGCGGAAAAGTGCAAACGCTTTTCCTGAAATCGCTCTCTTCTCGTCGCTCTTTCCGGGCGAAAAGTGCAAACACTTTCCTGAAAACGCTCTCTTCTCGTCGCTCTTTCCGGGCGGAAAAGTGAAAACACTTTTCCTGAAGACGCTCCTAGCCGGGATTCCGGAACCCGTCGATGACGGGTTCGAATGCACCGGATCTCGCCGACCGGATGCCAGCGTCGAGGATCGCCATCGACGCGAGGTTAAGCGGCAGGTCCAGGGTCGGATGCAGCGGCTCACCGGTTTCCAGATGATGGATGAACGCGCGGGCGATCGTCTCGCGGCCGACAGGCAGGGCCGCGCCCTCGATCACCTCTGTTGGCGCCGGATCGTTGCGGTCCCTGAATACCCGCAGCACCGGCCCATCAACCACGATCGTTCCCGCCGTTCCGTAGAGAATCGGGCCGGTCGGAATGCCGGGATTGAAGGTTGTCCAAGTCGCCTCGACGACCGCCATGGCCTCCGGAAAGCGCACCAGCATGGCGGCGTTATCCTCCGCGTCACCGAAGCGGCTCATCAGGTTCGCCTTCAGGGCGAAGGCCGCCGTCGCGGGCGCGTCCAGATACCAGGCCGCCAGACACGCGCCGTAGCAGGCATAATCGAGGAAAGCGCCGCCGCCCGCCGTCGACTGGTGCCACCATTCTGCACCTTTTTCCCTGTCGGAGACGGCGCCGATCACCGTATCCCCCGGATGCGAACTACCGACCGCCAGCGGGCCGAGGGAGGCGCCGTTGCGCCACTTGAACTGCCAGACGGTACCGATCTTCCCGCTGTCGACAAGGTCTTTCACGGCGCGAATGACCGGCTGCCAGGTTATCGGCCAGTTGACCACCAGGCGGACATCGCCATCGGCCGCTGCGCTGGCCATTCGCAGCGCATCGGACAGATCGGCTGCCAGCGGCTTTTCAGTCACCATATGTGCGCCGGAGCGGGCAATCGCCTCGCCGACCTCGGCGTGGAGAGCGTTCTCCGGGCAGAAGATCACGATGTCGGGGCGAGAATCGGCAAGCATCTCGTT
>JAAEOR010000082.1 GCA_024222895.1 Hyphomicrobiales bacterium | reverse complement strand
GCCGCCCAATATGGCCGGGCCAACCGGACCTGGGTGATGGACCGCGGCATTCCGACGGAAGCGTCGCTGGCGACGATGCGGGCTGCGGCGGAGCCGATCCATTATCTGGTCGGCACGCCGAAGGGCCGGTTGACGCGGATGTCAACGCCGATTGTAATTTCCCCAGAAGTGCCGAAGTAAAGATCCCCACTTTTGGTTTCCGGTGATCGGCCGGGCTTATTGATCGGCGGGTCCTTTTTTCGGTGGTCTTCCACGGCGTTTTGGCGGCGGCGGTGGCGAGATTGGCGACGTTGCACGAATGTGCTCTGGAATGAGGTCGGCATGGGCGCGCAGGCGATAGCTGGCGCCTTCGATCTGGACGACGACGGCGTGGTGCAAGAGCCGGTCGAGCAGCGCGGTGGCGACGACGGGATCGCCGAAGACTTCGGCCCATTCGGCGAATCCCCTGTTGGAGGTCAGGATCATGGCGCCCTTTTCGTAGCGTGCATTGACCAGTTGGAAGAACAGGTTTGCGCCACCTGTGGAGATCGGCAGATATCCGATCTCATCGACGATCAGGAGTGCGGTCCTGGCATAGAAGCGGATCTTATCGACCAACCGGCCCTGCCGTTCGGCCTTGCTCATCGCTTCGATCAATTCGGCAAGTGTTGAGCGGTAGACGCTCTTGCCGGCCTTGACCGCGGCGACGCCGAGAGCGGAGGCAAGATGGCTCTTGCCGGTGCCCGGGGGCCCGAGGAAGTGGATGACCTCGGCCCGGGTGATGAAGTCGAGCTGGGCCAATGCCATGATCCGATCACGATCCAGCGATGGCTGGAAGGTGAAGTCGAAGCTCTCCAGTGTCTTGGGCGGAGTCAGCTTGGCTGTCATCAGCGCCATGCCAATCCGGCGGCCCTC
>JAAEOR010000081.1 GCA_024222895.1 Hyphomicrobiales bacterium | reverse complement strand
GCGGAGTCCTCGAAGGTGCGGATGCGCACCATCTGTCGGTACATCCGCAAATAGTCGTCCGAATTCGCTTTCGTCTTCCTTGCCATTGCCGTTCTACCTGTTGTCCGGTTGGCGTCCGAAGAAGCGCCGGTTTGGTGTGTGTCGCATCAGACTAGTCAACGGCCTGCCACCGCCTCGTCTCGGCGGACGTCTTTGCCGCGTCAATCGTTGCCTGGACCCTTGTCGCCTCGGCAAAGTCCGGAAATCCGTTCTTGCCGGTCACATGGGCTTCGATCAGTTCCGCGACCTCGATGACCTTCAGGTCGTTGAAGCCGAGGTGGTGGCCCGGGGCAGGGCAGAATGAGCCATAAGGCTCATGATCAGGACCTGTCTCGATCTTCAAATAACCGGACCGGCCGGCGGAACCCGCCGACGTCCACACATGCAGTTCGTTCATGTGCTCCTGGCTGAAGTGGATCGAACCCTTTGTGCCGGTGATCTCGAAGGACAGGTCCATGGTTCTGCCGGTCGCTGCCCAGTTGGCCTCGATGGTGCCGGATGCGCCGTTGGCGAAGCGGATGGCGGCATGGGCCATGTCGTCGACGTCGACCGCACGCATTTCCGACGATCCGTTCGAGGCCGGACGCTCGGGATAGACCGTCTTGAGCGTGGCGGAGACCTCACCAATCGGGCCGACCAAGTAACGCGCCAGCGAAATGATATGGCTGCCGAGATCGTCGAGGGCACCGCCGCCTTCCGGGTCGGTGCGGAAGGAGTGTGCTTCCTCGCCGGTCGCCATGTAGTTCTCGGCGTGCCGTCCACGAAACGCGGTAATTTCGCCGAGTTCTCCGGCGTCGATCATCTGACGGGCACATTTCAGCAGTGGATTGCGCAGGAAATTGAAGCCGACGAGGGTGGTCGCGCCTGCCGTTTCCACGGCGCTAGTCATCCGGTTTGCCGATTCCAGTGATGTCGACAGCGGTTTTTCGCAATATACGGTTTTGCCATGGCTGATCGCGTCGAGTGCCATCGGCTCATGCAAGACGTTAGGTGCCGTGATCGCTACAATGTCGATGTCCGGATCGGATGTCAGGTCACGCCAGACACCGGTGGACCGCGAGAACCCGAACTGACGCGCGTTGGCCGCCGCGGTTTCCTCGGTTGCATCCGCGAGGCAGGCCAGTTCGATGGCGGCGGGCAGATCAAACAGGCCGCCAGCCGTTCGAAACGCGTTTGCGTGGCAGCGTCCCATGAACCCGGCGCCAATCAGCCCGATACGTGCGGTTGGGTGGTTGGCCACATCTGTTCTCCCTCGGCGTGCATCTGTCTTGTGCGGCCGGACCGTTCCCAGTGACGCCGGGCTGTCTGATTGATTTCTACGTCTACCGCCGATCATATCCAGCCTTCTCGGCATATTGACCGCAAAAAATGTCCAAACTGGTTTGTTCCGACACTTGGCTGAAAGCCGGGGCTTGCTCGATAAGAACCAATGTAAGGCCCACAGTGGATTCTTCGGGCGTTCGCGCGTGCCGGTCTGGGCCCGACGAAGTCGCTGCGCGATCGAAATGTCCAATTCTGACATAGCGGAACTGGATTCGCCCATTTGACTTCTGGTTAATCGCGCATCGGCCATCCGGAATTCATCGGAGTTGCCGCGAATCTGGGAGGAAGACCCAATGCGAATCTTGAGGAAAGCCACCTGCGCACTTTCGGGACTGGCAATAGCCGGCGCGCTCGTCGTGTCCGCATCCGCGCAGGACATGAAACTGTCCTTCATCGTTAAGGATATGACCAATCCCTATTATTGGCGGATGGGGGAAGGTGCGAAAAAAGCCGCCGAAGACATGGGAATCGACCTGACCTTCGTCTCCGCAAAGGTCAATGGCGACATCGAGGGTCAGATCGCCGTCGTCGAGGCGGAACTGGTCAAACAACCTGATGCGATCGTTCTTGTGCCGATGAACGGCACTGCGCTGATCCCGAAGGTTATGGAAGCGAACAATCTCGGTATCCCGGTCATCACCGCCGACACGCGGGTCGACGACGGGCCGGCGAACGTCGAGACATTTGTTGGCTTGGACGAGAAAGAATCCTTCAAAGGCATGGCCGAGTGGGTCGTCGAACAGTTGGGCGGTACCGGCAAGGTGGCAATCCTGGAGGGTTTCCGCGGCAGTTCGACAGCCGAACTTCGGCTGGAGGGTATGAAGGAAGTATTCGATGCGCACGACGGAATCGAAGTGGTTGCATCCATCTCCGCCGACTGGGACCGAGAGAAGGGCCTCAAGGCGGCGGAGGATATCCTGCAGGCCCATCCCGACGTCAACGCCATTGTTGGCTCCAACGACCAGATGGCGTTGGGAGCGGTGCAGGCCGTGAAGGGCGCCGGCAAGCTCGATGACATCCTTATCGTCGGAGACGACGCGATTCCGTCGGCGCTTTCAGCGCTGAAGGCCGGCGAACTCGACGCGACCATCGACGGCAATACTGACAAGGTCGGCTACGAAGCCGTCAAGGCCGCTTATGAGCACGTCAAGGATGGCAAGGCACTTGAAGCCTGGATTGTTGTGCCGTCCTCGATCATGCTGAAAGATGATGTCACCCAAGCCTATCTTGATGGCCGGGGCATCGAACTCGAGTAACATCGAGATAACAATACACACCGGCCACGCCCCAAACGGGCCGTTGGCCGGTGTGTCATTTGGAGCGGCCGCTTATGGCGCCTGACCAGTCCGGTGGAATGAATCCCGAAACGCCGCTCGTGGAGATGAAGGGCATCTCCAAACATTTTGGCGGGCTGCAGGCCCTGACCGATGTTGACGTCGATCTGTTTGCCGGCGAGGTGGTCGGCATTCTCGGTCACAATGGCGCGGGAAAGTCGACATTGATCAAGGTTCTGTCCGGTGCGGAGCGGGCGGATACCGGCACAATTTTCGTGAATGGCAAGGAGGCACAGATAAGGGATCCCGCCGACGCGCGCCGATTTGGCATCGAGACGATTTACCAAGAGCTGGCGCTCTGCGGAAACCTGAATGCTCCGGCGAACCTGTTCATGGGGCGGGAACTTCACAAGCACGGCTATCTCGACAAGAAGACCATGCGGGAGGAGACCGCCCGTGCGCTCGATCGCCTCCACATCCGCATCGGATCCCTCGATGGAGAGGTCGAGAGCATGTCCGGCGGCCAACGCCAATCGATATCGATCAGCCGGGCCGTCTATTTCAACGCCAAGATCCTGATCATGGATGAACCGACCGCGGCACTTGGAATGGAAGAAACCCGGATGGTCATCGAGTTGATCCAGAAGCTGAAGAAGGACGGGATCGGCATTTTCTGGATCAGCCACGACATCCATGATGTCTACGCCTTCACCGACCGGATTGCGATCCTGAACGGCGGACGCAATGTGATCACGTGCCCGACAAAGGACTATTCCCAGGACGAGATCGTCTCGATGATCATCTCGGGCAGGCCATTACCGGCAGGCCAATCGGTCGCCCAGGTCTAGCCAGTCGATGTCGGCGATGCTGCAGAAATTCCGATCCTATCCGATGACCTGGATCGTCGTCGTCGCGGTGGCGCTGGGCGCGTTGCTTTCGGTCCTGTCGCCGTTCTTCCTGACGGTCGGAAACCTGACGAATCTTATGAAGCAGGTTTCTATCGTCGCCATTCTTGCTGCCGGCCAGGCGGTCGTCATCATTTCCGGCGGTATCGATCTTTCGGTCGGGTCAGTGCTCGCGCTTTCCGCCGTCACGATCGGCTGGCTGATAAACGCCGGTGTCGATCCGCTTCTGGCCGCAGTGTGCGGGCTTGCGATTGGTACAATCGCGGGCGTGATCAACGGCCTGGTGATCACGCGCGGCGCCATCCCGCCGTTCATCGCCACGCTTGGCATGCTGGGCGTCGCCCGTGGGTTGGCTCTGGTTGTGACCAACGGCGTCTCCTATCAGGTGCTGGTTCCGATGTTCCTCTACATCGGCAACAGCACGTTTCTCGGTCTGCCGATCCCG
>JAAEOR010000080.1 GCA_024222895.1 Hyphomicrobiales bacterium | reverse complement strand
CGACGGGGGCATTTCGTCATCGACAATAGTGGTACGCGCGATGTCACCCATCAGCAGGTCGCTGACGTGTGCCGCGCGCTCGCCGGGATGGCCGCCGGGCGATGAATGCGATGGCTGGCGGCAGACGTCATTCGATCTGAATATGGATGTGATCGTCGTGCCGCGCCGCACGACATCCTTGGAACCGCAGATATGGTGACGCGATTCCGAGCTGCTTGACCAGATGCGGTTCAACAAAGACCCGATCGAGGCCGAATTGTTCGCCGTGTTGGTCAAGCCAGATCAGGGCCGCTGTGGTCCGATCCGGTTCCATCGCTAGGGTGTCGAAAAACGGCTGCAGCGCGGTGAGGTTCCACCGCAGCGTCAGCCAGACATCGTCGTCGCAGCGTGCAGGTGCTGGCGGATCAGGCCGCTCGAACGCGCCATAGCCGATAGGCGATCGCAGCGCGGCAGGCAGGTAGCCGCTGTCGCGGTCAGCATACCAGAGCGCCACGTCTATCTTGCGGCCATCGTCGTGAGAGAGATGAGGGATGAGCGGAAACCCGTCCAGAAAGGGAAATCCGGCGTCCAGATAGAGAGTGATTGTACCCGGATATCGGGCCGAGAGATCGCGTGCCAAGGCGTCGAGCAGGTCGGCCAGGCGCGGCACGACATAGTGCCGGTTCAGAACACACAGGATTGGCGTTGCGGCCTTGTAGGGACGGGCGCCGTCATCCAGGCAGGGGAGCGGAACGCGGCCCCCAAGCGCGGCCAGCGGCGGCACGACAAACACGGTGAGGCAGGCATAGACGACGGCGAATGCGATACCGACGGTGCAGGCCTTCGACCACCCGGTCAGCCGCGGTGCCGCCACCTTGATCGCTGCCCACGCCACAACGAGCGCAATGCCGCCGATCTGGCTGAGCACGGTGAGTACAAGAAAGGCCGACAGCCAGAAAAACCGTTTCAACGGAACGCCCCAAGCGATTGCCGGATGCAGTCTGCGGCAGATTGTGTCAGCTTTGGCGCGGTGGCTGTTTTCTCGAACGACGGTGGCGTCTACAGGCAATGGACACTAAGTCTGTTGTTGGACCGTGGACTGAGAGCCGACCGGAGGCGCGGATCATGAATCTTCTGCTCAATGTTCTCTGGGTGATTTTCGGCGGGCTATGGATGGCGGTCGGCTGGTTGATTGCCGCGCTGATCATGGTGATCACCATCATCGGCATTCCGTGGGCGCGGGCTGCGTTCAATATGGCCCGTTATGCATTCCTGCCCTTCGGCTTCGCCGCCGTCGACCGTGAGGAGCACACCGGCGAAGGAGACCTCGGCACCGGCCCGTTCGGTGCTCTCGGCAATATCGTCTGGCTTGTCCTGGCCGGATGGTGGCTGGCCCTCGGTCACCTGATCACCGCGATCGGCCTGGGGATCACGATCATCGGCCTGCCTTTCGCCTGGGCACATCTGAAACTCGCCGGTGTGGCCCTCTGGCCGATCGGCAAGGTCATCGTGCCGCGCGAAATCATGCCGGGCGCACCGTATCGTCCAGGCCCGATCTAGATCTAGAGACTGCCGCTTTCCTCCGGCTCGTCCCGCTCCGAATCGATCAGGATTTCGATCCGGTCGGCGGCGAATCGGGTCGAGGTAAAGTGTAATGGCGTCCCGGTTTCGTCCTCATTCAGTGCATCGGTAATCAGCACGCTGGCGCCCGCCGGCAGATCGAGACGATCGCGTTCTTCGGGCTCCGCCGCACGCGCGTGGATTCGCGTCCATCGCCGCAGATAGTTGTTTGCGCCCTCGGCCCGGAGCGCTTCGGTGATCGATCCGGTTTCCGCATAGGCGGCAACCAGGTTCGGAAATCGATCCGCCGGGAACCAGTTCCACGATGTCGAGATGGGTATGCGATCAGCTACGCTCAGCGTTTCGAGGCGAATAAGCGCGGTCCCCTGGGGTAACTCCAGAAAACCGGCGATTCGGACGTCGGCTGGTTCGATCCGGCTGCCGATCAGCCGGCCGCCGGGTTCCCTCGCCTGGCGGCTGACAATCTCCGAGAAACGCGTTCGCCGCCCGATCGGATAGGACAGCCGGGCCTCCAGGACGAATGTTCCGCGACCCTGGTCCGATCGGACCAGGCCCTCGGTCGCCAGCGTAGCCACCGCTCGCCGAACGGTATGGCGGTTGACTCCGAAGCGTTCGGCCAGCGCGGATTCCGTCGGCAGCGCCGCACCTTCAGGCCATTGGCCCGCGAGAATCTCGCCGCGCAGGATGTCGGCGATCTGGCGCCAGAGCGCAACGCCACCCGCACGGTTGATCGCATCTTCCTCGGTGACCGGGAGGTCTGCCATTCGCGTGTCTGGGGTCCTGTGATATAGTCATCTATATCACTAGACAAATAATGGACCAAGGCCTTGAGTAACGTCCCAGCCAGCACCGATGAACGACAGGTGGCGCTTTCGTTTCTTGCCCGGGCCGATGTCGATGTTTTGGCGGCGGCCTGGGAGGCAATTGCCAACAGGCCAGCTGTCGAGATTCTGCGACAGCCGGAGTTCGGCCTGGTCATGGCGCGCGGCCGGATCGGTGGTGGCGGCGCACCGTTCAATCTTGGCGAGGTGACGGTAACCCGGGCGGCGGTCAAGTTTGCAAGCGGGGAGACCGGCTATGGCCATATTCTCGGCCGCGATCGGCGCCGGGCCCACCTGGTCGCCTGTTTCGATGCGCTGTGGCAGCGCGTCGATCACCGCGCCGATGTCGAAGATGCCGTGATCCGTCCCGTCAGGCGTCAGGCGGCAGATGCCGACGCGACCATGACAGCCGAGACAGCTGCGACCCGGGTCAACTTCTTCACCATGGTGCGGGGCGAAGACCCGTGAAAAGCGCCGCAGCCCTGAGGACGGATCCGTCGCCGACATCGGTCCTGCGGTCGCAGGCGACCTTCCGGGCCGTGCTCGACGCGCTGTCGCGACCGGGCATGATCGCGCCGCTGAGTGATCTGGTCACCCCGCCGGCACCACTCAATCCGGCCGCCGCCGCGGTGCTGTGCGCCCTGGCCGATCAGGATACGCCGGTCTATCTCGATCGGCGGCTGGCCGGCCGCGATGCCGTGACCGGCTGGTTGCGATTTCACACCGGCGCACCGTTGAAAGCGGCGCCCTCCGAAGCGGTTTTTGCGCTGATTGCCGATCCGGAGACCATGCCGCCGCTCTCGCATTTTCGTCAGGGGTCGGACGCCTACCCGGACGAGTCGGCGACGGTGATCCTTCAAGTGGCGGATTTCGCCGGTGCTGCGCCGCTGGAGCTGCGTGGTCCGGGAATCGCGGGCACGGCGAGGCTTTCTCCGGATCCGGTGCCGGAGGATCTGGAGGCGCAGCTTGCCGCCAATCGCGCCGGCTATCCGTGCGGTGTCGATCTCGTCTTTGCCACCCCGGAGGCGATTGCCGGCCTGCCGCGCACCACCCGCGTGATAGCCGGGGAGACCGTCTGATGTATGTGGCGGTCAAGGGTGGCGAGACAGCGATCCGCAATGCCCATCGCTTGCTTGCCGATCGGCGGCGCGGCGATCGTTCGGTGCCGACGCTGACCATCGATCAGATCCTTCAACAACTGACATTGGCGGTTGATCGGGTGATGACCGAAGGCTCGCTCTACGACCGTCGACTTGCGGCTCTGGCAATCAAACAGGCGCGTGGGGACCTGGTCGAAGCAATCTTCCTGGTCCGCGCCTACCGAACGACCTTGCCGCGCTTCGGTGCGAGCCTTCCAATCGATACCGGCCGGATGGTGGTCGAACGGCGAATCTCGGCGACCTTCAAGGACTTGCCGGGCGGACAGCTGCTTGGGCCGACCTTCGACTATACCCATCGCCTGCTCGATCCCGCCCTGGAGGGCGGCCCCGAACCCGAACCGCCGGAGCTGGTCGATGTCCCCGGCGAAGCAATGCCACGGGTCACCGACCTGCTCGGCGACGAGGGCCTGATTGAGCCCGATGGTGAAGCAACGGGCGATGACCCCGGTGACCTGACGCGCGCCCCACTCGACTACCCCGCCGGTCGCGACCTGCGGCTCCAGGCTCTGGCGCGTGGCGATGAGGGCTTCCTGCTGGCGTTGGGGTATTCGACCCAGCGCGGCTATGCCCGCACCCATCCGTTTGCCGGGGAAATCCGCATGGGTGAAGTGGAGGTCGAGATCACGGTTCCCGAGCTGGATTTCCCCGTGTCGATCGGCCGGGTGACGGTGACCGAATGCCAGATGGTCAATCAGTTCGCCGGGTCGTCGTCGGCGCCGCCGCGATTCACCCGCGGTTATGGCCTGGTTTTCGGTCATGCCGAGCGCAAGGCGATGGCCATGGCACTCTGCGATCGGGCGCTCCGGGCCCGAGAGCTGGGCGAGGACCTGACCGCGCCGGCGCAGGACGAGGAGTTTGTCCTGGCCCATGCGGACAATGTCCAGGCGACCGGCTTCGTCGAGCATCTCAAACTCCCGCACTATGTGGACTTCCAGGCCGAGCTCGAGCTTGTGCGGCGGATGCGGGCCGAGTTCGACGAGCGCGGGCCTGTCGCTGGCCGGGAGGCGGCCGAATGAGCGAAGCTGTGCATCCTCCGCGATTGTGCGTCCCCAAAGACGGGCCATCCTTGTGAGAGTTGGTGCGACGAAGCAGTGGCGCTCCTACCCCGCGCCGCGTCGCGGGGGAGG
>JAAEOR010000079.1 GCA_024222895.1 Hyphomicrobiales bacterium | reverse complement strand
CTATTCAACCGAAGCGCTGGATGCCGGAAAACTCTTTCAGGCGGCCGGATTGCCTTTCATCTCCCCCGGAGCCACCGACCCCGCCGTGCCGGCGGAGGTAGGCGACATGATGTTTTATGCCGCTTATGGCGACGACGCCCAGGCGGCAGCCATGGCCCTCTTCGCTCGAAACAAGTTGGACTTTGATGCGGTCGCAGTCTGGATCGACGAACGGCGCACCTACACCAAAACGATCGGTCGCTTCTTCCAGGACTCGTTCAAGACGCTGGGCGGCACGGTGGCGCTTGTTCAATCCGACGACAGTGCCGACGGCTTTGCCGACTTCCTCACAAAGATCGAATCGCTGACACCGGCTCCACAGGCGATCTACGCCGCAACGTTTCCCTCCGACGGGCCGGACATGATCAAGACAGCCCGCGACGCTGGTGTCGGTCTGCCCCTCTTGTCGGCGGATGGTTGGGACGAAGACACCATCGTTGCAGCCTCGAAGGCCGAGAGCCTCGGCGACATCTACTTCACGACCCACCGCTTCATCGGCGTCGACACGCCGGCCATGTCGGCTTTCGTCGAGGCCTACACGAGCAAATATGGCGAAGCGCCACCAAGTGCATTTGCCCCGCTCGGTTTCGACTCCGTCAACTTGCTCGCGGATGCCATCCGTCGTGCCGGATCCACCGATCCTGGAGACGTCCAGGCCGCATTGGCGGCGACCACCGACTTTGAAGGTGTGGTTGGCAAGATAGCCTACGCCCCCGG
>JAAEOR010000078.1 GCA_024222895.1 Hyphomicrobiales bacterium | reverse complement strand
CTCCCTGGTTTGCCTCTCCCTGTTCGGAGCATCCCCTGAGGGCCCCAAGCGACAGCCCCTTGATCAGGTGTTTGCGCAGGAAAGGCAGCAGCGCAAATACCGGTAGTAACGACACAACGGTCGCCGCGGCGAGCGGCGCGATCTCCACGCCGGCGTGGGTTTCGAGGCTCGCAAGCCCGACCGGCAGGGTCTGTGTGCCGGGCCCCGAAAGGACGAGAACAAACAAGAACTCATTCCAACTCAGGATGAAGCCAAGCAGGCCGGCGGCGAGGATGCCTGGCGCTGCCACCGGCACGGCCACCAGGCGGAAGGCTTGCCACCGGGAGGCTCCGTCGACGCGAGCTGCTTCCTCAAGCCGTGCCATATCCCCTTCAAAAAAGGACACCAGCATCCAGGACAGAAAGGGGAGTGAAATCGATAGGTGGGCTATGACAAGCGACGTGCGGCTTTGAGTGAGGCCGACAAATAGAAAGACGCCGAAAAGAGGGAGAACGAGAATAATCGGTGGCAGCATCTGGCTGGCAAGAACGCCAAGTCTCAGAAATGGGCCGCCGGTATTTCTGCGGGCAAAGGCATAGGCCATCGCGGTAGCGAAGGGCAGCGCGATCGCCGTCGACAGAAGCGCGACGATGAGGCTGTTGGCGAACCAGGTCACGAAGGGGAAGCGCTCGAAGATTTCGACGTAGTTCATCAGGCCGAGAGTGCCAATCTCCGGTGGGATCCTATAGGCGGTGAGCTTGTCGGTAAGGCTGACGCGAACGATCCAGATCAGCGGCATCAGGATGATGAGTGAGAAGACCGTAAGGATCACATGAGGAACGATTTTCTTCGCCAGTCGCTTCATTGCGCCGTCAGTCCATTCTCACGCCGCCGGTGACATTGATTGCTTCGCCTGTGACAAATCCCGACAGATCGCTTGCGAGGAACAGGACCGCATTCGCGACGTCCTCGGGCTCCTCCAGGCGGCCGAGCGGGGTCTGAGCGACGTAGTCGGCAATCACCTCCGTCTCGCTCATGCCACGCAGCTCTGCTTCCCAGGCGACCTCGCGCTCCTGCATCGAGGTGCGAACGAAGCCCGGGCAAACGCAGTTCACTCGAATGCCGTGCTCGGCGACTTCGCGAGCGAGCGCCTGGGTGAAGCCCAGGACCGCAAACTTGCTGGCCGAGTAATGGGCGAGCCAGGGTGCGCCCCACTTGGCCGCCAGCGATGCCGTGTTGACAATGACGCCTTTTGTGCCGGTCGCGATGAAATGCCGAACCGCCATCTGGTTGGTCAGGAAGACACCGCGGGCGTTGACGTCGAAATTGAAATCCCAGTCTTCGTCGGTCAGGTCGACGACGAGCTTCATACTGGACACGCCGGCATTGGCGCAGAGGACGTCATATCCGCCAAACGCTGCTTCGATGGACGAGAAACAGGACTCGACGCTGTTGCGATCGCGAACGTCGACGTCAAAAGCCTGGGCGCCGACACCGATCGCCTCGGCCAGGGCGTGAGCGGCGGCTTCGTCGAGGTCCGCGACCGCGACGCGGACACCGTGTGAGGCGAGGTTACGACAGATCGCCTGGCCAATGCCCCTGGCCGCTCCGGTCACAATCGCCCGCTGTCCTGTGAGATCAGAGAGCATTGGAGGGCCTCCATCAAACGATCGAGATCGATCACTATGAAGTAGGCGTCTGGCTGTAGCAAGCGTATTCTGTTAGTGTTGATAACGATACTTGCGGAAGGCTAACGAATGAAAACGATCAGACGCTGAGATGGTTTCAAGTCGGCGCAATCCAGCTGCCCGGCAGGCCGACCTGGCTAGCCAACTGAACAACGCTGGGTTCATGAGCGTTGGCGACTTGGCTGTCGCAACCGGAGTCTCGGAAATCACGGTCCGTCGCGATCTCGCCGTGCTGGAGCGAACCGGAGCGGTGCGGCGGACCCATGGCGGTGCGATTGGGCTCCGTCGTGCCGATGCAAGTGCCTTTGACGCTTTCGAACCGAGTTTCGAAGCCCGTCGACGTCGCAATGGTGCCGCGAAGACCCGTATCGCCCGGGCGGCGGAGCGCCTGATCGAGCCCGGCCAGTCCCTCGCACTCGATACCGGTACGACGACGTTCGAACTCGGACGCCTTGTCGGGCGAATTGCCGATTTGCAGATCGTTACCAACAGCACCCGGATTGCCGGGCTTCTCGCCGACAATCCAAATCCTGTCTATCTGCCGGCGGGTCGCGTGCGCGGGCGCGAGTTGTCGATCTACGGAAAGCGCGCCGTCGAGTCGCTTCAGGACTACAGCTTCGACATCTTTTTTCTGGGTGTTTCCGGGCTGACCGCGGACGGCCTTTTCGACTATTCGCCAGAGGACACGGAGGTCAAGCGGGCCTTCATCGACCGATCGAGCAAAGTCGTTGTGCTGTGCGACTCTGCGAAATTCAATCGAGTGGCCATGGTGTGCGTGGCCAAACCAAGCGAAATCCATGCGGTCGTCTGCGACAGGCCGCCGCCGGACCCACTTGGAGAGACCCTCCGACGTGCCGGAGTCGAGTTGGTTTGCGACTGATCACAGGGCGCGACATGGTCATCGCGTAGATCGATCCGATCGGCTGCTGGTTGCTCGACGATGCCGTGGAGCAATGGGACCGCGAGGCGCTGGGATGGGTTGGCGCCGTGACGGATAGGTTGTCGCTCACGGCCGCGTTTGGATTCACGGCCTTCGGCCGTCGAGCGGCTGCCGGATATCCAGAATTCCGGCGACATGCATACCTCGCCGGAAGGAAAACGGGTGCAGCCAGTCGACATTTCACGGCAGTCGTCCGAGAGTGACCGATGATCGGGAGGCGCTGCTGTGACGGGATTGCCAGGGCTTCGACGAGGCGCGATCTGCGGTTTGGGGCAATCTCCTGGCGCAGGGATAGAAGGCGGAGGAACCGCGCATGGCTGAGCGCACGCCAATCAGCGGGCTTTCTCCAGCCGAGAATTCGCGTGCCGCCGTGCCGGCGTCGGGCGGAGGGTCGAAGACGACCGCCGCCGATCGGGTCGCCCTTGCAAGGGCCGCTGCGGCTTTCCACAAGCCGAGCAGGCATCGGGAGGCGCTGAATATGCCGGTTCTTGGCGACCGCGCCCACATGAAGAAGTCAGTCTATGGGAAGGTATCGCGGCGATTGGGAATTGAACTCGTCGCTGCAAAGGCCATCGATAGCACGACCAGGCTGGCTTTCGTTTGGGAGCCGAGGATACATGGGCGAGACGTCCAGGCTGGAAAAAGGATCCGCCGGATTCGTCGTCGGCATAAGCGCATTCGATTGGTAAATGCGACCGATTTCGATGATGACAAGCGTGTCGTGCAGCAAATATTCGCTGAATGCTTCGGGTATAGCTTGGGATTGGATGCGTCGAGCTATGGGGGGATGATAGTCAAGAAATCCAGAACGAATGCCGCGCATGATGGCACGATCGTCACCGGTCCAGTTGCAACGCCGGATGCCAATTATGTCTATCAGGTCGTCGTGGACAACGTGGTTTCCGGCCAATTGGTCGAAGACATCCGAATGGCGATTGTCGGATACACACCCATCTTCTGCTATCTCAAATATCGCCCGGTCAACGACCGGTTCGCGAACGAGAACACTCATGCGCAGCTGGCGGCCGTCCACGATGTCGCGTCTGCGGCTGAGCTCGCGAAGATTGCCAGGTTCGTGCGCGCCATTGGGCTGGAGGTGGGGGAAATCGACGTTCTCCGCGATCGCGCCTCGCAGCGGCTCTTCGTGGTCGACGCCAACAACACGCCGTATGGCCCGCCAAACGGCATCAATGATCGCGACAGGCGGATTGCCCTCTCCTGGTTGTCCAGCGCTTTCGCCGCGGAATACCTCTCAGGCGAAGATATCGGCGTCGGATGAAGCCGATTCCGGGACTCTCGCTCCGCCAGGACAAGCGTTGTACGGTAGGGACGCAATTCCTCACGTGACGTTATTGGCGACCAAACCTGCCGACAGACGCGCGAGGGTACCTTACCTTGACCGGGCACGTTTGCTCGACCAGAAGCGCATGGTGCAGCCCTTAAGGGATCGGTAACGTGTCCTCCGTCAGGGGCGCACGTTCATCGGCACATTTATCACGTCGTCGGTCATCGGTGGTTCATCCGGATCCTGGTTGGGGTTCTGCAACCCCACCCTACCGGCGTATGATCGATGACCAACGCAAAGCTGCTCAGCCGCCAAAGCGCTGTCGAAAGCGCTCTACCGAGCAGCTTTGCTTCCGTTCGGCTACACCACCACTCGGTGCGGCACGACCAGGGCTCTTGCTATTGCGCGGCCGGTTCTTCTTCGGCGGCCGGTTCCTCTTCCGCTGCCGGAGTTTCTTCGGCGGCCGGAGCTTCTTCCGCTGGCGCTTCCCCGGACATCGCGTCCTTAAGCTTGGCTTCGAGGTCTGTGACCTGAGCCTTCAGGGCATCCATCTCTTCAGCGGCGGCCGCTGTGGCTTTGTCGGCTGCTTCGCTGACCTGGGTCTCCAGCGCCGAAACCTGGTCTGTGAGTGCACCGACATCACGCTGACCGTAGAAATAGCCCGCGATCGCACCAACAACCAGCGCGATAATTCCAACAACCCAATTGTTCATTTTCTGGCCCCTTATTCCCATGCCACTTTGGCGGAGACCTTCTGGCTAGCATGCCCGGGCCGCCTCGGCCATAGCGGTTGTGTGCGACATTGCCGGAAACATCCCGGGTGAGGCGCCCGGACCCTCTTTCAGCGCTGGTTTTTCGCCCCCTGTGGATGTTTTCAATTGGGCCAGGAATTGTGCGATTCTATCGGTAAGGGGACCGATCTGGCTCGTCCGCTTTTCGTCCGGGCGGTTGTTCCTCGCGCCGGAGACCGGTGTCGATCGCGATAGTGATAGCTCGGCGGCGCCGTCAGTATCTTTATGGCGAATTCGGCGCTGGGTACTGTCTGGCTCGACCGACCAGCCGCCTGATGCCGCTGTCCGAACGGGTCGGTCTACAGGAACGTAAACGTGTCGCGTCAGTCAGCGATATCCGGGACGCGCTGCTACCCGGCTTCAAGCCCGCCGCGTACGAGATAAAGCTGGCAGCATTCGGTAGAGCAAACCGTCCTTGAGGAAGAAATGATGGCCGAGCGCCGCGCTTATGTGGCCCACGAGCACCAACACAAGCGCCCAGCCCAGCCACATATGAATCTCAGAAAACAGCTCGGCGACGTCCTCCGACCCTAACGGTTTGCCCCTGAGGTCGATCAGGCCAAAAAACAGGTCGGCACTGCCCTCATAAAGCACCATGATCAGCCCCGCCGCCGGAATCGCAAATGTCAGGGCGTAAAGCGTGGCATGGGCGAGCCCGGCCGCACGGCGCTCCATGCGGGACATGTGATCGGGTAGCGGCGGCGGCGGGTTGCCTAGCCGCCATATCAGCCGCAGCACGACCAGGACCATGATGACGAGGCCAAGCGTCATGTGAAAATCCACCGCCGTGAGGTGCGACTCGGTCCGCGACTCGGAGTCCATCGTCCAGCCGAGAACGAACATCACGGCAATGAGCAGCGCGATCGTCCAGTGAAATGCCTTGGCTACACGGTTGTAGGTCAATGCGTCGTGGGTCTCTGCCATCGGCGTCCCCCGAACTTCCGGTTGATTCGTTCCGTCAGGCGACCCGTCCTGTCCAATGCTGGACAGCACGGCGATCTCCGAAGCTGTTTTCAAGGCAGCTGACGGCCAAGAGCCGGGTCAACAACTCGTGCCGGCGGATTGGTTTCATTCGACGATCATTTCGATCCCTCGGGCGCCTTTCCTGGCCGCGTGGGCTACTGTCGTTCTTCTACCAGCCGAGCGACGCGGGCGCGATCGCTGCTGTAGCCGGAGTTCCACGGATCAAGGTCCGCGGCTTTTTCATACTGCACCAGCGCTTCCTCGTATCGCTGCATGCGAAATAGCGTCCAGCCCTTGTCATGGTTCGCGTCAGCGTTGCCCGGCATCTCGGCAAGAATGAAATCGTAATCTTGCAGGGCCTCTTCATATCTGCCGAGCCTCAATAGCGTCTTGGCACGTTGCTGAAACGAGTACGGATTCGGCTCCGCCTGGACGGCAACGCTGAAAGCCTGCCGGGCCTCTTCAAGGTGGCCCAACGCAGCGAACGCTCGTCGCCGAGCGAAGTAGTCTTCATCGACATTTCCCATATGAACCGGCAACCGAACCGCAGATTGCCCGGTTTTGGTGTCGTGGGCAATGCTGTCCGCCCAGGATCCGCGTCAGAAGGGCGGCGAATTTCCGCATTTCAAATTGTGCGACTTTTGTGCGGTCGAAATCCGCTGTTTGTTCTCAAATGTCTGATATGTCGACCTACTCAAAACGGCAGAAGTTGACGGTTTTCAGTGGCTGGGGCACTAGGATTCGAACCTAGACTGGCGGAGTCAGAGTCCGCTGTCCTACCATTAGACGATGCCCCATCTTGCAAATACTTGCTTTGCAATCGGGCTATTTGCGATCCGATTTATAGGGTGCACGGCGTTCCCGGTCTACCCCTCGATTTCAACGGCCTGAGCCGCTCGCGGCCGCTGGCCGTGACGTCGATCCGTTCGCGAAACCGTTGTATTGCTTCTGGTTGCCGAGATCTGAAGGATTTCGGTTGAATTCGACATCTTCAGACAGTGCCATCCGCTGTTCATCGTTCAGATCGTCGTGCCATCGACCGCTTCCGTCGAACAATGGTTGATTGATCTGCCGGTTGCGCAACGCCCTGTGCTTGGAGCCCTCGCTGCCCGTCCCTCGAACAACGCGACCGGCCGACCTGTAGATGGCTGGGCTGCCCGAATGTGAGTATCCCGTCGGCCGAAATACTCCAACAAGGTTACAGAATACTCGTCCCCACCACGGCAATATAGGCCGTGTAGCCGAACAAACAGGCGTAGCCCTCCCGTCGCGACAGCTGCCAGTTGGTCCGGAGAAAGAACAGGCCGGCGATGGTTACGCAGGCCAGAACCGGGAAGTCCACGACAAGCATGTGGGGCGGCACGGCGATGGGTGTCACCAGCGCCGTCGCGCCGATGACGGCGAGGATATTGAAAATGTTGGAGCCGATGATGTTGCCAACCAGCATCTGGCTGTCCGACTTGCGAATGCAGGCGATGGCCGTGGCCAGCTCCGGAAGGCTGGTACCGATAGCCAGGAATGTGACGCCGATGACCGCCTCGGATACGCCGAGTTCGCGGGCGAGAAGGATCGAATTGTCGACCGCGAGGTGAGCACCCATGGCGATTCCGATGACAAGAGCGATCGGCAGCGCTGTCATCCTGAGCGGATGCATCACCTTCGATGATACCACGGCCTCGACCTCGGCCTGCTCGATCGCGGCGACCTCCAGCTTCGCGCGATCGGAGCGGAACAGGAAACCCAGATAGACGATCAGGCCGGTCAGGAAGATCACGCCGGCAGTCCAGTCAAAACTGCCGGTGAACGCCAGACCGACAAAGGCCAGGGTGGCCACGCTCCAGACGAGCATATCGCGCATGAAATTCTGTCGCCTGACCACAATCGGCTGAATCACGGCCGCGATGCCGAGGATCAGCAGCGTGTTGGCAATGTTGCTACCGACGATATTGCCGATAGCCAGGCCGCCGCTTCCCATCAGGGCCGACTGCAGCGATACGACCAGTTCAGGGAACGAGGTGCCGAAGGCGATGATCGTCAGGCCGATGACCATCGGAGAAATGTTCAGCCGGATCGCGATTTCGCGACACCAGCCAACGAACATGTCGGATGACCACATCAGGATGGCCAGGCCGAGGCAGGCGAGCAGGAAACTTCCGATCATGTCCGAGCTCCAGCTGGAGCGGCGCCCGGTCGGATTGCGAGCCCATGCGATTCAGCCTGGCGTTTCGGCGCCGCCTCGGTGATTCTGCGCGCCAATCGGAACCGTCGAAATGACTTCATGCCCGAAGCAGTGACGCCCCCCTGCGTCGAACATGTCGCGGCGAGGGCTGAGACCGTACCGCTGGTCATTCGGCAGCGGGCGACCGGGAATGAGCAGTCACCTTTCGGCCGTTGAAAGGTGCACGGGAGAGGTATGCCAGGGCCAATTCAACACGTCCGCGGTCCGGGTGACGATTCAGGATTGGCACGTTTTCATGCTCCGGGGACGCACGGCCTTCAGACCTCGACCCGAACATGGGTTTGTGCCCGCCGGATTGCGATACCCGCTGGCGCCTAAAAAGCGGCTTCGACCCGCGTGGAGCGTGAAAAGTCCGGATTAAGCCCAAAGAGCTGGACCATGCGGTCCCGCCCGGGCGTGGGCCCGAAAACGGGTGGCGTTGAAAGCGCTTGCAATCTATTCTGCCCATCGCTGTCGGGAGGGAGACAAGTGAAAATCGCAATCATAGGAACGGGCCGTGTCGCGGAACTCCACGCCGCGGCCATCAACCAGATCGGCGGGGACCTTCTGGCCGGCGGCTGGAACCGCACGGCCGACAAAGCAGGGGCATTCTGCTCACGATTTGGTGGCACCAGTTATGCGGAGCTGGACGATCTGCTTGGCGATCCCGCGATTGACGCGGTGGTGGTGACCACGGCCACGCCAACCCATTTTGCAATGGCCAGGCGGGCGCTCGAGGCAGGCAAACACGTTCTCCTGGAGAAACCAACCTGCGAGACGTCCGATGATGTCCGCGCCCTCAAAGCGATTGCCGCGAGCGCCAACCGGATATGCATGCCGTCGCACAACTACATCTATGCGGAAGACGTCCGGCGCCTGAAGTACCACACCCAGGCCGGTCATCTCGGCAAAGTGGTCAGCTTCTGGGCACTGTTCAATCGAACCCATCCTTCGTCCATCGGGACGCCGGGTTTTTACATGATGCGTGAGTTGCTGGTGCACCACTCCTATACGATGCTGCATTTTCGCGGACGTCCATCGCACCTGTCGGCGACGGGAAGCAATGTTCATTTCGACGAGCCGGCCGCGTTGGATCAGGTGATGATCACGGCAACCTGGGACGATGGCGCCATCGCCAACCTCTGGGGAAGCTTCTCCGTGGACGACCGATCCCGGGACCCGTGGACCCTGGTATTCAAGGTGATGGGAACCGAGGGGACCGGGATGGCGTCGTGGAGCCAGATCAAGTACGGGACGGAAACCGAGCCATTCTGGGACGACGCGGCCTATCGGGACAGCTTCCTCCACGTTGAACGATACTTCATCGAGCAGTGCCTGGGAGCCGGCGCAGTGCCGCTATCGACCCTGGACGATGCGCTGGACACGGCGATTATCGTGGAGACGGCGAAGCGGTCGATCGAGGAGAAATGTCGGCTCCCGGTGGTCTTCGACGTCTGAGATCGCAGTAAGGCGTGCAGGGCGAAAAGAGTAGCTGCATCATGCGGCGACGCTGCGGTGTTTACCGATGCACTCGAATTGATCGGTGATGGAGCTGTTGACGCCGTGGTTATCGCTTCACCCGACGCCACCCATGCCGATCTGGCGGTCGGCTGCATCGAAGCCGGCAAGCCGGTG
>JAAEOR010000077.1 GCA_024222895.1 Hyphomicrobiales bacterium | reverse complement strand
GTTGCACGCGGGCGTAACCAGAGTCGCTGTAGTCGGACGGAATGTATACCGACCAAAACTGCGCGCCCATGGCGGCCGAACGCAGCAATTCAGTCGAGCAAACCGTCCTTTTTCCTCCACCGGAAAACGAAGCGGCTGGCCGGGATTAACTGCCGATTCTCCGTGCCTTCCTCACAGACCGCTCACCATCCCTTTTTTCGTCGTTTCGCGTACGGCACACCGCCTTTTGCGGTCAACTCAATGGGCATACCCGATGCCGTCATCGATCGGCACATCCGGTCGCGCAAGTTTCTCAAGGTAGCTTGCTTTCTCCAGCGGTACCCAGCGCCCTTTTTCCTCAACCGGGAAGCGGATCGCCTGGCCAGGGAACACACCGTCGACCACCTTTGAATCCCGAACCATGATGGTGCCATTGACAAGCACATAGGGGATGCCGGTGGACGGCAGACCGTTGCTGCCCAGCACATAGGTTGCATTGTCGGTGATGGTTTCAGGATCGAAGATCGTGATATCCGCAACCATGCCTTCCTGCATGCGACCGCGAACCTGCATGGCTTTCAGGCCAGTATCGCCCAAATGTTTGGCGGCCCAATAACTGTTCTGACGGATCATCTGCATCAGCGGCACGCCCGCCTCTCGGGCCATGCGGAATGTTGCGGCATGGCTGCCGGCGGTTCGAGGGTGCCCGACATAGGCCTCATATGGGTCATCCCAATCCAGGAATTTTCCATTCTCGTCTGTCGGCGGCATCTGATCGCCGGCCACAGTCATATGTGGAACCTGCAACCACATCGTTATCCACTCTTCACGCTCCGGAATACAGGCCACGATGACAAAAGCTGGATCCTCAGCCACAATCTCCTCGTATTCCGCCTGATCCATGAACTCGCCGGTTCGGGGGTTGAGCAACTGCGAGTATTCCCATTCCAGCAATTTCATACCGTCCGGCTTGAGGAACTCTGCACCAATGGTGGTGGAACCGCAGGCATAGGGATAATATTCGGACCAGACGTTCAGACCCTGTTCACGCAGGCCCTGTGCGCGTTCCTCAATTTCCCACCAACCAACATTGTTGTTGTGGCTGATCAGCATCGGAGCGCCCAGCGACGCCGCATTGGCCATTTGTTCCATATTGCCGAGGTTGCCTTCGTATGGAGGCTTGTTGTTGCCCAGCAAACGCACGTGAAAACTGCTGCCGCGATCATAATTCGCGGCGGCCTTCTGCAAATTCAGAACCTCGAGTGTGCTGGCCCCGACCGACATGTACCCCAAGGTCGAGGACACCCCAAGCGCACCCTGGCGCAGTTCCTCGTCGATACCGGCCATGATGGCGTTGATCTGGCCCAGCGTCGATTGCGTTTCCGCCCAGTCTGGAATGCCGTTTTCTTCATACGATACGCCCCGCATCAGCAAGCCACCTTCGCCATCCATCGGATCAGGCAGCGGAAGGTTGTCCAATACCCGCATCCGGTGCAACTCGTGCGAGGCACCAGCGGCAAAGTTTACCGGCCATCTTCCGATCCGTTCTTCGTACCAGGCACCGACATTGATGGCCCCAAATTCAAGATCCATCGGCGTCGTCACACCATCCCGCAGGCTGGTCTTGACGCCCCAGAGATTACCTGACCCATGATGTTGCGTGTCTATGAAACCGGCCGTCACAACATGGCCGGTTGCATCGATGGTCTCACGCCCGGTGATTTCATCTTCGGTGATCGTGACAATCACACCGTCCTTGATGCCGACATTGCGGATATCATCGAAATTGGTTTCGGGGTCCATCACACGGCCG
>JAAEOR010000076.1 GCA_024222895.1 Hyphomicrobiales bacterium | reverse complement strand
CGCCGATGATCATGCCGAGGACCTCGTCGACGCTCACCTCGTCCTTGTAAACCGTCCCGACCATGCGCGCGGTCTTCATCACCGCGATGCGATCGGCGAGGTCGAACACATCCCGGATCTCGTGGCTGATCAGGAAGATGCCGATCCCTTCCTTCTTCAGCTGTTTGACCAGATCGCGGACCTGCTCGGTTTCGGCGGGGCCGAGGGCGGCCGTCGGCTCGTCCATGATCAGGATCCCGGCATTGAAGTGGATTGCGCGGGCGATGGCCACCGACTGTCGCTGACCGCCCGAGAGCGCCTTGACCGGCGTCTTGAAGCCGGCGAACAGCGGATTCAGCCGGCCCATGACCTCGCGGGTCGCCGCCTCCATGGCGACGTCGTCGAGGGTGCGCCAGCGGGTCATGATTTCGCGTCCGAGGAACATGTTGGCAGTGGCGTCGACATTGTCAGCGAGTGCCAGGGTTTGATAGATCGTTTCGATGCCCAGCGCCTTGGCGTCGCGCGGGTTGTTGATCGTCACCGTCTCGCCGTTGATAAGGACTTCGCCGGCGTCGCGGCGGTAGGCTCCCGACAGCACCTTCATCAATGTCGATTTGCCGGCGCCATTGCCGCCGACCAGTGCGACGACCTCGCCGGGATAGAGGTCGATCGTGCAGTTCTCGACCGCATGGACGCCGCCGAACGACACATAGATGTTGCGCATCTCGACGAGGGGTGTGCCCTCACGATCCACCACGAAGATTACCTCCCAACGCTATCGCTTTCCGCGCCGATAGACGGTGTCGATGCCAACCGCAACGACAAGTACGATTCCGACGATGATGTTCTGGAGCGGCGCGTCGACCCGCAGGAGAACCATACCCGACTGTAGCGACTGCATGATCAAAGCTCCGAGCACGGCGCCGGGGATCGTACCGATCCCGCCCGCGAACGAAGAACCGCCGATCACCGCGGCAGCGATCACATAAAGCTCGCTGAGCACGCCAAGCGCGTTCGTGGCCGCGTTCAGCCGCGCGGTGGTGATTGCCGCACTGACCGCGCACAGCATCCCCATCGCCACGAAGATCAATACCGTGACTTTGCGAGTGTTGATGCCGGCAAGGATGGCCGCTTCGGGATTGCCGCCGAGCGCAAAGACATACCGCCCGAAGCGCGTCCGCGTGGCGACGAAGGTCATGATGACGGCGACGCCGATCGCGATCAGGACCGGAATGGCAATCCCCGTGGAAATGAACAGACCCTCCTCGGGCCAGGGAATGTTGTTGGCCTCGGCATAACGACGGGCGATGCCGACGGGCCAGGGATAGGCGACGGCGACGGCGACGGCGCCGATGACGGCAGCGCAGCCGATGCTCGCCAGCGTCACTTCGGCCCACATCGGTCGCAGCGGGAACGCAAATTTTCGGCGCTGAGCCCGGCCATTGACGATCGACAGGACGATGCCCACACAGAAAACCGCGGCGACGATCCAACTCCACGTCGCGCCGATCGAGCCAAGGGCGCCGCCGCCGATCAGCTGAAAGGTGGAATCGAGCGGTGCGATGGTTTGGCCGCTGGCAACCCACCAGGCCGCGCCGCGCCAAACCAGCAGTCCCCCGAGCGTGACGATGAAGGCGGGAATTTCGATAAAGGCGATGATCAGCCCCTGTAGCCCGCCGATAAGCGCGCCGAGGGCAATGCCAACGGCCAGGGTGATGATCCAGGTGTAGGGCTGGTCGAAGCCAAGTCCGAGATAGTCCGGCAGCGGAATATACCTTGCCTGGACCGCTCCCATGACCACGCCAAGGAAGCCCAACAGGGAACCAACCGACAGGTCGATATTGCGCGAAACAATGACCAGCACCATACCGGTCGCCATCACCGCGACCGAGGACGTCTGAACCGACAGGTTCCACAGGTTGCGCGGTGTCAGGAAGACACCGCCCGAAACGATATCGAAACCGATCCAGATGACGGCGAGGGCGGCGACCATGCCGAGCAGCCGCGTGTCGATCTCGGTCGCCCGCATGAACCGGCCGGCGATGCCGACATCCTTCATGCGGTTTCGGTCAGGCGCCATCCTGGTCGTGTCAGCCATTCTGGCCCCTTTGGCGCACTGGAGTTCTGGCAGTCATCTCCCGGCTAGCCCGCGCCGCCTGACTGACAGACCGCGCGGGCATGGTGTCGACTAGCCGCAGACGTCGACGGATCCGGATGGCACGCCCTGGCACACCTCGTCCTTGGTGATCCAGGCGGCGTCGATGACGATGTCGAGATTGTCCTGGGTAATCGGCACCGGTGCCAGCAGGATCGAGTTCATATCGACCCCTTTCGGTCCGTTGCTGAAGATCACCGCATCCTCGACCTCATCCATCGGCTTTCCGTCAGCCAGCTCCAGCGCTGCCGCGGCAGCGGCCTTGCCGAGTTCCCGAGCGTCCTTCCACACCGAAACAGTCTGGCTTCCCAGTGCGACGCGGTTAAGCGCTGCCTTGTCACCATCCTGGCCGGACACCGGCACGGAGCCGGCAAGCCCCTGGGCGGTCAAGGCGGCTACAACACCACCCGCCATGCCGTCATTTGACGACACGACCGCCTGGACGTCGTTGTTATTGGCCGTCAGGAACTGTTCCATATTCGTCTGGGCGACGGATGGATTCCAGTTGTCGGTGTAGGACTCGCCGACGTTCTTGATCTTGCCGGAGTCGATATGCTCCTGCAGCACGTCGAGCTGACCGGAGTGGACGAAATCGGCATTGGCGTCGGCCGAGTTACCCTTGATGAACACGTAGTTGCCTTCCGGCACCATCTCCAGGATCGGGCGCGCCTGCATGCGGCCGACCTCGCGGTTGTCGAAGGTAATGTAGAAGGCCTCGGGCATTTCGATCAAACGGTCGTAGCCGATCACCGGGATGCCTTCGTCGAGGGCTTTCTGAACGGCCGGCTGGACGGCTTCGCCATCCTGCGCCAGCACGATCAGCACATTGGCGCCCTGGGCGATCATGGTTTCGATGTCGGTCAATTGCTTCTCGGCCGACGACTGGGCGTCGGTGGAGATGTATTCCGCGCCAGCGGCATTCAGTACGCCAAGCATGCCGGGCTCGTCGGCGCGGGCCCAGCGTTCCTCCTGAAAATTGTTCCATGACACGCCGACGACGACTTGAGCTGCGGCGGCAGTTGCCGAAACCGCCAGGCCGGCGGCGGCAATGGATGCAAGCAGTATCTTCCTCATGATGTCCTCCCTTCGGGTGGGAAATCCACAGGTAGACCCTCCCATGCGTTTACTTAACACGGTTTGATTCGGATCAACGTTCAGACGGCGATCAAAATGCGGCCGGTCTTGTTCACTTCCCTGTGGTCAATTCCGGTGGCGGTGGATCGCCGGGCCGGTACACATTGGGTAGCCCCGTTGTTCACTGTTGGAACGGCGACGCATGAGCCCGCCTCGACAAGCGGAACGTTTGTCACGTGTTCGGCGTAGGGATGGGCGCGCCCGTTCCCAGCAGTGTATAAGGCCGGGAATCGAAACATCGGCGGTGTCTTCGACAACGCATGAAGGCGGCCTGCAGCCCATGAAACTGACCGAGGCCATCCACCATCCCGAGCAGGCGTGGTCGTCCGAGACCGTGCCGCTCGGCAAGAGCTGTTCGCTGTGGAATGTCCAGGCGCCGGGTACCGGCTTGCCGGATCGATCGGGCACTGGTCGCCAATGAGCGCGCTCGTCATGGCCATCGACGGGGGCGGTAGCAAGTCCAGGGTTGCGTTCGCCGATCAAAGCGGCGGGATTGAGCATCTTCCCGTCGGTAGCGGGATCAATGCCGTCGATAACCCGGCCTGGGAGGCAAATCTCTCGGCGGTTCTGGTTGGGTCCGAGGCGAGGATCGCGCGGACTGTCAGCGCCGTACTCGGCCTGCCCGGATACAGCGAGATCCCCGCCATCGATGTCATCTATTCCAACACGGCGGAGCGCATTGTGGAGGTGGATCACACCATCCTCAATGACGTGTATATGGCCTATGACGGCGCCTTTGTCGGCCAGCCCGGCGTTCTGGCGCTGGCCGGGACCGGCTCGATGGTGGTCGGACGTGACGCCGAAGGCGAGCCGTGCCGTGCCGGTGGCTGGGGCGAGGGGTTCGGCGACGAGGGCAGCGGCTACTGGATCGGCGCCGAGGCGCTGCGCCGTGCGAGCTACGCGGTTGACGGGATCGAGCCGGCACCCGAATTCCTGACCGCATTCCTCAAGCTGATCGACGGAACTCGGCAAACGCCAGCCGCCAGCATCAACAGCTGGTTCAACGGCCTCGCCCACCGACGGTCCGAGGTCGCTGCACTGGCGCAGGCCATCGACGCCTGGGCAGAGGACGGCGATCCGACGGCACAATTGATCCTGGCGGCGGCGGCAGGCCATGTGTTTCGGCAGGTGAAGGCAATCGAGGCCAGGGTCAGGGTCGACGGAGCGGCTGCACCCGACTGGAGCTATGCCGGCTCGGTCTTCGAGAGCGCGCTTTTCACACGACAATTAACCCATCTGATGGGTCGGGAGCCTCGTCCGCCGCGGCTGCCGCCCATTGGCGGCGGGCTTTGGGGTGCCGCGCGTCGGGCTGGCTGGCCGGCCGACGACGCCTGGATCGATGCCATTGCCCAAGGCCTCGCCAACGAATCCGACGCTTCCACGACCTAGCCTGGAGACTTTCTTCAATGAATGTGACGGAACGGACAATCTTCGACCAATTCGGTTACTGGGAAAAAGCTGAGCTGCCGGACCCGATGACCGATCGGTCGAGCCGATACGTCGTAATTGGCTGCGGCACCAGCTACAATCTGGCGCTTTCGATCGCGGCGATCCTGAACAGCAAAGGCTATGACGCCATCGCCGCGCCCGCCGGCGAGTGG
>JAAEOR010000075.1 GCA_024222895.1 Hyphomicrobiales bacterium | reverse complement strand
CCTGGGCAGCCGATGGCGACGGCGACATGCTCGCCATGACCCGCGAAGGTCGTGATAGCACTGTGGACGACACGACGTACCGATCCGTGCGCTGCCCCAGTCTCCTGGTCCACGCCCGCAACGACGCGATCACGCCTTTTGAGGGATCTGTGCGAATTGCCGAGCTGACCGGTGGCGAGCCGCACTTGCGCGACCGCGGCGGCCACGCCATCCACGCCCGCTTCCCGGCCTGGTTCAACACGCTCACACGTGATTTCCTTGCCAAACATCTGGGCGCGCCAGCCCCGCGCCCGAAACCTCGAACAACACCAAACAAGCGCGTGCTCTACCTCTCGTCGCCAATCGGTCTGGGCCATGCGCGACGGGACCTCGCGGTCGCTCGCGAACTGCGCGAGCACCATCCCGATCTCCAGGTGGATTGGCTGGCTCAGGATCCAGTCACCCGATTCCTTGCGGCCAACGCCGAACGCGTGCATCCGGCAAGCCGCTTGCTCGCCAACGAGTCCGCCCATATCGAAGCGGAGTCCGGCGAGCATGATCTTCATGCCTTTCAGGCCATCCGCACCATGGACGAGATTCTGATCAAGAATTTCATGGTGTTTCAGGAGGTTCTCGAACAGGAGCCGTATGATCTGGTCATCGCCGACGAGGCCTGGGATGTCGACCACTACTGGCACGAACATCCTGAACTCAAGAAAGCGCCGATCGCGTGGTTCACGGATTTCGTCGGCTGGCTGCCATTCGAGGAGAACGGACCGCGCGAAGCGCATCTCACCACCGACTACAACGCCGAAATGATCGAGCACGTCGAAGGTCATCCGGAACTACGCGACCGAGCCATTTTTGTGGGCACGCCCGAGGACATCGTCGACAGGTCCTTCGGCGACGGACTGCCGATGATGCGCGACTGGGTTCCCAGACACTTCGATTTCGCCGACTACATCATCGGGCGGCACCCATCGGAGTTTGGAAGCCGGGACGATCTTCGCGCGGAGTTCGACTATGACGATGGGCGAAAGACCTGCATTGTCACCGTCGGCGGCTCCGGCGTCGGCCAAGCACTAATCCAGCGCATCCTTGCGGCCGCCCCGCTGGCACGTGAACGCATACCCGACCTCAGGATGATCGTGGTGACCGGGCCAAGACTCGATCCGGCCGCGTTCGGCGAACAATCCGGTGTCGAGTTCCGTGCATTCGTCCCAGACCTCGACTGCCACCTGGCGGCCTGCGATCTGGCGATCGTGCAGGGCGGCCTCACGACATGCATGGAACTGGCTGCCGCCGGAACCCCGTTTCTCTATTTCCCCCTGAAGAATCATTTCGAGCAGAACTTTCACGTGGCGGCGCGCATGGACCGCTACAATGCCGGTCGACGGATGGTGTTCTCGGACACCGGTCCGGAGGAAATCGCCGAGGCCATGGCCGCGGAACTGAACCATCCGCGCCCTGCCCTGCCGGTTGCTTCCGACGGGGCAGTTCACGCCGCTCGCATGCTGGCCGATCTGATCTGAGGCGCAAGTCCCGGCACCGCGGCAGCTTGGAAACACGCGCCAGGCT
>JAAEOR010000074.1 GCA_024222895.1 Hyphomicrobiales bacterium | reverse complement strand
GGGGCGGCGGGGGTGGCGGGGGCTGCGCGCCCGGATGCGACTGGGGTGGATACCACCGCCCGTCGGATGCCTGCCACCAGCCCGGCCCACCGGATATCTCGCTCATCACAGGAGATTGCCACAACGTTGGGGGCGGTGGGAGCGCCTAGTGTCCCGACATGCAGGCGAACGCCGCCAGCCTGCGGATCATCCGCTCGTACTACGCCATCGCCGGGCTGTACACGCTGTCCGCCGCCCTCATCTGGGGCGTGAATACGCTGTTCCTGCTCGACGCCGGTCTCTCGATCTCCGAGGCGTTCGTCGCGAACGCGGCGTTCTCGGTGGGGATGGTGATCTTCGAGATCCCGACCGGGGTGGTGGCCGACACGCTCGGACGGCGGACGTCGTTCCTGCTGAGCGTCGGGGTCCTCGGTGCCACGACCCTGGGCTACGTCGGCCTCGAGGCGGCCGAAGCCGGCCTCCTGCCCTTCGTGATCGTGTCCGTCCTCATGGGGCTCGGGTTCACGTTCTACTCGGGTGCTACGGAGTCCTGGCTCGTCGATGCGCTCTCGACGACCGGCTACGACGACGAGCTCGACCACGTCTTCGCGCGTGCCCAGATGGTCACAGGAGCCGGCATGTTGGTCGGGACCGTCGGCGGGGGTCTCCTCGGCACCATCGACCTGGCGATCCCGTTCGTGGCCCGGGCGCTGCTGCTCGGCATCGTGTTCGTGGTCGCATTCGTTCTGATGCACGACCTGGGCTTCGAGTCACGACCTCTGACGCTTTCCACAGCCGGGGCCGAGATGACCAGCCAGGCACGCGACGGCGTGGCTTTCGGGTGGCGCCAGCCCGGCCTCCGCCTCCTGATGATCGGTGGCTTCATCGAGAACGGCTTCTTCTTCTGGGCGTTCTACGCCTGGCAGCCCTACTTCCTCGAGTTGCTCGAGCGCGACGCGATCTGGGTGGCAGGCGTCGTGAGCGCGCTCATCTCGGTGTCGATGATGGTCGGCAATGCGATCGTCGAGTGGTTCACGCGATTCTGCGGGCGTCGGACGACACTCCTGCTTTGGTCGGCCGGGCTCCTCTCGGGTGGATCGATCATCGTTGGTCTCGCCGACTCGTTCTGGGTCGCACTCCCCGCCCTCCTCGTCGCAACGGCTTCGATGGGGCTCGCCATGCCGGTACGCCAGTCGTACTTCCACCACCTGATCCCGTCCGATAAGCGCGCCACCGTGATCAGCTTCGATTCGATGGTCTCGGGGGTCGGTGGTGCAACTGGCCAGTTCACGCTCGGCCGCCTGGCCCAGAACCAGTCCTTTTCTGCCGGCTACATCGTCGGGGGCCTGGTCACAGCGGCCGCCATCCCTGTCGTCTTCGCGGTACGGCGCCTGGGCGGCCCGGCCGACCAGATCACCGGTGCCAAGGCAGGCGCCGAGGCGGCATGCGCGGCTCAGGGCCTCCCTGCCGTGTCCGCCGTGAACGCGAAGCCGCCCGAGACGGTCTCGGTCTCCTGACGAGTCGGCCTGTCGACCCTCAGAGCTCCAGCGAGGTCAGGTAGACGGAAAAAGCGAAGCCGGCAGTGGTCGCCAGACCGGCGTGGATGGAACTCCACTCAACGGCCTGCGGTGCCAACTCGTCAATGATCATCGTGAGCAGGGCGCCTGCGGCAAACGACTCGACCAGAGCGCCGGTTCGGTTACTGCTGGCCTCGACGACCGCGAACCCGATCGCTGCGCTCCATCCCGGACTTCTCGAGGTTGCTGGTCGCGCCGAGGGATTCGGGGAAGTTGGAGATCCAGATGGCGACCAGCAATGCCACGCTCACTCCCCCGCCGGTGCTGATAGACATCCCGAGGACGACGGACTCAGGAATGCCGTCGAGCACCGTGCCCAGGACGATTCCCAGACCCCCACCGCCCTCGCCATCTCCGGCCGACGGCATGTTGCCGATCGCTCGGTCACCGAGATAGAAGACGAGCGCTCCGGCGAACAGGGCGATACCCACCTGCCACGTCTCTGCTGAGTTCATCGCCGGCGCGATGAGTTCGAACGAGACCGACGAGATCAGTGTGCCGACACCGAACGCCATCACCAGGCCGATGACGAACCGGTTCAGGCGACCAGTGAAGGCGATCTCCGCGCCGACGATCAGTGCGGAGGCGCCGATGAACCCCCAGAACGCAACCTCGCCCATGGTGTGAACCGTTCGATCGATCAGCAGTCGGATCGGTAGACCGCACGCACCCGCGACCGTAGAGCAGTCGACGAGGCACAAGGGGACCCACACCGACTGGTAGCCATGTCGCATGGCCTTGTTCCAGCGCGACGACGTCAGGATCCACTTCGACGACGAGGGCGACGGGTTCC
The DNA here is from genome assembly GCA_024222895.1 of Hyphomicrobiales bacterium. Lineage (GTDB taxonomy): Bacteria > Pseudomonadota > Alphaproteobacteria > Rhizobiales > Kaistiaceae > Bauldia. The sequence continues at coordinate 5,670 of JAAEOR010000074.1, read as the reverse complement.
CGATCCTCTTGATCGCTGCAGGCGGCATGCGATCCCACAACGCGCTGTGGGAGAACGCGCCGTGGAACCCACGAACAGCGCTCGCAGGCGAGTACCGGTTGATCGGGATGGATCAGCGCAACGCCGGGGAGTCGACGGCCCCGGTGTCCGGTGACGACGGTTGGGCGGCGTACACAGCCGACCAACTCGCGCTGCTCGACCACCTTGGCATCGACGACTGCCACGTCATCGGCATGTGTATCGGAGGCCCCTACGTCGCCGGCATGCTCAAGGCCGCCCCCGAGCGCTTCCGGTCGGCCGTGATGCTTCAGCCGGTCGGAATCGAGGGAAACCGTCCGGTCTTCTACGACCTCTTCGACGACTGGGCCGAAGCTCTGGCACCAGCCCATCCTGAGGCTGACGAGGCCGCTTGGACGAGCTACCGGTCAAACATGTGGGACGGCGAGTTCATGCTCACTGCCACGACCGACGACCTGGAGTCGGTGGAGACACCGATCCTCGTTCTGCGTGGTGACGACATCTACCACCCATCCTCGACGTCACACGCGGTCGCTGCGCATGCACCGAACGCCACCCTCGTCGAGGAGTGGAAAGAAGGCGACGAGCTGGAAGCCGCGGACACGACGATCCGCGGCTTCCTGACTCAACACTCGCCAGGCGCAAGCGAGGGGTGACGAGTCGGACAGCGGCGCCTCAGCCCGAGCGGTCCGCGGCCAGTCTGTCGGCCATTCGCCGGACCACGTGGACAGCCACTCAACAGAACAGTCCCAGGCCGGCTCCTCCGAAGACGTCTGCTGGAAGGTGCGCGCCACGGATCAGCCTGGCCACGCCAACCAGCCCGGCACCCGTGAATGCCAGGACCCTGCCCCAGGTCGGCAGTAGAGGAGCGATGGCCGTCGTTTGGCTCGTGCCAGCCGATCACGAACGTGGCCGGAACCCCGTTGCACTCCGACAGTGCCGGCCTTCCCACGAAGTCGGCCGGGTTGTAGTGACAGGCCCCCAGAACCAGAGCCGTGGCTCCAGCCAGCAGCGCACGATCAATACGCTCGCCGCCTACCCGAACGTGAAGGGGCTCAGCGAGTGGACCTTCCCCGATGGCGCACCGGGCCGTGGCATGAAGGACGGGCGGCCCGGCTCGGGACCTTCTGGTTGTCCGAGTGAGTGGCCCTCAATCCTCGACTTCGCCGCGGTCGCGCGTTGTCTCGACCAGGAGCGACGTCACACGCCGGCCAGGAGATCGCGGACCTCCGCCGCACCCGCCAGCTGAGCATCGGCGCTCTCGCCCTGGATGATCAGGTTGATATGGCCACAGCCAGCTACGGCGTATGGGGCGAGGAACTCGGCGATGTCCTCGGGCCGACCGTAGGGGCTCCATCTATCGAATGACTCGAACGGGATCTGGTACATCGCCTCCATCGCTGGAGCGAGATGACTGCGCGCCTTTTCGGCGGTCTCACCCACTCCGCACCAGACGTTGAGGCAATTGTCCCAACGGTCGACGGACCGGCCGGCCGACGCAGCGACCTCCTCCATGCGGGTGACAGCCTCGCCGTAGCGACGTGGTGACGCCCAGATGCCGAAGTATCCGTCGCCGTACCGCCCCGCGCGTTCGACAGCAGCATCGGAACGTCCGCCGACGACCAGCGGTACGGACACGGTCGGTGCAGGAGCGATGAGTGCGGCCTCGAGCTGAAAGAACTCACCGTCGAAGTCGAACGCCTCTCCCGCCAGCAACCCACGCACGACCTGGAGACATTCATCCATCCGTCGACCGCGTGTGGCGGGGTCGACACCACATATCTCGACCTCGTGTCGGTCCTCCCCACCGATGCCCACCCCGAGCACGAGCCGCCCGGGCGCCGAAGCGGCCAAGTCGGCAACCTGACGGGCGACCAGCACTGGGTGTCGCAACGGGAGGAGATACACGCCGAGGACCACACCGAGTCGGTCGCTGGCGCTCAGCAGACCCGATGTCGCGAGGAGGCCGTCGAATCCGAGTCCCACGAAGAAGCTCACGTGATCCCCGAAGCCGATGTGGTCGAAACCCGCTTCCTCGAGGCGCTCGACCGTCTCCCGGCGCTCGGCCCCGTTCGCGTCGAGAATCCCAGCGCCCATGTAGCCGATCTTCATCGCGCCCCCTGCACCGACCGACCGCCCTTCCGGGCGGAGTTCCTCTTCAAAGAACCCTATGCAGTATGCCTCCGGTGACTCCGGCCCAGAGCTCCTCGTCCTCCGGGCCGGGAGTGACCAGCAGCGCATCGTCGACACCATCGCCATCACGGTCGAATACGACGACCGACTCGCCACCGAGGACGTGGTGCGCATACGTAGTGGCGCCGCCCGTCGACAGGTACCAGGCGTAGTCGGTCCCCGAGCCCGGCCCGTACCAGATGATGTCGTCGGCTGCGTTGCCGTCGAGGTTGCCGACCGCCGGCCGGTACTGACCGTTGACCCTCGATGACGTGCCAGTGGGGTTTCCGAAGCTGTCGAAGTACCACAGATAGTCCCGTGCGTTCCCCGGGCCGTACCAGAACACGTCATCCACTCCGTCGCCGTCGAAGTCCCCCGCGAATGCCTCGTAGTCGCCGTTGACCGTTGGCCGCGCCGACGTCACGCTCCCCGCTCGGTCGAAGAACCAGAGATAGTCCTTTGCGATACCGGGCGCGTACCAGAACACATCGTCCACGCCGTCGCCGGAGAAGTCGCCCACCAGGGGTTCGTAGTATCCGTTCACCGTCAACCGGGCCGACGTCATCTGTCCCGAGGCATCGAAGAGCCAGATGTAGTCCTTCGCGCCACCGGGCGCGTACCACAGCACATCATCCACGCCGTTGCCGTCCAGGTCACCCACCAGCGCCTGGTAGGTCCCGTTCACGGGCCGGTGCTCGGTCCTGAACTCCCCATCGCCCAGACCCCAGCCGATCAGGTCGGGCGCGTGGGCTGCGCCATAGCTGAAGAGGTCGTCGTGGCCATCGCCGTCGAAGTCACCGGCGAAGGGGACCACAGCCGCGTCGATGCCGACTCCCGCCGTGGCGCACGCTGCCGCGCTGCCGGACCACTCCACGAGGCCGACGACCTCGGTGATGAAGGATCGGTAGGTGAAGTAGGAGCCCCGGAACCAGAGCAGTGACTCGAGGGTAGGTCCGGTGGCCGGCACGATCGGGCGCAGGTTGTCGACCACCGAGTCGACCGTGATGGGGTCCCAGTTCCAGGTGGCACCCCCGTCGCTCGTCAAGGCCTCGAAGATCTCCCAGTGGACCAGTCCGTCCCCCACCGACACGAGTGGCTCACCCGTTGTCGGATGCACGTCGGACGAGATGTAGAGCCGTGACGAATCGTCGGGGTCCAGTGTGACACCACCCCGGTACGCCGGTTGGCCCGGGTACAGGGCTGAGCCCGCGGTCGCGAGATCCACCGTCACCCATGCCGATCCGTCCCACCGCGCGTGCGCGTAGCGGACCTCACCGGCAACCAGGTCGTCGTCGTGGATGGTCAGGGCCGCTGTGGGGACGCCACCGATGACGTGGAAGTCGGCGAGCCATGCCTTGGCCTCGTCGGGCGGGACGACCACGGGTGTGAGGTCCGTCGGGACCATCGGCGAACCGAGCGCGCCGACGACCGACCCATCCGAGCGGTGCACGACACCGTCCTGGACGTAGCCGTGGTACGCGCCCTGAGCTTCCGGGCTCTGGTTGGGGTGCGCTGGTGTAGCGAGAACGTGCAGCCGGTCACCCTCGGTTGCGTACTTGACGTATGCCCACTGCGAGTCGTCAGTCTGGAAGAGCCGCCCGATGTCGGTCCAGGACCGACCACCGTCGGTCGTGCTCAGGATTGATGGATCCCTTCCCTCGGCCCGCACGAGGTTGACAACCCCACCCGGTCCGCCATGTGGGTGGAGGTTCGTGTAGCTGGTGCGTTGGGGCTGCTCGTTCGCGCCTGCGGGTTCCCAGAAGATCCCCTGCGCATCGCGACGGGCCGAACGAGCGAGTTGGTCCTCGTTGTGTCCGGTGATGCCAGCGAGAACACTGCCGTCGGGGAGTGGCAGGAGTGAGGGGGCGTTGTGGTCATCGGAGAGCAGCGACGCCTCGAGGCTGTGCGTGACCGAGGTCATGCTCGGCAGGTCGAGCTCGCTGACGGTCACCCGCCCATACACACCGTCGTCGGCGGCGGCGCCGACATAGAGGGTGCAGTCGTCGAGCACGGCGCGTTCGTCCTGGAACCAGCTCCAGGCGCCGTCGTCGCTGATTGTGGTGAACGTGGGCGACGTGAACGCCGAACCGGCGTATACCGACGACCGGGAGAGATCGCCTGCCCGGGGCACCGTCTGTCCTGCATCCGGGACGCCGTTCGTTGGTTCCTGGTCCGCCTCGGGACCTAGATGCGGATCGCCGAACGTCTGGTCCTGTCCGCTGACCGTCCCCTGCGTCGGTAGTCCGACGAGGAGCGCTCCGACGAGCGCTAAGAAGAGTGCCAACCGACGGGACCGCACACCGCGAGGCTATCCGCACACCTGGTCTGGCCGTGTACGCGACTCCCGGGCGCCGTCACGGCGCTCGACAGACCACCAGGCTGCGACGCAGGTGGCCCGCCTCGATCGCGTCGAGCGAATGGCGCCGATTCTGCATCGTCTGGGAGTACTCCTCGGGACCGTAAAGACGCTCGAGTTCATCGGTGACGAGCGCCTCCGCTGCAACCTTCGCCCGCAGTGTGACCAGGTACTCCGCCGTCACATCCCGCTCTGCGTGGTCAACGAACCCCGCTCGTTCCGTCATCTCGCGCAAGGTCAGGCCACGCAGCGACGCCGCTGGAGGGCCGATCCGGTGGACCCATGCACGCTCTTTGTCCGACAACCCGGACGCGGGGTGTATGAGATGAAAGCCCATCCGACCCCCCGGCTCGAGCACCCGCTTGATCGCTCTCAGCACGGAGAGCTTGGCGCGCAGTCAACACAAGACGTCGGCGTGGACCGCCGTCGTGAAGGACTGCCGGCGGAACGGTAATGCTCGCCCATCACCCCTGACCGCGCCCTCGAAACCCACCACCTCGTCGAGGCGTCCGCGCAGTTGCGCTCGCTGCAGCCCCTCCTCCGGAAGGTCGAACGAGACGAGGCGGCAACCCGTCCGATCCGCCATGTACAGCCCGGGCCAACCGCATCCAGCACCGAGATCGAGCAACCGGTCCGCCGGACCGATGTCGAGGCGGGCAATGAGGTCGTCTGCATCGTCAACTGTCGTGTAGCCGTTGGCGCCGTAGTCGGTGCCGAACACCTCCCCCTCGACGAACGCTGGTGCTGCATCGGTCGACGCGGCGTACCGGGTGGAGAATTCGAGACCGCCTCGGAGGGGCATCGGGTCTGGCATGGCGCGCAGGCTAGTGCTGCGAACTCACGGTGGGTCCCCGCTATTCAGCCGGGACCTCCAGCCGATGGTCCGGGGTGAACAGCCGCCGCGAGAGCCCCAGTCCCACGATCGTGACGCTCGTGACCACGCCACCGAGGATCAGATACATGATCGCCAGTTGGACCTGCACAGCGTCGACCGGGTCGACGCCCGCCAGGACGAGACCGGTCATCGCTCCTGGCAGCACCACGATGCCCACTGCCTTCGTTCGTTCGATCTGGGGGATGATCGACGTCCGGACCGCCTCGCGCAGATACGGCCGGGCCGCTTC
>JAAEOR010000073.1 GCA_024222895.1 Hyphomicrobiales bacterium | reverse complement strand
GTGGAATGGCAACCCCAAGAGCGTCGAGCTGGCCGAGGATTGGCGGCGGGTGGCCTAGCGGTGAAGCGGCTGAGCCCTCGTCCAAGGTTTTGCGGTAGTTCCAGGGCAGCCAGGCGCTGGGATCGGCGAACACGGCCGAGCGGTTGTCCATCAGGGCGCTGAGATAGTCCAAGGGGTTGATGCCGGCCAGCCGGCAGGTCTCGATCAGGCTGGTCAGGACATCGCCCACGTAGGCGCCATGCTCGTTTTTGTAGAACAGGCTGTTTTTGCGGTACCGCAGGATCATCTTGAGTGCCCTTTCGGCGGCGTTGTTGTCCAACGGTGCCCCGGGAGCCTCCAGAAATCGGGTCAACGAGTCCCAGCGTCCCCGCAGATAGTCGAAGGCCCCGCCCAGGCGACTGTTGGGCTCCACCCGCTTGTCCTTGATCTGCTGCGCCATCCAGGTCTTGAGTTCTGTCATCACCGGGGCGCTGTTCACTTGATGGTAGGTGAGCCGTTGCGCGGGAGTGAGCTGTTGTTCCTTGCAGTGCGCCTCGTGCTTATAGATCTCGGCAATGGCATCGACCACCCGTGTACATTCACTGGGAAAGAACTCGTCGATATCGATGAATTGCCGGCGCCCATGGGTCAGGCAGTTCAAGTCCAGGGCCCGGTCCTTATGCTGCTTGGGGGTATTGACCGCCAAGCCGTCGGACATCCATTGGATGGGCGGGAGACTCGGGTCGCGAAGGGTGAGGATCGCATCGAGATTCTCGCCCGCGTGGCGGCGACCGGTGAAGTACAGGCAGATGCTGTGTTCGCCCTCGAAGCGCAGGACCGTGGTGTACATGCCCTTGCGCTCAGGCTGGGGATCGGCCTGGTTTTCCTGGATCAGGGACAACACACGTGCGCCGGTGTCGTCCTGATAGACCAGTGGTTGCTGGGCGCCGAGGCGCTTCGAGTACTCATAGACCGGATAGGCGCCGTCGGCGACCTGCTCGACCAACTCCCACTGGGTGGCGTCGGGCAATGGCATGCCCAGCATGCGCTGGAAGGACTCGATGCGTTTGAACGGCAAGCCCAAGTGATAATGGGCCACGGCCAGGTTCACCTTGAGGCTCACGCCTTGGGTCTCCCGATCCACCTCGGGTGGCATGTGGGAGACGAATAAGACACCGCAGGTTGCACAGCGCAGCCGCTCCAGATCATAGACGGTGGCCAAGCCCAGCGCTTGGCCGGTGAAGCGCAGGCGTACCAACGGTTCCATCCGGTACACAGCGCCGTTGTCGCAGGCGGGGCAGCGATCGCCCGCTTGCAGCTCGTCATGGGCGCGGAAAATGTGCTCGGCCGCCGGATAGTCCGCCACTCCGAGACGGCCATGGCCGCCCGATCGGGGCGTCTGCGATCGGCTGGCGGGCGACGAGGGCTCGTCGGTCGGCGTCTGAGATGGAATATCGGCCGGCGTATCCGCGCCATCTGCCGGCGGCTTGGCCGGATCG
>JAAEOR010000072.1 GCA_024222895.1 Hyphomicrobiales bacterium | reverse complement strand
GAGGGGGCATTCGCGGGCGTGGCCCTCCCAACCCTGCTCGACACCCTCGCCTACTCAGCCGCCTTCCTGGCGCGCGGTCTGCGCGTGCGGCGAGCCCTCGGAGGTGGGGTGCTGTACAGCGTGATCTGGGAGGGCTTCGTCGCCGGGATCGGCGGCGTGCCCGGCAAGCTCGCGCTTCGCACGTACACCCGGTCGGCGATGATCCACACCGCTGGTATCGAATCACGCTTCAGCGAGGTCGCGTACGCCACCTCGATCGTCGTTCCGCTCGCGGTGGCGATGGTGGCGCTCACCTACGCCGTCCACCGGTTCCGCACCCAGGACGTGGACTAGCCGCAGTCACATCCCGCTCCGGCTCCACGCACGCCGATGAAGAAGCGGGCCTCATCGACGTTCGCGACGATCGGCACCCGTGTGGTGCAATCGGGCGATCCGGCCTGCCGGGACTGCCGTGGCACGAACCCGGCGCTCACGCACCCGGTGCACTCCGACGTCGTTCCACCCCTGAGCGCGGCATCCGGACCGACCGAGTAGACCGACGGGGCACACCACGAAGCGACGCCACCGACCGCGAGCGTCGTCGAGATCGTTCGTCTGTCGGGTGGAGCTCGAGGCTCAGCCGCCCCGAGACGGCAACACAGGGCTCACCAACCGGCCACGCGGGCAAGACTGGGCCGATGTCTCGGTTCCGGGTCGGCCCGTACGATCGTGAGATCGTGCGGTTGGCCGTCCCGGCCTTCTTCACGCTCATAGCGGAACCCCTCTACGTTCTCGCCGACACCGCTGTCGTCGGTCACCTCGG
>JAAEOR010000071.1 GCA_024222895.1 Hyphomicrobiales bacterium | reverse complement strand
GGTTTCTGTGTTCTCAGGGCGAAGGCGCGCGGCCGTCGGGATCTGGTCACCGTCGTCGGACACGCGGCGTCGATCACCGCGGGCGAGTGGATTACCGCGGCCGGTGAATGGATAAACGACCGCACCCATGGCGAGCAGTTCAAGGCGCAGTTTCTGAGGACTTCCGCACCGACGTCGATCGATGGCATCGAGAAGTATCTCAGCTCGGGAATGATCCGCGGCATCGGACCCGTCTATGGCCGGAAGCTGATACGGGCCTTCGGTGAAGAGGTGTTCGACGTGATCGAGGCCGAGCCTGAGCGCCTGCGCGAGGTGGCGGGCATCGGCGCGGTGCGGGCCAGGCGGATTACCGATGCCTGGGCCGAGCAGAAGGCAGTGCGGGAGATCATGGTTTTCCTGCACGAGAACGGGGTCGGCACGGCACGGGCGGTGCGCATCTACAAAACCTATGGCGCCGACGCCGTCCGGGTCATGACCGAAAACCCATACCGGCTGGCGCGCGATATCCGTGGCATCGGCTTCAAGACAGCCGACGCCATCGCCATGAAACTCGGTATCGACAAAACCGCGATGATCAGGGTGCGCGCCGGCATCTCGTTTGCCCTGACCGAGGCAATGGACGAGGGCCATTGCGGGCTGCCCACCGACGATTTGGTACCGCTGGCGGAGCAGTTGCTCGAGGTGCCGCAGGACCTGATCGCCACCGCCCTGGGGCTGGAGCTGTCCGAAGGCACCGTGATTGCCGATCACGTCGGGGAGAAAGCCTGCATCTTCCTGGCCGGTCTCTATCGCGCCGAGCAGGCCATCGCCGATCGGGTCCTGCTGTTGGCGAACGGTAGACTTCCGTGGCCGCGGATCGACCCGGACAGAGCCTTGAAGTGGGTCGAGGAGCGCGGCGATCTTCGGCTTGCCGAGAGCCAGAAGACGGCGATTCGCCTGGCGCTGACGTCCAAGGTGCTGGTTATCACCGGTGGCCCCGGGGTCGGCAAGACCACCATTGTCAGGTCGATTCTGCAGGTGCTCTCGGCCAAGGGAGCGACCTTGCTGCTGTGTGCCCCGACCGGGCGGGCCGCCAAGCGCATGACCGAGGCGACCGGACACGAAGCCAGGACGATCCACCGCCTGCTCGAGGTCGATCCGAGGGGCGGCGGCTTCAAGCGCGGCAGCGACAGCCCGCTCGACTGTGACCTGCTGGTCGTCGACGAGGCATCCATGATCGACGTCATGCTGATGCAGGCGCTGATGAGGGCGGTCCCGGACCGTGCCGCCCTGCTGATCGTCGGCGATATCGACCAGTTGCCCTCGGTCGGACCGGGACAGGTGCTCGCCGACCTTATCGCTTCCGGGTCGGTGCCGGTGGTGCGCCTTACCGAGGTCTTTCGCCAAGCCGCGGCAAGCCGCATCATCGAGGCCGCACATCGCATCAACCAGGGCCGCATCCCCGATCTCGGCAGGGTCGAAGGTGACAGCGACTTCTATTTTGTACCGGCCGACGACCCCGAAACCGCCGTCTCGCGCATTGTCGAACTGGTCAGGAAAAGGATTCCGAGGCGCTTCGGCTTCGACGCCATTCGCGACATCCAGGTGCTGTCGCCGATGAATCGTGGCGGTGTCGGCGCGCGCTCGCTCAACATCGAACTCCAGGCAGCATTGAACCCCGCCGGCGAGCGCAAGGTTACGCGTTTCGGTTGGGTTTTCGCGCCTGGCGACAAGGTCATGCAGATCGAGAACGACTACGACAAGGAAGTCTACAATGGCGATATCGGTCATATCGATGACGTGAACGTCGAGACAGGCGAACTCTTCGCAAGCTTCGATGGACGCTCTGTCCCCTACGGCTTTGGCGAACTCGACGCGCTGGTCCCGGCATACGCCGCGACAATCCACAAGAGCCAGGGTTCGGAATACCCGGCCGTGGTCATACCG
>JAAEOR010000070.1 GCA_024222895.1 Hyphomicrobiales bacterium | reverse complement strand
TTGATCGGCTATTGCGACGAGACGCTGCTGTCCGGTTCTCATTTCGCTCAGCAGTCTGACGGGATCCATCTGCGCATACGCTTGCGTCAACTTCGCGCGAACGGATGTCGATGTCCGTGGATCTGCCAGCAGCCGCTGATAAGGTGTTGCCGGAGGATGATAGCGCTTGCGTACGCGCGCGCCATCCCGTTCCTTTTCGGCCAGCTTGAAAGAGGGCTGGAAGAAGTTCACGAACAGACGCATCGGCAGCATACACCACCATGCGGGCTCGCAACGCCACCTGTCCAGTCGTCAGAGACAGGGGTGGCGTGAAACGAACGCTCCGCGCCACCTACGATGCTTCCGGTCGTCTTGGTGTCAGAACAGCCGCTATTCGGCCATCGCCGCTTCGGCGCTCGGTCGCTCGGCTTCCTTCGCGCCCTTGCGGACGGCCTTCTGGACCTTCTCGAACGCCCGGACCTCGATCTGGCGGACCCGCTCGCGCGAGACGCCGAACTCGCCGGAGAGCTCTTCAAGAGTGATCGGATCCTCCGACAGTCGCCGCGCCTGGAAGATGCGCTTCTCGCGGTCGTTCAGGACGCCCATGGCGTCCTTGAGCAACTGGCGGCGATTGTCGAGCTCTTCGCGTTGGGCATAGAGCTCCTCCTGGCCCGGAGAGTTGTCCTCCAGCCAGTCCTGCCATTGTCCTCCGCCATCCTCATCAGTACGCAGCGGCGCATTCAGCGACTTGTCGCCACCAAGGCGGCGGTTCATCGAGATAACGTCGTCCTCAGGCACTCCGAGCTTCTCGGAGATCTCCTTGACCTGCTCGGGCCTGAGATCACCATCCTCAAGGGCGCTGATCTGTCCCTTGACCTTGCGCAGGTTGAAGAACAGGCGCTTCTGGTTGGCGGTGGTGCCCATTTTGACCAGGCTCCACGAACGCAGGATGTACTCCTGAATTGAGGCTCTGATCCACCACATGGCGTAGGTTGCAAGCCGGAAGCCCTTGTCGGGGTCGAACCGCTTGACCGCCTGCATCAGGCCGACATTGCCTTCAGAAATGACTTCGCCGATAGGGAGTCCGTAGCCGCGATAGCCCATGGCGATCTTGGCGACCAGCCGAAGATGGCTTGTCACCAATTGATGTGCGGCGTCGCGATCACCATCTTCTGCATAGCGCTTGGCCAGCATGAATTCCTGGTCCGGCGCGAGCATCGGGTACTTGCGGATCTCGTTGAGATAGTGACTGAGGCCGGATTCGCCCGACGCGATGACCGGCATGGATGAACGGGCCATGATTGGCGCCCCTTTCTGCCCCCGAATCAACGGCGGGCGTTGTGCCGTGCCTCCCATAGGCCACGACAACTACCGTATATAGGGATGAATCGGGCCGAAACACGCTTTCTTTGCGGCGGCTGGATTACGATTTGTTCACAAAGACTTGAGTGCGGCGATTAATGCCTGCATGTCCTCTGGCGGTGGACGCTCGAACCGAAGGGCTTGCCGGGTTGTCGGATGCTCGAAGCCCAGCAGGCTGGCGTGGAGCGCCTGACGGGGAAAACTGGCTACCCGGCTCCGGGGTGGTTCTGGCAGGAGGAGCGCCTTGGTGGCGAAGCCGGCGCCATAGGCGGGGTCGCCGATGACCGGGTGTCCGATCGCGGCGAGGTGCACGCGGATCTGATGGGTGCGGCCGGTCTCAAGTCGGCAGGACAGCAGGGACGCAATCGCTGTCCCCTTTGTCACTTCGAACCGATCGGTCACGGTATAGTGGGTTATGGCTTCACGGCCGCCACGCCGTTTGACCTCGATCTTCTCGCGGTTGTTGGCGGCCCGGCCGAGCGGTGCATCAATGGCGCCCTTGGGGCGTGACGGGACGCCCCAGCAGAGGGCCAGATATGCTCGTTCGAGGGGACCGCTGCGACCGTGATCGGCAAACTGGCTGGACAAGCCAGCGTGGGCGCGGTCCGTCTTGGCGACGACCATCAGGCCGCTGGTGTCCTTGTCGAGCCTGTGGACGATGCCGGGTCGGGCCACGCCGCCGATGCCCGACAGGCTGTCGCGACAATGGTGGATCAGCGCGTTGACCAGAGTTCCGGAAGTATGGCCCGGGGCGGGATGGACCACCATGCCCGGCGGTTTGTTGACGACGATGAGGTCGTCATCCTCATGGACGATGTCGAGTGGTATGGCCTCGCCGGTGGGAATAGCCGGCGATGGCCGTGGTCGGGTGATGCTCACGCTTTCTCCGGTCCTGACCGGTCGCTTGGGCTCATCCGAGATGGCTGAATCGATGCTCACCATGCCTGACAGGATCAGGGCCTTGGCACGACTGCGCGAGAGGTCTTCGATGGCGCGGGCGATGAAGACGTCGAGACGCGCGCCGGAATCGGATTCACCGACATCGACCGTGATCTGATGTCCGGGTTCATCAACCATCGGAAAGCCTCGCACCCGTTGGTGTCATTTCGGCTCCAGCGTGATCATCGGCTTTCAGGTGGCGGACGCCCCAATCTGTCAGGGGTTTGTAGTGCAGACGCCCTGCGCCTGGCCACCGATCACCGACAAGGTGTCGGGCAGGGAGCCGCCAATTGACAGGTTGCGATTGGCGGAGAAGCGGATGCCCTGAAACGAAAAGGGCCGGAACTCATGGAGGAGTGAGTCACCAGTTGACCGCCCCGACCAGGGTGCTCCGCGCCGTATCGAGATGGTTCTTCAGTGCTGCACGGGCGCCCTTGCTGTCCCTGTCAATCAACGCGTCGAGATAGGTGAGATGTTCGACGACGGCGGTTCGATTGCGCTCCTTCTCCAAACGCTTGTTCCACCAATAGTGATAGTGGAAGATCATTAAAATCAAGTCTTGGAAATCATTGATGAATCTATTTTTCGCGGTGGCATTGATTGTCCTGTGGAGACGCTCGTCAAGCTCGGAGAAGTTCATGAACTCGCTATCGATGTTCGACAGCAGCGACACATGCTCGGCGCGGAGCACAAGGACACGATTCCAGATCGCGTGATCGTCCGGCAGTGCGACCAGGTATCCAATCGCCCTGAGTTCGAACATTTCGCGGACGTCGTTGAGTTCAAGGGCGAGTTCCTTGGTGAAGCCCTCAAACACCCAATGGCGCTGCGGCTCCTTGCGAATGAGCCCGAACCGGCTGAATCGGATCAGAAATTCCCTGAGCGCCGATGTCGAGACGCCGAACTGACGGGACGTTGAAGAAACAATCGAGAATGCCATCCGGCGCCGCGCCGCCACGCGGCTCCGGCTCCTCAACGATCACTTCCCGTTCCCACGGCAACGTGTTGATGACCAGCACTTCGTCGATGCCGGAGGGCTTGAAGGCTTCCTCCGGCTCCAGGTCACCAAGGTTGAAGATCCCTTCCGGACCTTTCGTCCCCAACGGCGCGGCGAGCTGATTGGCGGCTTTGGCGCCCATGTTGTGGGCTTCCATAGCGGCCGCATAGGCATAGCCGGCTTGCCGGTTCCACAATGCCCGTGAGAACAGCGAGTTCGGCGCCTCCACCGACGAATAGGCGCCCCATGTGTGCTCGTCAAAGAGCGCCGCGCTCTCGTACGCCGCCGCCGCATTGGCCGGCTCCCACGTGCTCCCCCCGGTGCTGCGCAGCCAGCTTTCAACCGCCTCCGACATGCCAAGCAACTCGTGCGTCGCGCGGTTGATGCCGGTCTCGAACGCGCTGGAGCCCACACCGTCCGCCCAATGGTCGGTCCAGTCACCGCGCTGAGTTTCGATGACCCCGGCGTAGTTTTCCTCCAGCAGCCGGCCAAACTCGGTGACGGTCAGGAACTGCATCCTGATGGGGCGCTGATCGGCGTTCCAGTCCCGGACGAAATCCGGCATCCGCGGATCGGGCGGACCGTTATCGACCCGCACTGGGTGGGTTGATTCGCAGTACAGGAAATCGAACTCGTAGCTGTCGTCGCTCTCCAGCCCCTCAATCCACCGGGGCAGTTGCCGGTCAACCAGGTCCCAGTTGCCGAGACCGGCCTGATTACGCCCGAACAGGTAGTGATAGCCATTCCACGCCAGACCCTGCTTTCCACTGGGGCCCTGCCAGCGGAACGCTCCGGGAAACGGTTTGGGTCGCGCACCGCGGACCGGGTTTATGGCCGCGGTGAAGAAGTTGATGCCGAGGTCGGCGAGAAGATCGGCGAACAGCCAGGAAACACCGTTGACGTCGTCCTGCATGGCCGCTTCGACGGTAAAACCAAACTCGTCCCTAATGGCGCGTAGCGGATAGAGTGAGCGGTGCATCTGCTCGATGGTGAGCAGCGGGGTGAGGTTGTATTGCATCGCCGCGATGTCGACGCGGTCTTGTTCATGCCAGTGGCGGAAACGGCGGATCTGGTCCTTGCTGGCGCCGCGCAGATAGCTCAGGAACGGCCCGGTTGTCTCAACCGTCCAGCGATATTGGGCTTCGGCGGGATAGTCGTCGGTGGCCTCGATTAGGTCGAGCGCTGAATCAACAAACTCGCCATGCTGACGGATGCAATGGTCTTGAAAATCGGTGAACCCGATGTCGGTATGCGCGTGGTTACAGATGTAAATCGTTTTGATCTTGCTCATGTCGTCCCCGCGAAAAGGTCAAAGATATCGGACACCCGCGGCGCGCCGGGTTCGACATGCACTTGGTGGCCGCCCTGGTCGCCTTCGGCTTGCGACAGGCGATCGAAATCGGCGCCCATTTCGGCGCTCTCTTCAGGCGTGTAGACCCCTTCGGCGATGAAGAAGCCTTTCTCGTCGAGGGAATCGCGCTGCGCGTTGGTGAGGTCGGCCGGGGTCACCCCCAGTTTACGGATCACTTGCTTTGAGTACATCGGATGCACCTCCGTGAGTGCATCGCATTGCCATTACGACAAACGTCCACGCATTTTTCGTGGCGCGCATCGACTGGGGCAAATCAGCGGACGCGCCGGCCATTCGTTTCGTCGAAGATGAACAGGTGATCGCGCGGAATGACAACGCCAACGTCGTCGCCCATTTCACCGGTAAATTCCTTCGGCGCCTTAACCGAGATCTGATCGCCGCCCCAATCGACGGTGACCAGCGCGTGGTCGCCAATTAACTCGTTGGTGTAGATCTTGCCCGAGAGCGTACCCTCGGAGGGCGGTGCGATGGCACAATCCTCGGGCCGCACCCCCATCACCGCCTGGGCTATCTGCCCCGCGACGGGAGTATCGACGCGGACGTCGTTGGTGACAAGGTGATTGCCGTCGAGGTTGCCGCGGATCACATTCATGGGCGGCGAGCCGATGAACTGCGCGACGAAGAGGTTGGCTGGGTCGTTGTAGATCTCGGCAGGCGTGGCGAGCTGCTGCAGGACGCCCTTGTCCAAGAGCGCGACGCGGTGGGCCAGCGTCATTGCCTCGATTTGGTCGTGGGTAACATAGATCGTGGTGATCCCCATCGTCTTTTGCATGTGCTTGAGCTGCGCGCGCATATAGCCACGGAGCTTGGCATCAAGGTTCGACAGCGGCTCGTCCATCAGGAAGACCGACGGCCGCCGGATGATGGCGCGGGCCAGCGCCACCCGCTGGCGCTGGCCGCCGGACAATTGGCGCGGGTAGCGTTCGAGCAGGTCTTCGATCTGCACCTGTTTCGCGGCGGAGAGCGTGGCGGCATCCATCTCTGACTTGCCAACCTTGCGGACCTTTAAGGGGAAGGCGATGTTCTCGGCCACTGTCTTGTGCGGGTAGAGCGCGTAGGACTGGAAGACCATCGAGATGTCGCGGTATTTGGGCAGGATCTCGGTGACGCTCTGGTCGCCGATATAAACCTGCCCGGCGCTCGGCTCTTCCAGCCCCGAGAGAATGCGCAGCGCGGTGGTCTTGCCCGATCCCGACTCGCCCAACAGCACGACGAATTCGCCCGACTTGACCTCGAGATCGAAATCAACCAGCACCTTCACGCTACCAAAGCTCTTTTCCACGTTCTCGAAACGAACGGATGCCGCGTGGCCCATTTCCGCCATTGCCTAGCCTTTCACCGCGCCCATCAGGACGCCTTTTGATATGAACCGCGTCAGCAGTACCGCCATCAAGATCACGGGGATGATCATCACAACGATCAACGCAGACATCTCCCACCAGAAAATGCCCTTTTCGCCGGTGTTCTTGGCCGCGACCATGATCGGCATGGTCTGCACCTTTACCGTCGCGAGGAACACCGCGAAGAGATATTCGTTCCAGCTAAGCACCAGAATCAGCAGCGTCGTCGCCGCGAGTCCGGGGCGCGTTAGCGGCAGCACGATTTCCCAGAAGATGCGAGGTCGCGTCGCGCCATCGAGCTGCGCCGACTCCTCCAGCTCGATGGGCAGATGGCGGAAGAAGTCGAACATCAGCCAAACGACGATGGGCATGTTCGCCACCGCGTAGAGCAGAATCAGCGCCATATGCGTGTCCAGCATCCCAACCGCCTGGAACATCACGTAGAGCGGGATCACCACGACAATGGGCGCCAGAATGCGCTGCGAGATGATCCAGAAGAGGATATCGCCATTGCTGAGCGACATCTTGAACCGCCCCCTCAACGCGCGCGCCAGGAAGAAGAAGAACGCCAAGGCGACGGCGGCAGAGGCCCACCAGGGGACCCCGGCATAGGTGGTCGCATAGATTACAGCTACGATGAGCAGCACGAAGATCATGATGTTGCCAAAACGCGGCCGGTAATGGATACGCGCCAGCGCATAGGCCGCCAGCGAGCCAACGAATACGCAGAGCGCTGTCGAAAAAATGCTGATGACCACCGAATTGGTGAAGGCAAGGTAGATCTTGCAGATTCGCGGCTCCATCGGCTGCAGACTGACGATGGGCGATAGGATGAAGGCGAACGAGTTGTAGACCAGAAGGCCCATCTGCCGCCCAATGGCGGCGAAGTCGCAGAACGGATCCTCGGTGAATTGCACCCTCCAGGCGTCAAGCGTCGGCTGGAAGTCAACGAAAGGAATGAAGAACGGTCCCTGATTGACTGCCGCGGCGTCCTTGAAGGAGGTGATGATGACCCAGTAAATCGGGAAGAGCACGAAGAACGACCAGACCGCCAGGAGGAAGTAGGCGACGACCTTGGCGACGGGGGACATCTTGCCGATAGCAGGTGCTTCGAACAGCCGCTGCATCAGGGTGCGGTTGGTCTTCTGAAAGCGATAGGTCGTCTCGCTCATGCCGGCCCCCTTCTGATCTGGCCCATCACTACGTAGTTGAAGAACGAGGCGCAGACGACAACTGTCAGGATGAGAAGCAGATAGGAGATGGCCGCGGACGACCCGAAGTCGTTGGCGCGCCAGACAAACATCGAATGCAGCGTCATCGATTCGGTCGCCGACCCCGGTCCGCCGCCGGTCATGATGTTCGGCAAATCGACGATCTTGAAGGCCTCGATCATGCGGATCAAGAACACCGTGGCCGCCACCGGCAGGACCTGCGGCCAGATAATTTCGCGGAATATCTGCTGGCTCGATGCACCGTCGACCTGGGCTGCCTCGACATGGTCGCCAGGGACGTTCTCCAAAGCTGCCAGCATGACGATGAAGATAAACGGGATCCACTGCCAGCTGTCGCCGGTCATCATCACGAAGCGCGCTGACCAGGCGTCGACAGACCAGACCCAGTTCTCGAGCCCCATGAAACTCAGAAGCGGGTGGAACGGCCCCTTGGTGACATCCGCCACCATCCTCAGCGCGTAACCGACGCCCAAAGGCGTGATCATCAGCGGGAGGAAGAAGATGACGCGGAAGAAAGTCTTGCCCGAAATCGGCTGGTAGCAGAGAAGTGCCAGCCCCGTGCCGATGATGAACTGCAAGCTGCAGCCTACGATTACGTAGAAGAGCGTAGTGTAGAGCGTGCCAATGGAGTTGCCGGACAGAAACGAGGCGCAGAGGATCCAGGCAAGAAAGATCGCCATGGCGGCAGAGATCGTACGCCCGATCATGCCGACCCAGGTGGTGATCCTCACCGACCGGATCAGCCACCAGAGCACGGCGCCGGCGATGATGCCGAAAAGGATCAGGCCGAATGCGTTGAAGTCCAGGCGGCCAAGGAAATGCACCTCGGCACTGCCGAAAAGCTGCTTGGCAAAGTTGCGAAAGCCCACGAAGCTGAAATTGATGCCATCGCCGGTGAACTTGACCCGGCTGAGGGCGAAGAAGATCGAATAGATTGTCGGGAAAATTGCGAAAATCAGGATCAGTATGACGGTGGGAGCAAGGAAAAACGTTCCCGAATGCCGGTCCACCCACTCGCCGAAGCGTTCGCGGGCGCTGACACCAGCCGAGATCACTCCCGGCTGGTGCATGTTGTCAGATGCAGACATCAGCTGCTGATGCAGACATCAGCTGCTGATATTACTCGGCGCCGAGCGCGAGCGCCTGCGCCTCGATTTGCTCGTCGCGGCCGAAGTCCTCGGTGATCTCTTCCCAGCCTTCCTCGATATTGGCGAGCGCCTCATCGACTGTGATTTCGCCGGCGAGGTACCGCGCAAGCTCGGTATCGAGAACGACGCCGGTGTACTGCTGCGCGCCGGGGATCTTCATGTCAGACGCCATATTCGGGTTGTTGAGCGCCCCGTTGATCGCACCGAGATAGTTCTCGGCAAGCTCCAGCGGCATGCCCGCCTCGACCCACAGATCCGTGCTGGCCAATTGCGACAAGCGATAGGGGTTGTAGCCGGTGATCCCGATCGTCACATCGACATTCGACTGTGCAGGCTGGTTCATATGCGACAGGAACGCATAGGCCGCGGCCTTGGTCTGCTCATCGGCTTTCTTGTTGATCGCGCCGGCCCAGCCGCCGAAGGCAGCAAAGGGCGAGTAGTTGATGCCATCGACCGCATGCGGCGCGTTATCGGCGCTCACCGGCTCCAATTCGCCGGTTTCGCGATTCAGCACCTCGCGTGAGCCGACCGCGCCGACGGCGTAGAGCTTGCCCAACACCGCAGTGGCATCGTCGTCGAGCTGCAGCGTGCCGGGATCGCCCCATTCCACCAACAGCCCGCAACGGCCCGCCTTAAAGATCGCACGGGTGTCGCCGATGTCCATGTTCAGCTCTTCCGGCGGGCCGAATTCGCCGGTCGCCTTGTAAAGCTCGAAGGCCTTCTTCCAGCCCGCGTTGTTGATCAAGGGCTTCATGGTCGAGTTATCGAAGTGGAAGCCCTGCGCCGTGCCGCTGGTCTGCACGATGGGTGCCGCAAAGGTCTGGATCGCGAAATAGGACTGCGCGTTCCGCTTCTTGAAGATGCACGAGCCATAGTCGGCCTCGCCATCGCCGTTCATGTCCTTGCCATGAATTTTCGACGCGACATCCAGGTAATCTTCCCAAGTCTGCGGCGGCTCAAGACCGGCCTCAGACAGCACGTCGGTGCGGTAGTACACCATCTGGAAGTCGCCATCGACCATCAGAAGCTTGGTCTTGCCACCGACTTTCTGGCCGAAATCGCGGAAATAGGGCGCGATGTCGTCGAGCGCGATCTTGTCATCCTCGGCGATGTAGGGATCGAGGTCTTCGAGAAGGCCCGCCGCGTCGAGCTCGACGCCCCAACCGGCCGCGAAAACGCCCACGTCGATCGAATTGGTTCCCGTCGCCCAGTCGTTCTGGATCTTCGGGAAGATCTCGGCGAAGGGCACTTCGGTGACCACGATTCTGGCGCCGGTCATTTTCTCAAAGTCCGCGCCGCGTTCGATCAGGGGCCCGGCGATCACGTAGCCCGGGCGGGTCAGGATGTTGACCGTGACGCCGGAAAAATCCTGCGCCAGAGCCGCTCCGCCGACGACGCCGGTCGCGAGGACCGCCGCTCCGGCGAGTAGCGATTTCATTGCAGTTTTCATGGGTTACTCCTCCCTTGGGTAGTGGATAAGCCTGTGTGAGACAGACCTCGAAATCAGACTAGTAGAGTAGTCGAGTTTCATCAACGACTAGAAGTACAACAAAAGTTCAATCCCCGACATGAGCCCGGCGAAAGACCGGCCCCATACTCCCGTCTGCAAAGCCCGATTGTTACATTTCCGCTCAGAGCCATAGTGGCTCACAGGTGGTGCCGCCAATGGTTTTGTTGACGCGGCGCGATCAGATTTCCTGGGCCTGAGGTAGAATCACCATATTGCGAATGGCGACATTGGCCGGCCGGGTCAGCATGAACACACAGGCCTCGGCAACATCTTCGCTGCACAGGCCCGAGTGCTCGGCCACCCGGCGCTCGATCTCATCCTGGTCGCTGATGCCCCACAGTTCGTCCAGTACGGTAACGGTGGACCAGTCCTACGTCAACGCATCAGGAACAGGAAAGACTCTCCACCGGTTTCCCGAGGAGGGCTTACACTCACCGCGACCCGTTTCGTTGCCGATCTGGCCGCATCCCCTTTCAGGAACCACCTTGCCCGGGTAGGCAGGTTGGTGAGTGAACTGGCCCCCATTTCGACCGGACAGTTAGCGTAAGCAGGAGGGCTTGAGGCTATCCTCAAGCATAGGCTTATGTCTGACGAGTACCGACGGATCGAAGTGATCACTGGCACCGCACGCCGACGTTATTGGTCGGCCGAAGAGAAGCTGCTGATTGTCGAAGAGACGTTGCAGCCTGGGGCGAGCGTTTCCTCGGTCGCCCGGCGCCATGGTGTGGCGCCCAATCTGGTTTATCGTTGGCGCCGCTTCATGAAGGAAGGGGGCGCTGTGGCGGTGGGATCGGACCAGGCGGTGGTTGGTGAAGCGCAGGTCAAGAAGCTCGAGGCCAAGGCCCGTGAGCTGGAACGGCTGCTCGGGAAGAAGACTATGGAGGTCGAGATTCTGCGTGAAGCGCTGGAACGGTCACAGGCAAAAAACTGACCTTGCAGCTCATGTCGCCGGCACAGGACGGTTCCCGATGAGTTCGATCGCCAGCGTCATGGGTGTTGCCCGCTCACATCTGTACGACCGGACAAAGGGGAGCGGCCGCGCACGCGGTCCCTATCGCAAGGACGATGATGCGAAACTCCTCCCGCTCATCCGGGCGCCTCGTCGACCAGCGGCCAACCTACGGCTACCGCCGGATCACAGCGCTTCTGCGCCGCAACCTGGCGAAAGGCAACTAATCCCTGCCGAACCACAAGCGGGTCTACCGTTTGATGCGCCAGCACGGCCTTCTGCTGCAGAAATCGTCCGGTCGCCGGGAAGGCCGGGTCCATGACGGCAAGGTCATTGTCATGCAATCGAACCTGCGCTGGTGCTCCGACGCCTTCGAGATCGCTTGCTGGAATGGTGAAATTGTCCGTGGTCGTCTTCGCCATCGATGCCCATGATCGCGAGGCTCCGGCCTGGCACGCCGTCGCTGGTGCCGGCATTAGCGGATCGATGGTGCGCGACCTCATGCTGGGCACCGTCGAGAAACGCTTCGGTGCCATCCAGGCGTCTCATGCCGTCGAGTGGCTGTCCGACAACGGCAGCGCTTACACCGCCCAAGGACTTCGACGCGGATTACGATGCTGCCGTCGGTGTCCAGTTTGCCCCCGACCACGGGTTCCTGTTCGACACGGGTTCGGGCGCCCGGCTCGATGCCCGGATGGCGCCGACCGGCTGACGGTTCACAAGCCAGAGACGCGATGACATTAAAGCAGGGAAAGGATCGGGGAGCCCAGGGATGTACAGCAAGGAGGCCATTCGCGGACTGGGGGTGACCAGTGCGGACTTGTCGGAGGGCAATCGACAGGCGCTGGATCGGGACGGTTTCTTCATTGTCGAGGGCGTCTACAGCCCGGACGCGTGCGCCGAAATGGCCGACACATTCGATCGGCTTTGTGATGCTGAAGGCGACAAGGGCGGGCACGAGGTCCATATCGAACCGGGTGCGCCGCGTGTGTCCAACATCTTCAACAAGACAGACGCTTATGACCGCTGTCTGTCCTGCAAGCCCTTGCTGGCTGCGTCGCTTCATCTGCTTGGTGAGTTCAAGCTCCATTATAGCGCGACAATCTGGATGAGAATTGCGCGACAATCAGGATGAGAATCCTGTGTCGCAGTTTGTGGATCATCGCGTTGTTTGTTTTGCTGGGCAAGGACCTTTCCATTTTGATTGTCGCGGAGCGTCATTCGGTGGTGGTGTTTGCGGTGGTGGCGAACTGTGCCGGTCGCCCCGGACCGCGTTTTTTGTCCATGGCCTTTCTGCGTCGATAGCTTTCGACGTTC